>ONJY01000050.1 GCA_900318275.1 uncultured Bacteroidales bacterium | reverse complement strand
GTCATATCCTCAATATCCACATACTCTTTAAGCCAATCGAAAGAAATATTCATATATGTATCAGTTTATTATCAATAATATATAGTTTTTGTATTCAAACTGCAAAGATACAACTTTTTCTGTAACCAGCAAAGTGTTTTTACTTGCCACATACAAAATCCTGATAGTTCTCCGGCGTAATCACCGCGAATGTATGCTCTGGATAGCCTTTGGCGAAGGTGTCCGTCAACCGAGGTTGCTTCGTAGGGCTCCATTTGAACTCGTAGGCGTGCAATACACCATCGTAGTCCTCAAGATAGTCTACCTCTTGTTGCTGCTGGGTGCGCCAGAAATAACTCTTGCCATAAAAACCGCCATACGAGTTATGCTTCATTCGCTCGCTTATCACATAATTCTCCCACAAAGCGCCTGTATCGTTCCGCAACGCCAACGGCTTGTAGTCACCAATCAACGCATTGCGCACGCCATTGTCATAAAAATATATCTTGCGGCTTTTCTTCAACTCATTGCGTACATTGCGGCTGAACGAACGTAGATGAAACACCACATACGACTTCTCCAACAGGTCGATATATCGTTGCACGGTAATAGATGTCAGACCCAACAGTCGCCCCAACTCGTTGAACGAGACCTCGCTGCCCACCTGCAAGGCCAGTGCTTGCAGCAATTGTTCTATAATCTCTGGCTTGCGGACGTCTTGAAACGAGAATATGTCTTTATACAGATAACTGCTCACAAGGTTTATCAAGGTTTCACGCTCCTCACCTATGAGGTTTACCACTTCGGGATAAGAGCCATATATCAGCCTGTGCTCAAGCATGCGGCGCTCTTCCGAAGGGCCAAACTCTTTGATAAGCTCCTCGGCCGAAAAAGGGAACATCACATACTCATATTTGCGTCCAGTGAGTGGTTCGTTGATGGAGTTGGAGAGTTCTATGGCAGAGGAGCCTGTGACGACAACCTGCTTCTCGGGATAGTTATCCACCATTAGTTTCAACGTAATACCGATATTTTGTACACGCTGTGCCTCGTCAATCAGTATCAAGTCTGCATTTGCAGTCTCAGCCCCCAATTGTGTGGAGGTGGGTTCTGCGAGTTTGCGTCTAACATCAGGCTCGTCACAGTTCCATACCACCACTTTGCGGTCGGAGTCTGTCGTCAGCATCCGCAGCAGCGTAGTCTTTCCCACCTGTCTCGGACCGACAACAATAATAGCCTTTCCACGATACAATCGTTTGTCAATCTGCTCTTTAATCAGTCTATAAACCATAATTATCCATACTTTTACCGACTGCAAAGATACAAACTTTTTTAATTGTAATGAAAAATTATTATAAGAATTTTTAATTATACTGCAAAAATCTGAATTATATTACTCTCAAAAATCTTCAAATCTTCCGAGAAAAATCTCCGATTCTTTGGCAGAAAATCTTCAAATCTCCAACAAAAAATCTTCAAATCTCTAACAGAAAATCTTCAAATCTTCCGAGAAAAATCTCCGATTCTTATTGCAACAACCATATATTAACTATTACCAAACAACAAACCCTCGGCGGTGTGTCGACAGTCTTCGCTCAGTCTATAATGTCGGGGCGCTGACGCCTTCGCGGGCAAGGCTTTGGAGCTCCATCTTGCCGATGCGCCAGGTAATGCCGAAAGTGACGGCACGGCTGCCCCAAGTGTAGCTGAAGTTGGTCTGGTAGTAGGGGTTGAGACCGACATCGCCGCTCTTTACGGTGGCGAGGATGTCCTGCCAGTTAAGAAAGAGCGAGAGGCGACCATTGAGGAGGTCGGCACTGGCTCCGAGGTCAAGCTGGAACGAGGGCTGGCTCTTGCTCATCAGCGACAGGGCAGCGGTAGAATAGCGAGCGTTGGCATAGATTTGCAGCACCTTCCACAGCTTGCCCGTCACGTTGAGCCGTCCGCTGAAGGTGGGCAGATGCCGCTCGTCCCATTCGCCGGGGCGGAATTCTATATTGTAGTAATAGTCCCAGACATTGGCGTAAAAGCGGATGTTCATAAAGGGTTTGGGCCGCCACGTGACGTTGGCCTCGGCACCGAGGGTGCGGCTGTCGCCGATGTTGGCCCACTGGCTGAAACTGACGATGCGTCCGTAGTAGGGGTGGTAAGCCACGTCGCCGAGCTGCTGTATCTCGTCGGTGTTAGCGCGGAGGTATCCCGTCAGCCCCACGCTGCCCCAGTTCTTGTACATCGTCCAACCGCCCTCGAGGTTGTGGGTGTGGCTGAAACGCAGGTCGGGGTCGCCGAGTTCGTAATTTTCTTCGCTGAGCCAGGTGTATGTGCTCCACAGTTTGCTGCCGGGCGAAGTGAAGCGGCGTGTGTAGCTGAGGGTGAAGTTGTGGCCGCCGTCGGTGCTGTAGCTGGCGTGGAACGAGGGAATGAAGTCCCAGAAGGCCTTGTCGACGTCATATTGCGTGGTCTCCACGGGCAGGTCGGTGAAGTAGGCTTGCTTCCACTTGCGATACGCGCGGACACCGCCTTTGAGGGTGAGGTGCTTGATCTTCTGTTGGACGGCCACGTAGGCATTCAGTTCGTTGTCCACCATCCGAGTAGTGTAGGTGCGGTCGGCGTCGCGCATCCATTGGCCAGTAGCAAAACTCATCGTGTCCCACTGCACAGACTGTGAATTGCGCCCCAACACAGCCCCAATGCCAGCCTCCATAGTGGTGTTCTGGCTGAAAGGCTTGGTGTAATCCAAGTCGAAGTTTGTCCACCACGAAGGGTAACGCTCGTTTCGCAAATTGCGCATATCGTATTGCGTCATCACTGTGTATAGGCGTTCCTTGTCGCGCTCGATATTCGAGTTATTGTAGTTGCTGTTTACCGTAAGGCTAATCTTTTGGCCGAGTGTGTCAAGTAGTCGCGAGAGAAAAAAGCCGCCGAAGCCGCCATTCCACGGCGAGTTGACAAGGTTGTTGGATAGATAACTGTAGTCGCCAGCATTATAGATGTACTCCTGCCGCGCAATGTCGTAGTGGCTCTCTTGTTTGTTGAGACCCGGGAATATACCTCCCCAAGCCTGAAGGCTGGTTACGCTGTCGATATTCCACGACACCTGTAATCCTGCACTACTGTTTATATGCCGTTGGATTTCCTTGCCGTCGTATGAATATTCCGTCGAAAGCGAACCGTCGTCGGCATAAAGCTGTTCCTCATTGTGCGAATTGACATTGAAACGAGAGAAGTTGGCATTTGCCCACGCTGTAACGCTCACCTTCTCGTTGGCCCACACGTAGGAGAGCCACGGCTGCAGGTAGGGCGTGGTGCTGGCGTTGAGACCCACGGAGAGCAGCGAGTTGTGCTGCACGCGCTGGTCGGTGATGATGTTGATGATGGCTCCCGTCGAGCCATATCGGGCCGAGGGATTGCTCAGCACCTCGACGCGCTTCACACTGCTGGCAGGCATCGTCTTGATGTATTGCTTCAGCGCCTCGCCGCTGAGGTTCGACGGCTTGTCGTTGAGCCAGATGGTCACGTCGCTGCCACCGCGCAGGGTGATGTTGCCCTCAGGGTCCACCTCCACGCCGGGCGCGTTCTGCAACGCGTCGGCCATCGTGCCTGTCTGCACACTGGGGTCGTCCTCCACGTGGTAGAACACCTTTTCGCCGTCAGCGCTGTATAGCGGACGCTGGGCGGTGACGCTTACGGCCTGTAGCGTGGTGCTGCTCTGGAAGATGTCTATCACGCCCAATGCCGTGTCGGGCGGAACGTTGAGGCGCTGCCAGTAGGTGTCGTAGCCCACCGCCGAGATGCGCAGCAGGTACTCGCCCGCCGCCACCGCCTCGAAGCGCATCGCGCCGCGTTCGTTGGTGGTGCTGCCCGCGACAAACGTGCTGTCCATCGTCCGCAGCAATAAACAGTTAGTAAAAGCCATCGGCTCGCCGCTCTTCGCGTCGCGCAGCGTGCCGTGGACGGCGAGGCTCTGTGCCGTCGCCATCCCACAGGTCAAGGCAAACATAGTTGCCAAAAAGAATCGTCTCTTCATTGTGTAGTTTCTTTTCTTCATTATTGTGTAGTTTACTATTAGTTTATTTTATACCCCTGATTCTTACAGGAGCGTACAAAAAAAGCCGTGAACTTAATCTTCTTTGTTCTAACGGAGGCTCTGGTAAACCTTGACTGCAAACAAGAAAGCTCACGGTGCCGTGAGCGTTTCCCCTTCCATGTGCAGTCAGATGAAATTTTACCAGAATTTCCGTTAGCACAGAAAAGCGAATACGCTTAATTATATGACCCTGTAGTTATACTCTGTTTTATCTCATTGTTTTGTTTTTGTTTCCGGCTGCAAAGATACGAATATTATTTTAACTGGCAAAATTATTCCTCCAAAAGGCGGTAAAGGCGGTATTCCTCTGTCTGTAGGGGCACCTCGATGTAGGTGGTGTCGGCGACGTCTTCGGCTGCTATCAGGTGGCGGTGTTGTGCGTTGGCGTCGAGGGTGACGTGGTGGTAGAAGTAGTAGTAGCCGTGAAGGCTGTTGTTGGAGGCCAGGTCGGGGGTTATGGTCACTATCTCACCTTCCTGCAGAGCCGGTGCTATGAGGTCCATGTCGGCAAGCATCACCTTGTCGCGGCCGGGCTTGCCGTAGTACAAGGCGTTGGTCACCACCGCAGCGACGAGAACGACTACGGTTACTATGGTCATCGCTGGTCGCTGCAGTTGCTTCTCGTAATACCGCACCAGTGGCTCAAGGAGTGCTGCAACAGCGAGTGCCACGAAGGGGAACACTGTGAGCAGGTAGAACGCCCGCTGCTTGGTGCTCACCATCATAGGCAGCGTGCCGCAGAGCGCAAGGGCGAACAGCAGTCCG
>ONJY01000006.1 GCA_900318275.1 uncultured Bacteroidales bacterium | reverse complement strand
TCCGTTTACAAGAAAAAAATCTAAACGAAAAAGAAAGAAAGGAATACTATGGCAAGAGAACTTCAACTGATGAAGGGCAATGAAGCTATTGCCCGCGCAATGATTGCCAGCGGATGTGACGGATACTTCGGCTATCCCATCACCCCGCAGAGCGAAGTAATGGAAACCCTTATGGCCGAGAAGCCGTGGGAGACCACCGGTATGACCGTGCTGCAGGCCGAGTCGGAGGTTGCCTCCATCAACATGGTCTACGGCGGTGCCGCCACCGGCAAGAAAGTCGCCACCTCGAGCTCCAGCCCCGGAATCTCGCTGATGCAGGAAGGCCTCACCTACCTGGCTGGCGCCGAAATCCCATGCCTGGTGGTCAACGTCATGCGCGGCGGCCCCGGTCTGGGTACCATCCAGCCCTCGCAGAGCGACTACTTCCAGAGCACCAAGGGCGGCGGTCACGGCGACTACCAGCTCTACACCCTGGCTCCCGCCAGCGTGCAGGAGATGTACGACTTTGTGTTCGACGCTTGGGACATTGCCTTCAAGTATCGCAACCCCGTTCTCATCCTCTCCGATGGTGCCATCGGACAGTGCATGGAGAAACTCTACACCCGCGACTATGTGCCTCGTTGGACCGAGGAGGAACGCCGCAAGAACGCCCCGTGGGGCACCTGGGGCAAGCCTGCCACCCGTGGCCACAACATCATCACCAGCCTTGAGCTCGACAGCGCCCGCCAGGAAGTCTTCAACCTGAAGCTCCAGAAGAAGTACTCCGAGATGAAGGAGAAGGAAGTGCGCTATGAGATGCTGAACTGCGAGGACGCCGAGTACATCATCGTCGCCTACGGTTCGAGCAGCCGTATCGCTATGAAGGCCATGCAGATGGCCCGTGAGAAAGGCATCAAGGTGGGTCTGTTCCGCCTGATTACCCTCTTCCCCTTCCCGACCAAGCAGCTCGCCGAAGTCGCCGCCCACGTCAAAGGTATCCTTTGCGTCGAGATGAGCGCCGGCCAGATGATCGAGGACGTGAAGCTGGCCACCAAGTGCGGTGTCAAGACCGAGCACTTCGGCCGCTTCGGCGGTATCATCCCCACTCCCGGCGAGGTCCTGGAGGCTCTTGAAAACAAGATTATCAAATAAAGAAAGGAACAACAATGAATCAAGATATTGAAGCTCGCAAGCAAGAGTTGCTGAAAGAGGGTTACGAGGAGGTTTACACCCGTACCAAGGTGCTGACCGACGCCGTCATGCACTACTGCCCCGGCTGCGGCCATGGCACCACCCACCGCCTTATCGCCGAGGTCATCGACGAGATGGGCATTCAGGACAACGTCGTCGGCGTCAGCCCCGTCGGATGCTCCGTTTTGGCCTACAACTACTTTGATGTCGACTTCCAGGAGGCCGCCCACGGCCGCGCTCCGGCAGTCGCCACAGCCATCAAGCGCCTCAACCCCGACACCTTCGTGTTCACCTATCAGGGTGACGGTGACCTGGCCGCTATCGGTACCGCCGAGACCATCCATGCCGCCAACCGTGGCGAGAATATGACCATGATCTTCGTCAACAACGGTATCTACGGTATGACCGGTGGCCAGATGGCCCCCACCACGCTGGTCGGCATGCGCAGCGCCACGACCCCCTACGGCCGTCGCGTCGACCTCAACGGCTATCCCCTCCGCATGACGGAGCTCCTCTCCACCCTGCCCGGCACCTACTATGTGACCCGTCAGAGCGTGCAGAACCCCGCCGCCGTGCGTAAGGCCAAAGCCGCTATCCGCAAAGCCTTCGAGAACCAGAAACTGAAGAAAGGTCTCAGCTTCGTGGAGATCCTCTCCAACTGCAACAGCGGATGGAAGATGACCCCTGTGGCCGCCAACAAGTGGATGGAGGACAACATGATGCCCAACTACCCCATCGGCGACATCAAAGTCGACGGCAAGATTGTCGAGGGTATCGACGCCAACCGTCTGGTTCTGGATCACCCGCTGACCGTTATGCAATAAAAAAGAAGCTTTAAGCTGTGAGCTGTAAGTTTTAAGTGGGCTACGCAGCCCGCCGACAACATAAGCCGCAGGACTTAAAACTTAAAACTTAAAACTTAAAACTTTTAAAGAAATGACTGAAGAAATCATCATAGCCGGTTTCGGTGGACAGGGTGTCCTCTCGATGGGTAAGATCCTTGCCTATTCCGGTGTCATGCAGGACAAAGAGGTCAGCTGGATGCCCAGTTATGGCCCCGAGATGCGTGGCGGCACCGCCAACGTCTCCGTCATCATCAGCGACGAGCGCATCAGCTCGCCCATCATCAACCAGTTCGACACGGCCATCATCCTCAACCAGCAGTCGCTGGATAAGTTTGAGAGCAGCGTGAAGCCCGGCGGTTACCTCATCTATGACCCCAACGGCATCACCCACGAGCCCACCCGCAAGGACATCAACATCTATAAGATCGCCGCTACCGCCAAAGCCCAGGAGCTCGGCATCAGCAAGGTCTTCAACATGGTGGTCCTCGGTGGCTTCCTCAAGCTGAAACCTATTGTCGACAAGCAGTACATCCACGAGGGTCTGGAGCACTCGCTGCCCCAGCGCCACTGGAACCTCATTCCCCAGAACGAGGAAGCTATCGAGATCGGCAAGGGCATCATCGAGTGTGTCCAGAAGCTCTAAGCTTTCCCGGCATAGAAAAAAGCCTCCCAAGCGGGAGGCTTTTTTTATGTCATGTAGGCGTTAGCGCCGGGCGGCCTTGAGCACCTGCTCGACGACGCCTATCTTGTAGCCGGTGCTGAGGTAGCGTATGTGGCCCTCTTTGTCTATCAACGCCACGAGCGGGTACTCCACCTTGTCAATCTTGGCAGCATTACAGATGCGTTGCTCAAGCAGCCCTTTCCGGTAGGCGAAGTCGGTATTGATAAGGCCCCACGACGGCATGCCAATGGTGGTGGGCCCTACCATGAAGGTCATGCCGCCCCAAGCCTTTACTTCTTTCTGTAGTTGCTTGAGCTCCACGACGAGGTGCTTCGACGGCTCGCTGTATTCGCCGAGGTTGACATACAGCATACCGGCGTCGCAGGCATAGTCCCACAGCTCAATGCCGTCGAAGAGCTCGAGATGAGGGTTCAGCGTCAGATGTTCTGTGTTCTGCCTATCTATCAGCGGCAGGATGATAATCTCCTTGGTCACCTTCTCTCCTGCCTTCACCTCGAAGAACTCCAGTCGTGAGCGTACGGCGCCGTCAGGGTAGCGGTTGCCGGTGCTGAGGCAGTAGACGCCGGGCTCGATGATAAGGGACGCCGGGAAGGAAGCCATGCGCGGGTCGTCCTCGAAATCGAAGGTGCGCAGGTCGCCGTTCTCCAGTTTTGCGAGGGTGAAGTGCGGCCAGTAGACAGGTTTGGTGGGCTCTTTACCATGATAGGTGAGGGTGAGGAATGCCACGTTGGGCAGTCCGTCGTCAGCCTTTTCGGCAAAACCTATCGTGTGCCAGACCTTTCCGTCACCGCTGTAGTGTATGATATTTGTGGCGTTGTCCAGATAGGCGGGCACACCTGCAGCACGGCAGGCGGCCACGAAGAAGATGTCGCGGCTGTGGCTGTCGGCACGGCGCAGTTTGTAGACGCCCACGGGCGAGATGGGGCAGCCAAAGTAGTTGTTGCTGTCGTCGATCACGATGCTATCTATCACCCATTGGCGTATCTCCTCGGCGGTCATGCCCTTAAAGCAAGCCAGCTCCTCGCGGTAGGGGCGCACCATCTCGTTGCTGATGCGGGCAGGCAAAATGCCTTTCTTGTAAAGAGAATACTCTTTTGACCAAGGATTCATAGGAGGCACTGTCCAATGTGCTTCCAATACGTTGGCGGTAATGTCGCGCAGATCCTTGTCGCTGAACGTGCAAAGGTAGTCGTATAGGTAGCTGCAAGAATCGGACCACATGGGAGTATCTTCGCAGATACATGTCCAATGTGTTATCGCTATCAAATCCTCTTCCGCGTGGTTATCAAGGAACCTGATTATCTCTGCATAGTTGCCCTCGCTCTTACGGATAATCTCCCAAGCCTCGTCGCCGGTGAGGTTGGGATTGGGTTTCATTAACTGCTTGTAGTTATCCTTGGTGGGGAATGTGGCGATGTAGGCGTTGCGTAGCGAGTCTTCGTAGGCCAGGCGCTTGGCGTTGGCGGCGGTTTCCTCGTCGGTGGCCGTCACCTTGGGTTCACCGGCGGCAGGAGGCACTATCTCATAATTGAGAATTGTGGATTGAGAATTTAGAGTTGATGGAAATACCAATGCCAACGTACTATCCTGTCGGACGTCTATCTTGTCGAATGTATAATGCTCACCATCAGTCGCCCATATCAGCAGGTCGCCGAGGCCGGTGGTGAGGCTGGCGTGACCATCCTTGTCGGTGGTTTGGGTGCTGAGGGTGTAGTACTCAGCGTAGTTGTAGAGCTTGAACTTCACCTGTGCGCCCTCCAGCGGCTTGCCGTCAGCGTCGAGCACCGTTATTGTCACGCGTCGCGTAGGAGCATAATGGTTCAGCAAGTTAAGCTCGCTGTATATGCTTGTGCGCTTCACCACCTCCTCGTCGCCCTTGTATTTTCCGAAGGCCTTGCTATGCACCATCATGCAGCGCGTGCTCGGCACGGAGAACCAGCCCATATTCAGCCTCGGGTCAGGCTCGCAGGCGCCGAGGAATTTCCACTCGCCGTCCACAAAGACCTCAACCCACGCGTGATTATCATCACAATGCGCCCAGCGTGGCGTGTAGCACTGGCGTGCTGGGATGCCCACGGCACGCAACGCCGTGACCGCAAAGGTGCTTTCTTCGCCGCAGCGGCCAAGGCTGGTGCGCATGGTAGCCAGCGGGGCCGACGTGCGGCTGTCGCTGGCGCGGTAGGCCACATGCTCGTGGCACCAATGGTTCACCTCAAGGGCGGCCTCCTCGATGGTCATGCCGTTAACGCGCTCTTTCAGCTCACGGTAGAAAACCATGCGGGCGGTGTCGAGGTTCTCGTTGTTCACGCGGTAGACAAGCACGAAGTGACGGAACACATCCTCGGGGATGTCCTTGCCCCACGGCATCTCCTCGCGCACCTTGAAGGCGTAGCGCACCTGCTGCAGGTAGAACGCCGGCTCATAGCCTGCCAGGTCGCTCAGCGGCATGTAGGCGTAGAGGAACTCCATGGCCTCGCGTTCGGCACGGCTGACGGTGTCGAGCTGCACCTGCAGCATTGGAAACTCCGCCATGCGGGCCTCGAAGTCGTTGTGCACCTCGTTGCGGTAGGCGTGGTCGGTGATGAAATGCGGGTCGCGGCTGCACGATACCGTCAGAAGTATCGCCAGGCAGAGTGCCGGCAGGCAGGCGGATATGGATAACAATCTCTTCATAATCATGATGCTATGTATCATGTGTTGAATGCAAAGGTACGAAGAAAAAACATACTGGCAAAATAAATATTATTCGCGCTTCCGAAAGGTCGTTTTTGGTACCCATCTTCGGCATTTCTTCAGTGGAAAGCCGTAGAAAGGCCGAGTAAACGCCGTACCGGAGCCGAAGAGGGTTTGGTACGGATGCGTAACTGCTATAGGCCCAATGTGTTAGCGATAAGCTGCCGCACCTGTGCGGCGTCGGTCTGGATGGTGCCGTCGGCGAGGGTGGTCTTGCAGGAGCCGTGGACCTCGGTGACGCCGGTGGCATCGATGATCTGGCGGACGTTGGCGGGGGTGATGCCGGAGCCAGCGAGAATATGGAAATTTTGAATTGTGGATTTTGAACTTTGAATGGTTTCGACCATGCGTCGGATGACGGCGGCACCCTGTGGGGCGGTGGGGGCCTGACCCGAGGTGAGCAGGCGGTGGCAGCCGCTGTCGATGACGGCTTGCAGGGCGTCGAGGGGCTCCTGGCGAGCCTCGTCGAAGGCGCGGTGGAAGGTGACCTCCATGGGGGCGGCCAGCTGCACTATGCGATGCGTAAGTGTCACGTCTACATGTCCCTCGGCGGTAAGGAAGCCGACGACCACGGCTGCGGCGCCGAGGGTTTTGCATTGTATGACGGTGCGCTCAATCTCAGCCACTTCGGCCTCGCTGTAGCAGAAGTCGCCCTGGCGCGGCCGGATGAGCACATGGGTGCGCAGGCCGAGGGTGTGGACGCAGTATTCTATGTCTTCGAGGCTGGGTGTGAGGCCTCCCACCTCTAGGTTGCGGCACAGCTCAATGCGCTGTGCGCCACCGGCTTTGGCGGCCTCGGCCGATTGCCGCGACGGGGTGCATATCTCTACCTGAATCATGGTGCAAAGATACGAAAAAAAGGTTATTGGTTACAAGTTATTGATTATTGAGTGGTGTTTGTCATATAATAAAACGGAAGTTATTGCGTTATGACATTATATAACAGAACAGAACCATGAGATTTGACGAGCGTAAGAAAGTGCGCACGGTGGCTGGCGAGAACATCGTCATCATGCAGGCCGACGGCGAGGCCGATATGACCAAGGTGGTGGCCCTCAACGAGAGTGCCATGCTTGTGTATGAGCAGCTGAAAGGCAAGGAGTTTGCCGTGGCCGACGTGGCGCGCGTGCTGACCGATGAGTACGAGGTGGATGAGGCCACAGCGCTGGCCGACGCCGAGGCGCTGGTGGCAAGCATGCGCCACGAGCACATGATAATAGACTGAACAATGGAGAATGCCCGTTTGTCGATAGGCGGTATCGGAGTGACGCTGACCGGCGGCGCCAGTGTGACGCTGGCCATGCGTCTGCCTGGCATGGCTGTGTTTGCGCAGCCTGGGGCCGACGGCATGGTGGTGCGCCTCGACGAGCAGGTGATGCTGCCACCTTGTCGCTGGCTTTACTCCTACGACCTCGAAGTCTCGGGTGTCAAGTGCCGCTTCGGGGTAGGGGAGGACGGCTGCCACTACCAGGTGTTCGGCGACGGCGTGGTGCTGCGCCACGACAGCCGTGAGCCCGACTCTGTGGTGTGCTCGGCTGTGGCCGATGCGTCGCTGCTGCGCTATGTGCTGTGGACAGCCTACGGCATGGCTGCGCTGCACCGTGGCGCTGTGCCGGTGCACACGTCGGCGGTAGTATGCGACGGCAAGGCGGTGCTTTGCCTCGGCGAGAGCGGTACCGGCAAGAGCACGCACACGCGGCTCTGGCGTGAGAACATCGCCGGCACTTCCCTCCTCAACGACGACAGCCCCATAGTGCGTGCCGAAGCCGACGGCATATATGCCTACGGCTCGCCGTGGAGTGGCAAGAGCCCATGTTTCCGTCAGGAACGCTACCCCGTAGCGGCCTTGCTGCGCATAGTGCAGCGTCCGGAGAACACAATAAAACGCCTCGGCGTTGTTGAGGCCTTCGCGGCCCTGCAGCCTTCGTGCCCTCCGGTGCTGGCACACGACGAAGGGTGCATGGACATGACGGTTGACTTCATCTCCAAGGTCGTGGGACAGGTGCCAGTATACCGTCTCGGCTGTCTGCCCGACGCCGCCGCGGCGCACCTGAGCCACGACACAATATTCCCTGCACAGCCATGAATATCAATAACAGCATATTCTTTGCCCTCGCCGAGGAACAGCTTGCCGAAGGGCGGCGCGTGAAGATGTCGCTGCGTGGCACAAGCATGCTGCCCACGCTGCGCGAGGAGGATGTGCTGACACTCGAGCCTATGAACGACGAGCCTCGGGTGGGCGACGTGTTGCTTTTCCGCCACGACGGCGGACATATCGTGCACCGGTTGGTAAAGCGTGAGGGTGACACCTGCATCATGCAGGGCGACAACTGCTACGGCACCGAGGCTGTGACGCGGCGGGACATCGTGGCCCGCGTGGTCGCGGTGACACGCCCCGATGACCGTGTCGTGACGACCGACAGTCCCGAATGGCAGCGTACAAGCCGACGCTCGCTCTGCCGCAAACGGCTAAGGAATACTGTCATACGCTGCTTCGGCCGTCAGGGACGCAGGCAACTGCGCCCATGGTACTTCGCTGCACTGGCATTCCTTATGTGGGCCCCGCTCAACGGCATCGGCATACCGCTCGACAACTATATCTTCGGCCTACGTGCCGACCATCTGCTGCATGCCAGCGTCTTCATACCCTGTACGCTGTTCATCATGGACGTCATAGGGAAACGGTGGCTGGTGTGGTTCGCCGCCGTGGGCATAGGACTGCTCACCGAAGGGGTGCAATGGCTGCTGCCGTATCGTGGCTATGACGTCAACGACCTTATAGCCAACGCTCTCGGCGTCACCCTCGGGTGGGTGGTAATACTGGCGATAAAAAGAAAAGGCTCCCATTGAGAGAGCCTTTTTCCGTAAAGTAAACATTTGTCAGAAGTGCAGTGACAGCCCTGCGCCGAGGCCGAATGTGCGGTTGCCTGCTGCATCGGGTGCGCATACCAGTGTGGGCGCGAAGCCGATGGAGAGGTTGTCGCTGTAGGAAGAGCGGTTGGAGTTGTAGTCATCGACAAGCCAGTTGAGGCGGCTGGTGCCTACGCCTTTGAGTACATAGCCCAGTGGCAGCTCTATCTGGCTGGCAAAGATTAGAATGGAGCCAGGAATAGTAACATCTCCGTCCTCTACGATTGCGGCGAGGGTAAAGAAACCGACGCCAAGACCGAACTCTATCCAGCCGAGGGTTACAAGGGTCTTTCCGCTTCTGCGCTGTGCGCTGGCCGACTTGTAGGTCTCGTATCCTCTAATGCCAAGCACGTCTTTTATCTGTGCATCGTTCATCTTACGTCTGTTGAGAAGCAGGTCGCCATCAGAGTGCTCCATGTGGCCGTCGCCACTATAGTTGTATGTTCCGTTGTCGTAGCTTGTGTTGCCGGTTTGCGGAGCATTAACTGATGGTTGTTTAGTGTTGCCGTACACCTCGCGGTAGCCGCCCTTGTACTTCACCATGAAGATTTCGGAAACCCTCTTTGTGTACATCGGGCCGTCTTGGTTGTTCCACAGTTGGTACTTTAGCTCGGTGTCCGACACTTCTTTTACCTTGACCTTGAGTTCGTCACCATTGCGGAACACAATAGTATCCTGAGCGAAAACGGTCCCTGCTCCCATGAGGAGTGTTACTGTAATAAGATACAGTTTCTTCATCTTTGTAACCCTTGTTCGTGTCGGGCGCAACTGTTAGTTGATTAATAATGTTTTGCCGTGAACATAAAAAAAGCGCGGGTTGAAGTCATCACCTATCCCGTCGCTGAGGCTCTCGCATTGCCCATCTCCCGAGGATAAGCAACGCCGATGCCCACACTGAACGTATACACAAGACAATGTATTACGCTCCCCATGGACGTTGGCACTGCTTTATCGTGCGGGAGGTTAGTGAATTTGCGAGATTCAGCGACCGCAGATAAAACGTCTACAACGTCTTCTTAATATGTTCTGTCGCCCATCGTATTTGGTGGTTGACGGTGCAAAGATACGAAGAATAATCAATATAGCCGATAAAAAGTTACACGAGGCTGATTATTAGGCTTCGCCCCGCCCCGCCAGAAGGCCGCAGGCGGCGTCTATATCCTGACCTCGCGAGGCGCGGAGGGTGCAGATCACTCCGTGGCGGTTCAGGTAGTCCTGGAAGGCTTTTATCGCTGTCGGCATGGATGTTTTGTAGGGCGCTTCAGGCGACTCATGGAAGCGTATCAGGTTGACGCGGCAGTCGAGGCCTTTAAGTGCGTCAACAAGTTTCTGCGCATGCTGCTGGTCGTCGTTGAGGCCACGGAACATAGTGTACTCGAAGGAGAGGCGGCGCTGCCCGCTCCAGTCGTAGTGGCGCAACAGGGCCAGCACCTCGTTCAGCGGGAAGGCTTTCTGCACGGGCATCATCTGCAGGCGCTCCTGTGGCACGGCGTTGTGGAGGCTTACGGCGAGGTGGCACTGGCTCTCGTCAAGGAAGCGCTTGAGACCTGGCACTATGCCCACCGTTGAGACGGTGATGCGTTTGGGGCTCCAGCCGAGACCCCAGTCGGCAGTCATCGCCTTCGTGGCGGCAAGGATGGCGTCGAGGTTGTCCATCGGTTCGCCCATTCCCATGAAGACTACGTTTGTAAGCTCCTCGTATTCGGGGATGGAGAAGAGTTGGTTCAGAATGTCGCCGGCGCTGAGGTTGCCGTGGAAGCCCTGCTGACCGGTGACGCAGAAGTGGCAGCCCATCTTGCAACCCACTTGGCAGCTGACGCACAGCGTGGCGCGGTCCTCTTCGGGGATGTATACCGCCTCTATGAAATGCCCGGCGAGCACGTGGAACAGGTATTTCTTGGTGCCGTCGCGGCTCACCTGGCAGCGTACCGGCGCCTCACGGCCTATATATGCTATCTCGTTGAGGCGTGCGCGCTGGGCAAGCGACAGGTTGGTCATGGCGTCGATGCTCTCTGCGCGCTTCTTGTACAGCCAGTCGCAGAGCTGCTTGGCCGTGAAGCGTGGGAAGCCTTCAGCGGCGCAGAGTTCCTGCAGCTGTGGCAAGGTCTTGCCAAGTAGGTTCACTCTCAACTCATTACTCATCACTCATCGCTGTTAAAAGTCCCAGTCGAAGCCCTCGTTCTCTATCTCCTGCTGGAAGTTGGAGCAGTCCATCTCTATCGGCACCGCCGGGCGCTCGAAGTCGCCGCGGTAGAAGTTGAGCTGCCGGTCTTTGTATATCTTCTCCATGTAAAGGCCGAAGATGGGCAGCGCCATGGCTGCACCCTGGCCGTAGGTCATGTTGCGGAAGTGTATGCTGCGCAGCTCGCCGCCGGTCCATATAGCCGTGGCCAGCTTGGGGGTGATGCCCACAAACCAGCAGTCGGAGTTGTTCTGCGTGGTGCCTGTCTTGCCGGCGATGGCGGTGGAGTATTGGTTCAAGTGGTACTTGTAGTTGAGGCGCACACCGGTGCCGCTCTGCACGACGCCCTTCATGAGCTCAATCATCATGTAGGCTGTTGTCTCGTCCAGTGCCTCGCTGCGGTGAGGTGTGAAGCGCTCCAATACCATGCCCTTGCTGTCCTCGATGCGTGTGACAAATATCGGCTCCACATATTCGCCTTTGTTGGCGAAGGTCGCCATGGCGCCAGCCATCTCATAGACTGTTATCTCAGGAGTGCCCACGGCTATGGCGGGAACAGCGTCTATCGGGCTGCGGACGCCCATCTTGCGGGCAATGTCTATCACCTGTTCGGGAGAGCCCTGCTTCATGAGGTAGGCCGACACCCAGTTGACAGAGTGCGCCAACGCCCATTTGAGGGTGACCATCTCGTCCTCACGCTCGTGTGTGCTGTTCTTCGGGCACCAGTCTGGGGCGTTCCACACCTCGAAGCACACCTGCGAGTTTGGCACTTCGGTGCAGGGGAACATGCCGAGGTCTTGCAGCGCCATGGTGTAGACAAAGGGCTTGAACGTAGAGCCCACCTGACGGTGACTCTGTACGTTGTCATACTTAAAGTAGCGGTAGTTGATGCCACCTACATAGGCTTTTACGTAGCCCGTACCCGGCTCCACACTCATCAGGCCGGCGTTGAGGAATCGTTTGTAGTAGATAAGTGAATCCCACGGCGACATCACAGTGTCTATGTTGCCTTTCCAGCTGAATACACGCATCTTCACCTTCTCGTCAAAGTTGGCGCGTATCTCTTTATGGCTCAAGCCGTCGGCCTTCAGGTTGCGGTAGCGGTCGCTGTTCTTCATGGCTTGTTCGAGGAACTTCTGCTGCTGTTCCTTGGTGATGTCGCAGAAGGGGTTGCCTTTGCGGGCCTTCAGTTCGCGCTCGAAGGCAGGCTGTATCTCTTTGCTGAAGTGCTCGCGCACGGCTTGTTCGGCATAGCGTTGCATGCGGCTGTCTATTGTCGTGTATATCTTCAGGCCGTCCTTGTGCACGTCATAGTGTTCACCGTTGGGTTTGCGGTGGTTGCTGCACCAGTCTTTCATGTAGCTGCGAAGGTATTCGCGCAGGTATGTCGCCAAGCCGTCGTTGTGGCTCTGCGGCGTGTAGTGGCTCATGTCGAGGGGTTTTGCCTTGTATGCCTCGTAGTCCTCGTCGCTGAGATAGTCGTAGTGGTTCATCTGGTAGAGCACCGTGTTGCGGCGTGCCAGCGCGTTGTCGGGGTGCAGTATGGGGCTGTAGGTCGTCGGCGCCTTGAGCAGGCCCACCAGCATGGCGGCCTCGTCGACGTCCAGCTCGGCTGGTGTCTTGTCAAAGAATGTCTTGGAGGCTGTCTTAACGCCGAAGGCGTTGCTGCCGAAGTCAACGGTGTTGAAGTACATGGCAAGTATTTCCTGCTTGGAGTAGTTGTGTTCCAGCTTCACGGCCACCACCCACTCTTTGAACTTCACAAACACCACACCTATCTTGCTCTTGTGTCCGCGGGGGAAGAGGTTCTTGGCCAGCTGCTGCGTGATGGTGCTGCCGCCGCCCGACGAGCCTTGGCGTCCGAGGACAGTCTTGAAGAGCACGCGCAGGAGGCTCTTGGGGTCAATGCCTGAGTGGTTGTAGAAGCGCACATCCTCGGTAGCCACAAGGGCGTTGATGAGGTTGGGCGAAATCTGGTCATAGGTGACGTTGGAACGGTTCTCCAGCCCGATGAAGCCGAGCACTTCGCCGTCGTCGGCCAGCACCTCCGATGCCTGCAGGCTGCGGGGGTTCTCCAGCTCCTCGAACGAGGGCATGAAGCCGAGCCACCCTATGGAGAGGAGGGTGAAGAACAGGAACACCGCCAGCCACAGCCCTCCGAAGATAAGCCAGAGGTTGCGTATGAGGTTGGGGTGTTTTGTATTCTTTTTAGCCATGATTATTGCTGTTTCGTTCTACTGTATTCCACGCGCAGCCCGATGTCCTTCAGGCCGCTGATGGCGCTGTCTCGCATGCCGTTGGCTACGGCGAAATGGTAGTGCCCCATCATCGGGAAGCGTGCGCTGCCGCCGCGCAGACGGTAGCGTGCATCCACATAGCGCCCTATGCGTTTGCCCAGCCACCGCCCCTCGGGGTCGGCCAGCGGGCATTCCAGGGTGTCGTGGGCCACACTCCCGTCGGGGAAGGTGGTGTTGATGAAGAGGAATGTGTTGCTGTAAGGGTAGGTCACGCTGTTGCGCACCTCCACGAAGAAGTTGAACAGGTGTGTGGTATCGTCCACCTCCACGTCGAAGCAGACGCTGTCCTGCGGTGCCCAGCCGTGCTCGTCGACGCTGCGGCTCTCGTCATAGTAGACGCTGCCGTCGCAGGCCGCCATGGCCATCGCTGCCAGGATGCAGGCAATGTATGTGCAAATCTTTCTCATCTGCGGTCGCGGTTATTGTTGTTGCCGCTGCGGCGCGGCGCGTTGTTGTCGCCATCACGGCGCGGCTTGCCTTCTGGCTTGTTCTGTTGGTTTTGCTGCCTTATCTTGTTGGTGTTGTGGCGTTCTTCGCGGGCACGGTTGTCGCGGTCGCGACGTTCGCCGCGGTCGCCACGCTGGTCGCCGCGTGGTCCACGGCCCTTGCGGTCGCTGCCCTGGGGCCTGCGTTCGTTGTTCTCGCTGCCGCGGTTGTTGTCTTCGCCCACCACGCCGTTGCCGCCTTCGCTCAGACGCTCTATCTCGCGCTCCACCTCCTCGCTGTTGGCCTCCGAGGCCAGGGCGCTTGTTGACATGAGCTCCACCTGGTAGTCTTCGAGCTTCTCGGGGTACTGTTGGTTGCGGTTCATCTCCATTATGGCCTTCACGTCCTCGGCCTTGACGGCTATCAGCTCGTTCTCGCCCTCGTAGGCATACCACATGATGCCGCGGAAGACGTCGGTCTTCTTGTACAGCGCCAGGCCTTTCTGGAACCGTATGGCGTGGCCTGCCGGCGGGAACTTCTTGAGGGCGTCGGCATAGACCTCGTATTCGAAGTTGAGGCAGCACTTGAGCTTGCCGCACTGACCAGCAAGCTTCTGCGGGTTAGGCATTATCTGCTGTGTCTTTGCTGCGCCGGTGGTGACGCTCTTGAAGTTGGTCAGCCATGTGCTGCAGCACAGTTCGCGGCCGCAGGTGCCTATGCCGCCCACCTTGCCGGCCTCCTGGCGTACACCTATCTGCCGCATCTCGATGCGCACACGAAACTCCTCGGCCAGCACCTTGATGAGCTCGCGGAAGTCTACGCGTGCATCGGCGGTGTAGTAGAATATGGCCTTCGAGTGGTCGCCTTGGAACTCCACGTCGTTCACCTTCATGTCCAGTCCCATGTCGGCCACTATGCGGCGTGTGCGTATCAGGGCGTTGTGCTCCTCGCGCATTGAGGCGTCCCAGCGCTCTATGTCGGCGTCCTTGGCGCGGCGGAAGAGCTTGCGCACGTTCTCCGACTCGGGGCTGATGCGGTGTTTGCGCATCTGCAGGCGGCACAGCTCGCCGGTGAGGCACACTATGCCTACGTCGTGGCCGGGCTGGCCTTCCACGGCCACCACGTCGCCCTCGGTCACCTCAAGGCCGTCGGGCAAGCGATAGAAGTCCTTGTGGTTGTTCTTGAAGCGCACCTCCACGCAGTCGAAAGGCCGCATTGTGGGTTGGCGTATGCCGGCCAGCCAATTGGTGCTGGTGACCTTCGAGCAGCTCTGCCGCTCGCACTGGCTCACAGGCTGGTAGCTCTTGGGACAGTGGTTGCATCCGCGGCTCAGGTACACGGGCTCCGTGTACTTCACCCACGGTATGTCGGGGTCGGGCTCCATATAGGGGTCCAGGGCGCTCTCCTCCGAGCGGTATTCCTCCACCTCGGGGTTCTCTCGCTCCACAGTGTTGTGTTTCTCCTCGCGGGCCTTGCGCCTCTCGCGCATGAATGCCGCTATATCTTCGGCGCTCGCCACCTCCTCGACGTCGTCGGGAGTGGGGGCTACGGGTTTATTCTCCAGTTCTTTATCTTTGTTTTCTTCCATAAATTCTTGGTTGTTTCACTTTTTACTTCTCATCTCTTCTTCAGCGCCTTGCTCATGCTGAACGATAGCTGCATCAGCGCTATCTTGGCGTTGGCGTTGCGCTCCACTGCCATAATGGCCTCGTCGAGCGCCTTCTCTATCATCTCTATGTTGTTCACCGTCACCATGGTGGGGAACATGGCGTCGAATTTCTGGTCGCCCGAGCCGAGGTCTACGGGCAGTCCGGCGGCGCCGTGCAGGAAGCAGTCGCGCATCACGCCCAGTGTGTAGCCGAGGAACTGCTTCTGCTGTTCGCGGTTCAGGGTGGCCATCTTGTCCACCTGCGCGCTCAGCTCCTTCATCTTCAGCTTGAAGAGGAGTCTCAGCCACGACACCAGCAGTCCGGCGAACTCTGTGTCAGCCGTCGTTCTCCGCTCTCTGCTCCCGGCTTTCAGCTTGATGGTCTGCACACGGCTGCGTATGGTGGGCAGCAGGCGCTCGTCGTTCTCGCACACCATCATAATGATTGTGCCGGGGTTGGGTTCCTCGAGGGTCTTCAGCAGCTCGTTGGCGGCGGCGGGGTTCATCTTCTCTGCCATCCACACCACCATCATCTTCCATCCGCCCTCGTAGCTCTTGAGGCCGAGATCGGACACGATGTGTGCCGCGTCGAGCTCGCGTATCATGCCCTGCTTGTTCTCGATGCCGAGGTGGGCGTACCACTCGTCTAGGGTGCCGTGTGCGTTGTTCTGCAGCAGGAACTCGCGGAATTCAGGCATGAAGTCGCCACTCCAGTAGTTCTTGTCAACCTTCGCCGTGGCGGCGTTGGGGAAGACGAAGTGCAGGTCGGGGTGCATCAGGCTGGCCATCTTCTTGCAGCTCGGGCACTCGCCGCACGAGTCGTGGTTGTGGCGGTTCTCGCAGCAGAGGTATTGAAGGTATGCCAGGGCCAGCTGCAGCGCCCCGTCGGCCGTGGCGCCGAGCACCATCTGGGCGTGGCTCACGCGTCCGCTGTCGATGATTTCTGTCAGCCTGGTTATTGTATCTTGTTGTCCTTCAATGTCTTTAAACTGCATGGCACATGTATTTAGCCATGCAAAGATACACATTTTTATGATGATAAGAAAAAATATTTCACCGCCGCACCTCGCAGCCGCCTCGGTATCGGTACGAAGTCGGTACGACACAGGTGCGTAGTTGCGACTCAGTTCCTTCGACGCCTCTACGGCAGTTCTTCAGTAGTTCTTCAGTGGGTCACTGAAATACTACTGAAGAACTATCGTTGAAATGCCGAAGGGACTCCGTGCCGCCTCCGTAGGGGCGGCGACTTTTTTTCAACAGATGCAATATTCGTGCGCGACGTGCGTTATTAGGAGTATTCTGTATTGATTTGACGCGATGAAGCATATTTTTGTGGTGAACCCCTGTGCCGGCGGGCGCGACAGGAGCGGCGACATCAGGGCGGCTCTGTCGGCGCTCGATGCCGATGCTGAGATATACTGCACCGCCGGTCCGCGCGACGCCACGCGATTTGTGGCCTCCCGCTGTGCCGAAGGCGGCGACGAGACGTTGCGCTTCTATTCTTGTGGCGGTGACGGCACGCTGAACGAGGTTGTCAGCGGCGTGATGGAGGCATGTGGTGGCGAGCGCAAAGCCGAGGTGGCCTGCTACCCCTGCGGTAGCGGCGACGACTTCGTGCGCTACTGGCAGGGGCGCGACTTCACTGACATCGGCGCCTTGATGCGGGGCTCCGCAGTGCCGGTGGACGTGATGCGCCTCGGCGACCGCTACTGCGTCAACACGCTGAACTACGGCTTCGAGGCCGCTGTGTGCCACACGATGGCCAACGTGCGCCGCAAACCTCTGATTGGTGGCCGTATGTCCTACACCACAGGTATCGTTGCGAGCCTGGCCATGGGGCGCCGCAACCGCTGCCGCGTGACGGTGGACGGCGAGGTGTGGCTCGACGGCGTGGTGCTACTCCTCTCGGTGGCCAACGGCCAGTATGCCGGCGGCGGCTACCATTGTGCGCCGCGCGCCAAGAACGACGACGGTTTGCTGGAGGTTATGGCCGTGAAGCCCATGTCTGTGGCGCGCCTTGCGGCGCTCATCAAATACTACAAGAACGGCGAGCTGCTCGACCGCGAGGAACTGCGGCGATGGGTGAGCTACCGTCGCGGCCGCCACGTTGTCATAGACCCCTTGCGCGACTCCTACGTGGCTACCGACGGCGAGATTGTGCCCGGCGCGCGCTTCGATGTGGAGTGCCTGCCGAAGGCAGTCAACTATGTGATACCAGCAGAACACTGAACACTAAACTTTGAACACTGACTATGGAAAGTTTACCTGCAATATTCATGGACCTGGCTCTGATTTTGGTCACCGCCGGTGTCATCACTGTCATCTTCAAATGGCTTAAACAGCCCCTCGTGCTGGGCTACATCCTAGCCGGTTTCTTCATAGGGCCCTACTTCCCATGGTTCCCTGTGGTGGGCGACGCCACGAGCGTGCGTGTGTGGAGCGACATCGGCATAGTGTTCCTGATGTTTGCCCTGGGCCTTGAATTCAGCATCAAGAAGCTTAAGAAGGTGGGCGGCACGGGAGCCATCACGGCTCTCACCGAGCTGTTCATCATGTTTCTCATAGGCAACGTAGTGGGCCACATACTGGGTTTCAAGAGTATGGACTGCGTCTTCTTGGGCTGCATGCTCAGCATCTCGTCCACGGCCATAATCATCAAGAGCTTCGACGATCTGAAGCTGAAGCAGCAGAAGTACACCTCGACGGTGACGGCGGTGCTGGTGGTGGAGGACATCATAGCGGTACTGCTGCTGGTGGTGCTGAGCACCATCAGTGTCAGCAAGACCTTCGACGGGGGACAGCTGGTGTGGAGTATGGTGAAGCTGGTCTTCTTCCTCATCGTTTGGTTCGTCTTCGGCATATACCTGATACCTACATTCCTGCGCTGGATGCGTAAGTACATGACCGAGGAGACGCTGCTGCTGGTGGCTGTGGGCCTGTGCTTCGGCATGGTGGTGCTCGCCGCGCAGGCGGGTTTCAGCACGGCCCTCGGCGCCTTCGTCATGGGTGCCATCCTGGCCGAGACCATAGAGGCCGACGTGATACACCGCTTGGTGACGCCGTTGAAGAACCTCTTCAGCGCTGTCTTCTTCGTCTCCGTTGGCATGCTCGTGCAGCCTGCAGTCCTTGGGCAGAACTGGCTGACGGTTGTGGTCATCGCTGCCTGCATTATCATCTTCAAGAGCCTGGCTGCGACGACGGGCGTGCTGCTCAGCGGCAAACCCCTGAAGACTGCCGTACAGAGCGGCTTCTGCTTCTGCCAGATAGGTGAGTTCTCATTCATCATAGCCGGCCTTGGTCTGAGCTACGGCGTCATCGACGAGAACCTCTACCCGATAATCGTGTCGGTGTCGATACTCACAACCTTCGTCACGCCCTACATGATAAAGGGGGCGTTGCCGTTCTACAACTGGGTGGAGCCCAAGCTGCCTGCCAAAATGAAGCAGCGCCTGGAGGAGTACAGCCAGCACAGCGCCGGCGACGACAGCAGCCGCGTGGGCATAGGTCTCTTCGTCCGCAAGCAGCTCTCGGGCATCGTGCTCCATGGCGTCATCCTGGCGGCCATAGCGCTGCTGTCGCTGGGCCTGCTGCGGCCTTTCCTCGACAAGATGTTCGCTGGCATGCAGATACCCCAGATATGGAGCCGCCTGATAGGTCTTGTTGGTACCATAGTCGTCATGTCGCCCTTCCTGTGGGCGGTGGCTGTGAAGAATGTGAGCCGCAAGAAGATAAAGGAGATGTTCGACACCTACCGTTTCAGCCAGGCTGTGGTCATACCGCTTCTGGTGCTGCGCTACTTCATAGCGCTGTTTGCCGTGGGTGCCGTCATAGCCGGCTATGTTGACCTGGCCGTGGGTTTCCTCATGGTGCTGGCCATCATCATCGTCGCCGTAGTGCTTTTCACGCGCCGAGCCGATGGCTTCTATAGCCGCATAGAGGAGAGTTTCAACAAGAACTTCAACCTCAGGCAGGCTCAAGCGTCGTTCCACATACCGGCAGGCATGGAGAATGAGTTCGCCATGGAGCGCCTGCGCCTGACGCCCAGCTCGCCGCTGGCAGGCAAGACGCTGCAGCAAAACGACATACGCAAGCGCTATGGCGCAAATATCGTCACCATCGAGCGTGGCGACACGGTGATAGACCTGCCGGGCAAGGACGAGATACTGATGCCGTTCGACATGCTCACAGTTATAGGCACCGAGGAACAGGTCAGCGCCATACGCGGCGACATAGACAAGGAGGCCGACATGCTGGTGCATGACCATTCGGACCACGAGATGCACATGTACCGCTACCGTGTCGAGGCCGGCGGCCCCTTGTGCGGCATGCAGATAGGCACGTCGATACTCGCTACGAAGCACCACGTCATGGTGATAGCCATCGAACGTGGTGGCGACAGGATTGTCAACCCCAACCGTCACATAGTCTTCCAGCATGGAGACCTGCTCTGGTTCGTCTCGCCCGAAGAACTCACTGTCAGCGGCTTTGAAAAGAAAATGATAGAGATATGAAAAAGATAGCAATAGCAGTCATGTGCTGTCTGACTCTGGCGACAGCACAGGCCCAGGACGACCGCGGCTTCGAGATAGCCAAGAACCTGGAGATTTTCGCCAATGTGTACAAACAGCTTAACCTGAACTATGTGGACGATGTGGACCCTGGCAAGGCCATCAAGACAGCCATCGACGCGATGCTTTCGTCCATGGACCCGTACACCAACTACTTCCCTGAGAGCCAGATGGAGGATGTGAAGCTGCAGCTGCTGGGGCAGTATGGCGGCGTGGGAGCTCTCATCATGCAGCGTGGCGACTCGATATACATCAGCGAGCCCTACAAGGGGCTGCCGGCTGCTGAGGCAGGACTGAAGGCTGGCGACCGCATCGTGGCCGTCGACGGACAGAGCACCAAGGGCAAGAAGACACCGGACGTGAGCAGTGCCATGCGCGGTCAGGCCGGCACCGAGGTGGTGCTGACTGTGGAGAGGGCCAGCAAGGAGTTCGACTGCACGCTGAAACGCCGCGAGATCAAGCTGCCCAATGTGCCCTATTACGGCTTTGTGGGCAAGGATAAGGACTACGGCTACATAAAGCTCGACGAGTTCACCTCTGACGCTGCCAAGCATGTGCGTGAGGCTTTCGTGGCATTGAAGAAAGAGAAACCCGACATGAAGGGCGTGGTGCTCGACCTGCGCGGCAACGGCGGCGGTCTAATGAACGAGGCTGTGGACATCGTGAACATCTGGGTGCCCAAAGGAACACTGGTGGTGGAGACCAAGGGTAAGGTGGCCAGCAAGAACACCAAGAGTTATACCCGCATGACGCCGGAAGATACCGAGATACCGGTGGCGGTGCTGATTGACAACAGCTCGGCTTCGGCCAGCGAGATTGTCAGCGGAAGCCTACAAGACCTTGACCGTGCGGTCATTGTGGGCCAGCGCAGCTACGGCAAGGGCTTGGTTCAGAACATACTGCCGATGTCCTATAACAGCCAGATGAAGGTCACTGTGAGCAAATACTATATCCCCTCCGGGCGCTGCATACAGGCCATCGACTACAGCCACCGTGACGAGAACGGTCGCGCCGTTAAGGTGCCCGATTCGCTCAAGACGGCCTTCAAGACCAAAGGGGGCCGCACGGTATACGACGGCTTCGGCATTGAGCCCGACGTTGAGGTGGAACCCGAATATATGTCCAACCTCGGTGTGGCGCTGGCGCAGAAGTTCCTTATCTTCGACTATGCCACTGACTACTACCGTAGCCACACGGAGATTGCCCCGGCCGATGAGTTTGAGATCAGCGACGAGCTCTACGCCGATTTCTGCCGTTACCTTAAGGAGAAGAAGCTTACATACAGTACAGTCACCGAGCGTGTCATAAAGGAACTGCGTGATGTCGCCAAGGAAGAAAAGTACGACACGGCCATCGCAGGACAGCTGAAGGCTATGGAGGCCGCCCTTGAGAGGGAGAAGGAGGGAGACCTGCAGAAACACCGCGAGGAGGTGTGCGAGATGCTGAAGGCTGAGTTGTTGAACCGATACTACTTTGACGAAGGACGTATCATGGGGGCCTTGAAAGCCGACAAGGTACTGTTGCGCGCCATTGACGAACTGAAGAAATAAGCATGCGGCCGGCAAAGGTACATAGGTCGATATACATTCTGCTGTTGGGTTTCCTTGGCGTCTCTATGGTGACGTCAGTGTTTCTGGCCAACATGGCATGGGTGTTCCTTGGAATCAACTGGATGCTTGAAGGCCGCTGGCGCGAGAAATGGCAGATGGCCAAGGAGAGTCGCCTGTTGCAGGCCTTCGTGGGCCTGTTCCTGCTGATGTTCGTCGGCATGCTGTGGACCGCCGATACCAGGGCAGGGTGGGGCACCATGCAGGTGCTGCTGCCGCTGCTCTGCGTGCCTATGGTGCTGCTTACCACCAAGCCACTTGTCGGCAATGCCCGCAAGGTTGTTCTGTTAATCTATACAACAGCAGTCTTTGTGGTGTCTGTCGTAGGCCTTGTGCGTTGGCTCACCATGCCGGGACTGCCCCATCGTGACATTGTGCCTAATATTTCGCATATCCGCTTTGCGCTCAATTGCTGCGTGGTGGTGTACCTTTCTGTCGGCGTGATGCTCAAAGGAGCAACGTTGCAGCGGTGGATTGCCGTGGCGCTGATGCTGTGGATGCTTGCCTTCATGGTTATCATCCACTCGTACACAGGTATCATCGTGCTGGCCATCGTGTCGTTGGTGATGCTGCTGACGCGCTGGCGCCGGTGGCCGCTCATAGCGCTGTGGGTGATGCTTGTGGGTGGCGCCATAGGCGTGGTGGGCTACGAGGTGAAGAACTACTACCACATGGCGCCCCTGGCGGAGCGCCCGCTGCAAGAGGTCACCGTAAACGGCAGGCCCTACGAGCATGCGCAGGACGGCATCATTGAGAATGGCAACTATATAAACAACTATGTCTGTGACGAGGAACTTCGTGCCGAATGGAATTGCCGCAGCGCTCTGGATTATGACGGCCTGGCTAGTAGTGGCTACAGCGTCAAGTCTACGCTTATACGCTACCTCAACGGTCTCGGATTGACCAAGGACAGCGTTGGCGTGGCAGCCCTTACCAATGCGCAGGTGGTGGCTGTCGAGAATGGTGTGGCTAACCCGGTATATGAGGGAGGTAATGTGTTCCGCAAGATGGTGTACACGATGCTGATGGAACGTGAGTTCTACGTGCATACGCATGCCGTCGCAGGCTTCACAATGCTGCAGCGCTTCGAGATGTGGCGTGCTGCGACGCATGTTATAAGTGAGCATCCGTGGTTTGGCGTTGGCACTGGCGATGTCGTAGGTGCCATGGACGAGTATCTCACCGCCGGCGACAGCGAGCTTGCAGGTCACCGCATGAACTGTCACAGTCAATACCTCGGCATCATGGCGGCACTGGGCATAGTGGGCTTCGCGGTGGTGTTATTCCTCTTCCTTAGAGCCGTGTTCCCGTTGCGCAAGTTCCGCCATGCCATGTCCGGCACGCTCATGTTTCCGTGGCTTCTCACCGTCCTCATCTCCATGCTCACCGAAGACACCCTCGCCACCCTCGCCGGCATCCTCTTCTGTACCTTCTTCCTGGCGTTTAGAAACAAGGCGTGAAAAAAATATTTCGCCATATCACAAAAAGTGCGTATCTTTGCACTTGATTTTAAAACCGAATATTAATCCTAAAACATCAAGACAATTATGAGCAAAAAGTTTATCTGCCCCGTGTGCGGCTACGTCTATGAGGGCGACGAGATGCCCGAGAAATGCCCCATCTGCGGCAAACCCATGCAGGAAGTGAAAGAGGACATCAAGACCTGGGCTGCCGAGCATATCGTCGGCGTCGCCAAGGATGCCCCCGAAGATATCAAGATGGATCTCCGCGCCAACTTTGAGGGCGAGTGCAAGGAGGTGGGTATGTACCTGGCCATGGCCCGCGTGGCTCACCGCGAGGGCTATCCCGAGGTGGGTCTCTACTGGGAGAAAGCCGCCTTTGAGGAGGCAGAACATGCCGCCAAGTTTGCCGAGCTGCTGGGCGAAGTGCTGACCGACAGCACGAAGGAGAACCTGAAGATGCGCGTCGACGCCGAGTATGGTGCCACCGCCGGCAAGACCGACCTCGCCAAGCGCGCCAAAGCCCTTAACCTCGACGCCATCCACGACACTGTCCACGAGATGGCCCGCGACGAGGCCCGCCACGGCAAAGCCCTCGAAGGTTTGCTCAACCGTTACTTCAACAAATAATCCCCTTTATGTCGTTCCGCACCACCATATCATATGTGCTGTGGCCGCTGACCATGTGGTATGCCGTAGGCGTGGTGGTGCGGAACTTCTTTTATGCCGTTGGCATCAAGCGGCAGGCGGCGCCCCACATCACCACCATCGGTGTCGGCAACCTCAGCACAGGAGGCAGCGGCAAGACCCCGCATGTGGAATACCTGCTGCGGCTGCTTGCCGACCATTACAGCACCGCTGTGCTCAGCCGTGGCTACAAGCGCAAGACCAAGGGTTTCCTTGCCGACGACGGCAGCCATGACGCCGCCCTCCTTGGCGACGAACCCGCCATGGTGGCCGCCAAGTTTCCGCATGTGCAGGTGGCTGTCTGCGAGAAACGTGTGGAAGGAGTGAGCAGGCTTATGGCGCAGGAACGCATTGAAATGCAAGGTGAAGAGGAAGTGCATATCTCCATGGCGCCCCAGCTCATCATCCTCGACGACGTCTTCCAACACCGTGCAATCAAGCCCAGTATCAATATCCTGCTGACCGAATACGGTCACCAGTTTTTCAAGGACCGTATCCTTCCCTACGGCAACCTGCGCGAGTTCAAGAGTGCACGCTACCGCGCCGGCATCGTCATTGTCACCAAATGCCCCGCCGTGCTCAACCCCGTTGACAGGCACAATATCATCCAAGACCTCAAGTTGCAGAATTTCCAGAAGGTTTTTTTCTCCTACCTCAAATATGGAGACCTGCTGACACTCGACGGACAGCCCGCGGGCATTGGCTTGCGCCGTGCCGACAATATCCTCTGTGTCACCGGCATTGCGCATCCGGAACCCATGGTGGCCGAACTTCGCCGCAGCACCAAGGTGTATCATCTGCCTTTCGGCGACCACCACGACTTCAGTGCGCGCGACATGGCTCGCATCCGCGACACCTTCGCAGCCTTGCCGGGCTCAAACAAAATCATCGTCACCACCGAGAAGGATGCCGTGCGTCTGCGCGGCCTCTCCGAAGGGCTGCCGGTCTACGTGCTCCCCGTCGAGGTGGCTTTCCACAAAAGCGCCGAGCGCGACTTTGACTATCTTATCGAGTCGTCGGTCCGCGAGAATATTTCTTTCCTCAGCAAGTTAAGTATCTGGAGCTGAGCTTCAGAATCCCATGCCGAACATGTGCCAGTAGCTGGCCTCAAGGTCGGCCCATGCGGCACGCGTGTTGTCGTACACCTGCTGCGTGTAGGCGTTGAGCTGCTTGCCGGCCTTGGCGGGGTTCTTCATGCCTTTCACATTATCCTCTAAGGTTTTCAGACCGCTGAAGGCGGCACCCTCATGGTGCATGACGGCGGCCATGTGTTGCTTCTTGGTGCGTTGCCATGCCACCGTGGCCAGCTTGTTGGCGCGGCGGTACTGCCACAGCCACGCGCCCTCGTCGTACTTCTTCTGGCCGCAGCGCGCGAAAGCTTCGGGCAACGCCGTGGTGCCGCAGAACACCGGTATGCGGGGACTTTGGGCAGGGTTGTCGACCGACACCCAGCAGATACCGCCCACCTGGTCGGGCAGCCAGTCGCGCAGCTGCGCCACAAACGAGTATGAGCACCACGCTACACTCACCGTGCGCTGGAACTCCACGGTGCCGGGAGCCAGCATGTTCAGCGTCTGCTGCATCGTGCTGCCCATCCACGGGTTGGCCACGGGGCTCACCACAGTGTCCTTGTATGTTGTGCCGTCGTCGCGCTTGCGGTTCACCACTACCTTCAGGTTCTTGCACATATCCTTCTCCGTGCCCTCGTAGGTGGAGCGCAGCAGGTTCATCACATCGGTCACGTCCACCTGCGTGTCGGGCTTCACCGAGAAGGGCAGCTCCGGCATGTCGTAGGTGAAGCCTTGCGAGGGGGCCAGGGCGTTGAAGATGAACCACTCGCGTTCGCGGAAATTGCGGCCGTTGGCCCACGATGTGTTGAAGGCTTTCCAGAACACGAACTCACCCTCGCCATCCCACAGGCCGTATTTCTTCGCCACCTCTTCGATATTGTCCGAGCACATGAAGTACTCTGGGTTGTTGCGCTGCAGGCGTCCGATGCGCGGGATGTTGCAGCTCACGGCCACATGGTCGTCGGGCACGCGCTGTGCCGCCCACACGCCGCCTATCTTGTCGGGCCCTTCGCCCAGTATTTCCATCTGCCACACCTCATTGCGGTCAGCGATGGTAATGCATTCGCCACCATCGCCGTAGCCGTATTTTGCCACCAACTGTGCAATGAGGCGTATGGCCTCCCTCGCTGTCGAGCAGCGCATCAAGGCTATGCGCTCCAACTCCTCGATGAGGAACATGCCGTTCTCGTTCACCAGCGTGTCGGGGCCGCTGAAGGTGCTCTCGCCTATGGCCAGCTGCTTCTCGTTGAGGCAGGGGTAGGCGGTGTTGAGGTAGGCGTATGTGGCCTCGTTCATGGCAATGGTGCCCACGTTGCGCACGCCAGTGGTGTCGTCGGGACTCTCGGTGTGCAGCGTGCCCTTGCGCACGGTGTGCTTTCGGCCCTTCTCGGCCTTCAGTGCGGGTTCCACGGTCATCCACGTGCGGTAGCGCCCGTCGCAGGTGTGCGACGTGATGACGCTGCCGTCGGTCGACGCGCGCTTGCCCACCATTATCGATGTGCAGCTCTCCTTGTGGTTCACCTGTGCTGCCGCCAGTATGGGCAGCATCGTAAGTAGCAGAATGACTATCTTTTTCATGATTATCAGTGGTTCTTTACTTCTGCAAAGATACGAATAAAATGCCAATCGGCGAGTGTCAGGGCCGAAAAAAGATGCTTCCTCTATGCCTCCGGTACGGAGCCGAAGGGACTCCGTAGGGGCTCCGTTGCGGAGGGGTATTTTTAGCGGGGCGGCACAATAATATCGCGGGCGCGACGTTATAAGGTGAAAATAGCAGAGAATGATTACAATAGGTATAACAGGAACTTTGGGCGCCGGCAAAGGCACCATCGTCGACTATCTGGTCAAGAACCGCGGCTTCGTGCACTACAGCGTGCGCGCTTTCCTCACCGAGGAGGTCAAGCGGCGGGGTCTTGAGGTGAACCGCGACACTTTGACCGCCGTGGGCAACGACTTGAGGGCCAGGCATACGCCGTCCTACATCGTCGAGGAGCTCTACAAGCAGGCGTCGGCTTCAGGCTGCAACTGCATCATCGAGAGCGTGCGCACCCCCGGCGAGGTGGAGGCCTTGCGCGGCAAGCCCAGTTTCTATCTTTTCGCGGTCGACGCCGACCCCAAGGTGCGCTACGAGCGCGCCGTGCTGCGTGGCTCTGAGACAGACCATGTGTCGTATGAGACTTTCATCGCCAACGAGCTGCGCGAGATGGACAACGACGACCCCAACAAGCAGAACCTCAAGTATTGCATCGAGCACGCCGACTTCCGCTTCGACAACGGGGGTACGTTCGAGGACCTGAACAAGCAGGTGGAGGAGGTGCTGCAGCAGATTACATACCACCGCCCCAGCTGGGATGAATATTTCATGGAGCTGGCCAATGCCGCCTCCAAGCGTGCCACGTGCGACCGCGGCCGCTCGGGCTGTGTTATCGTGAAGGACAAGCAGCTGCTGGTCACCGGCTATGTGGGCTCGCCCAGCGGCTTGCCACATTGCGACGAGGTGGGCCACCTGTTCCGCCAGACCATTGACGCCGACGGCCACATCAGCACCCACTGCGTGCGCACGGTGCATGCCGAGCAGAACGCCATCTGTCAGGCGGCGCGCCGCGGCATAGCCCTCGACGGTGCCACGCTCTACTGCCGCATGACGCCCTGCCGCACCTGCGCCATGCTCATCATCAACTGCGGCATCAAGCGCGTGGTGTGCGAGCGCAAATACCATGCCGGTGCCGAGAGCGAGGAACTCTTCCGCCAGGCGGGCATCAAGCTGGAGTTTTTCCACGACGAGGTGCAGCAGTACGAGAACCAGTGAGCCGGCATGTACGAGTACCATACACTGCCTAACGGCATCAAGATTATACTGAGCCACACGCCCTCGAAGGTTGTCTACTCGGGCGTGTACATCAACGTGGGCAGCCGCGACGAACGTGGCGCCGACGAGGGCATGGCGCACTTCATCGAGCATTCGCTCTTCAAGGGCACCTCGCACCGGAAGGCCTATCACATTTTGAACCGCATCGACGGGGTGGGTGGGGAGCTCAACGCCTTCACCACCAAGGAGGAGACGTGCGTCTACGCCACCTCGCTGGCCGAGCACCTGCCGCGATGCCTGGAGCTTTTCGCCGACATCCTGTTCTGCTCCATCTTCCCCGAGGCGGAGATTGAGAAGGAGCGAGAGGTGGTGATTGAGGAGATCAACAGCTATAGCGACCTGCCTGCGGAGCTTATCTACGACCAGTTCGAGGAGCTGGCATACGAAGGGCATCCGCTTGCCCACAACATACTGGGCACGAAGCGCAACGTGCGTCGCTTCACTCCCGGGCGACTGCGCGCCCACATGGAGCGCAACTACACTCCGTCGCGCATGGTTATCAGCGTGGTGGGCGATGTGGAGTTCGGCCGTCTGGTGCGCATGTGCGAGCGTTATTTCGGCAGTTTCGGCAACCATGAGTCGGCTGTGGACCGCAGCGTGAGGCCGGTCTTCCACCGCTTCGAGCGCACCGTGCACAAGCGTACTCACCAGGCCCACATACTCATCGGCTGCGAGGCTCCCGACATCTACAACGGCGATAAGACGGCCTTCACGCTGATAAACAACATACTCGGCGGCCCGGCGATGAACTCGCGTCTCAATGTGGCCGTCCGCGAGCGCTACGGCTTCTGCTACAGCGTGGAGTCACAGTATGTGCCGATGTCAGACACGGGCCTGTTCTACATCTACGCCGGCGTCGACCTCGATGCGCAGGAGCGTGCCATCGGCCTCATACGGCGTGAGCTGGAGTGTATGGCCACGGTCAAGCTCACCCCGCAGCAACTGCGGCAGGCACAGCGGCAGTTCATAGGGCAGATGGCCATCAACAACGACAACGGCAGCAATGAGATGCAGAGCATCGGCAAGGCCTGCCTCAACTTCGAGCATGTCGACACCCTTGAGGAGATGAATGCCGACATAATGAACCTCACGCCCGACGAGGTGCTGCGTGTGGCCCAGAGCCGCTTCGCCCCCGACGGCATCAGCATGTTAATCTATAATTAAACGATATGAAACCAATAGTAAGTATCATCATGGGCAGCACCAGCGACCTGCCGGTCATGGAGAAAGCCTGCCAGTTCTTCGAGGAGATGGAGATACCGTTCGAGGTCAACGCCCTCTCCGCCCACCGCACGCCCGCCGAGGTGAGCGACTTTGCCCGCGGCGCTGCCGGTCGCGGCATCAAGGTGATTATCGCTGGCGCTGGTATGGCTGCCGCCCTGCCGGGTGTCATAGCTGCCGAGACGCCCCTGCCGGTCATCGGCGTGCCCATCAAGGGCTCATGTCTTGAGGGCCTCGACGCCACCTTCGCCATCATGCAGATGCCTCCGGGAATACCTGTCGCCACCGTGGCTATCAACGGCGCGCAGAATGCCGCCATACTGGCAATGCAGATGCTCGCCCTCGGCGACGACGCCCTGATGCAGAAACTCGTGGCTTACAAGTTAGGACTGAAGAAGAAGATTGTCAAAGCCAACGAAGAGCTTGCCAAGCTGGAGTACAAATTCAAGTGCTGAGCATCGCAGGCTGGTCATAAAACAAAAAGGCACCGTGAAAGGTGCCTTTTCTTTTGTACTCCCGCAGGGAATCGAACCCTGATCAAAGGTTTAGGAAACCTCTATTCTATCCATTGAACTACAGGAGCAGCCGCAAACCATTATAGTTTGCGTTTGATTTCTATGACTTCGTAGGCTTCGACGATGTCGCCAACCTTGATGTCGTTATAGTTCTCGATGTTCAGGCCGCAGTCCTGACCGCTGACAACCTCTTTGACGTCATCCTTGAAACGCTTGAGGGAGGCGAGTTTGCCGGTGTAGACCACGATGCCGTCGCGGATGATGCGGATGTTGCTCTGGCGGTTGATCTTGCCGTCGAGACACATACAGCCGGCGATGGTGCCGACCTTGCTGATCTTGAAGGTCTCGCGAATCTCAAGGTTGGCCACGATCTTCTCCTGCGTCTCGGGGGCGAGCATACCCTCGATGGCGTCCTTGAGCTCGTTGATGGCGTCGTAGATGATGCTGTAGAGGCGTATGTCTATCTTCTCGGTCTCGGCCATCTTGCGGGCACCCACGCTGGGACGCACCTGGAAGCCAATGATGATGGCGTCGGAGGCCATGGCCAGCGTGACGTCGTTCTCCGAAATTTGGCCCACGCCCTTGTGGATGACATTGACCTGCACCTCGTCGGTACCGAGCTTGATGAGCGAGTCGCTGAGGGCCTCCACGGAACCGTCCACGTCACCTTTGACAATGATGTTGAGCTCCTTGAAGTTGCCGAGTGCACGGCGACGGCCAATCTCCTCGAGGGTGAGGTGGGTCTGGGTGCGTATACCCTGCTCGCGCTGCAGCTGGGTGCGCTTGGCGGCGATGTCCTTGGCTTCCTTCTCGTTCTCCATGATGTTGAAGGTGTCGCCAGCCTGACAGGCGCCGGTGAGACCGAGCAGCAGCACAGGCTGCGAAGGACCGGCGGACATGACCTCTTGGTTACGCTCGTTGTACATGGCGCGGACGCGTCCGGCCACAGCACCGGCCACGATGGGGTCGCCCTTGCGGATGGTGCCTTCCTGCACGAGGAGCTTGGCGATGTAGCCGCGGCCTTTGTCGAGGGCGCTCTCGATGACCACACCCTTGGCGCGTTTGTTGGGGTTGCCCTTCAGTTCCATGATGTCGGCCTGGAGGATGACCTTCTCAAGCAGTTCTTCAACACCGATACCCTTCTTGGCGCTGATGTCCTGACTCTGGTACTTGCCGCCCCATTCCTCGACGAGCAGGTTCATGTTGGCCAGCTCTGTCTTGATGCGGTCGGGGTCGGCACCGGGCTTGTCAATCTTGTTTATGGCGAAGACTATGGGCACACCGGCCGACTGTGCGTGGTTGATGGCCTCGACTGTCTGCGGCATTATCTTGTCGTCTGCCGCGATGACGATGATGGCTATGTCAGTCATCTTGGCACCACGGGCACGCATGGCGGTGAAAGCCTCGTGGCCAGGGGTGTCGAGGAAGGTTATCTTGCGGCCGTCGGCGGTCTGCACCTCGTAGGCACCGATATGCTGGGTGATGCCGCCAGCCTCACCGGCTATGACGTTGGTCTTGCGGATATAGTCAAGCAACGAGGTCTTACCGTGGTCGACATGGCCCATGACGGTGATTATGGGGTTGCGCGGCACGAGGTCCTCGGGTTTGTCTTCCTCTTCAATCTTGTGGATGGTGTTGACCACATCCTCGTCGGCGAAGTTCACCTGGAAGCCGAACTCGTCGGTGATGAGCTTGATGGTCTCGGCGTCGAGGCGCTGGTTGATGCTCACGAAGATACCCACACTCATGCAGGTGGCGATAATCTTTGTCACCGGCACGTTCATCATGGTGGCCAGCTCGTTGGCGGTGACGAACTCCGTCACCTGCAGCACCTTCTGGTTCTCCATCTCATGCAGCATCTCCTCCTCCATCTGGGCGTGCACCTTCTGGCGTTTCTCGCGGTTGTGCTTGGAGGTCTTACTCTTGCCCATGGGGGAGAGGCGGGCGAGGGTGTCGCGAATCTGCTTCTCAATCTCGTTGTCGTCTATCTCTACAGGCTTCTTCTCATCCTTCTTTTTCTTCTTCTTGCCACTGGCGGCCTGCTGCTGCATGGCGGCGTTCTTCTGGCTCTCCTTCTTGGCTTTTTCCTTCTCCTTGCTCTCCTTCTTGGCCACTTCGGCGCCAATTTTCTTCACCTCCTGGGCGCTGACAGCCTCTTTCTTGGTGTGTTTGCGCTTGCGTTTGCTGCCGGGGGTGTCGGCACCGTCCTTGCTGAATTGGCTGAGGTCAATCTTGTCGAGCACCTTGGGGCCTTCGAGCTTCTGGTACTGGGTCTGGATGAACTCAGGCTCGGGCTTGGCTGGTTCGACGGGCTTGGTGGGCTCCACAGCGACAGGTTCGGGAGCAGGCTTGGGAGCCTCTGCAGGGGCCTCTGCCATTGCAGCCTTGGGTTTTGCTGCTGCATCGGGCGACACCGCGGGCTCACGTTTCTCGCCTTTCTTCTTTTTCTTCTTATCCGGGCGCATGCGCTGGTTGATGGCGCTGAGGTCGACGGTGCCAACCACCTTGAATGGACTGTCTGTCGCTGAGGTTGTCTCCTCGGAGTCATCCTCTTCGGTATCAGCGACGACGGGAGCGGCAGCCTCTTCCAGCTCCTCGTGAACGGGGGCCTTGGTGGCGACGGTCTCTGCTGCCTCAACTTCAACAGCCTTCACGGGCTCGGGTTCGGGCTGAGGTTCAGGCTCGGGCTGTGGCGCAGGGGTGGAGTCGGTCGCCACAGGCTTCTTCTCTACTTTGGCGGTAGCTTTCTTCTGGGTGGTAAACCCTTTGATTACCACCTCTTCGGGCTCGGCGTCGGCATCTGCCTTAGGGCTTGCTTCCACCACGCGGTTGCTGCCTGCCGACATGAGTTCTATCTTGTCGGCCTCTTCCTTCACTTTACGTTCGCTGTCGAACGCTGTGGCCAGCAGTTCATACTGCTCCTCGCTAATCTTCGTGTTGGGGCTCTGCTCCACCTGGTGCCCCTTCTTGGCAAGGTATTCCACGAGGGTCTGTATACCCACGTTGAAGTCCTTTGCCACCTTGTTCAGTCTGAAACTTGCCATACTGTCGAGTCCTTTCTTGTTGAGGGTTGTTTATTCAAACTCTGCTTCGAGTACTTTAATCACGTGGTCGATGGTCTCCTCTTCGAGGTCGGTGCGGTTCATCAGCTCCTCCTTCGACAGAGCAAGCACGCTCTTGGCGGTGTCGCAGCCTATCTTGATGAGCTCGTCGATGACCCACTGCTCAATCTCGTCGTTAAACTCCTGCAGGGCCACATCGTCGTAGTCCTCGTCGCTGTCGCGGAACACCTCTATCTCGTAGCCCACGAGCTTGGAGGCCAGCTTGATGTTGTAACCGCCCTTGCCGATAGCCAGGCTCACCTGGTCAGGCTGCATGAACACCTCGGCCTTCTTCTCCTCCTCGTTGATCTTGATGCTGCTGATCTTGGCGGGGCTGAGGGCTCGCTGTATCATGAGGTCCACACGCGGAGTGTAGTTGAGTACATCGATGTTCTCGTTGCGCAGCTCGCGCACTATGCCGTGTATGCGGCCGCCCTTGACGCCGACGCAGCTTCCCACGGGGTCGATGCGGTCGTCGTAGCTCTCCACGGCCACCTTGGCGCGCTCACCAGGCTGGCGCACGATGTTCTTGATGGTGATGAGGCCGTCGTATATCTCGGGCACCTCGGCTTCGAGCAGGCGCTCCAGGAATATGGGTGTAGTGCGGCTGAGAATGATTACGGGATTGTTGTTCTTCATCTCCACCTTCAGCACCACGGCGCGAACGGTGTCGCCCTTGCGGAAGCGGTCGCTCGGTATCTGCTCGGCTTTCGGCAGTATGAGCTCTATCTTCTCGTCGTCGAGCACCAACACCTCCTTGTTCCATGGTTGGTAGACCTCGCCCACGATGATCTCGCCCACCTTCTCCTTATACTTCTGGAAGATGAGGCTCTTCTCGTAGTCCTGTATCTTGCCCACGAGGTTCTGGCGGATGCTGAGAATCTCGCGGCGTCCGAACTCGGTCATCAGGATAGGCTCCGAGAGCTCCTCACCCACCTCGAAGTCGTCCTCGATTTTGAGGGCGTCGCTGATGGCTATCTCCCGCGTCGGGTCCTGCACGGCACCGTCTTCCACAATCATGCGGTTGCGGAATATCTCAAGGTCGCCCTTGTCAATGTTGACGATGATGTCGAAGTTGTCCTCCGAGCCGAAATGCTTGGCCAATGCCGAACGGAACACCTCTTCGAGGATGCGCATCAGGGTCTCGCGGTCGATGTTCTTAAATTCCTTGAACTCCTGGAAGGAGCTGATCAAGTCTTGGTTCTTTGCCATATTCTTGTTTTTTGCTTTGTTTCTTAAAACTTTATAGCTACACGTGCAGCCTTGATGTCGCGATAGGCGAAGCGCAGCGTCTCGGCGGGCTGTTTCTTCGTGCCCGGGGTGCGTATGACGATGCCCTCGTCCGAGGCGTCCTCCAGAGTACCTTCGGCGCGCTCGCCATCGGTGGTCACCACCTCCAGGTCGCGACCCACGTTCTTGCGGTACTGGCGTATTAGCTTCAGCGGCTGGTCGGCACCCGCCGAACTCACGTCGAGGGCGAAATCCTCCTCGTCGCGGTCCAACTGGCTCTCAATGGCGCGGCTCAGCTCGATGCAGTCGTCGATAGTCACACCGTTGTCGCCGTCGATGTCCACATAGATGCGGTTGTCCGGCGTGATTTTAAGGTTCACGAGGAACTTATCGCTGCCCTCAAGCGCGTTGTTTACCAGTTCTAATATCTTGATTTTCTCTATCATAACTAACAAAAAGAGAGGTTTTCGACCTCTCTCATTCCGCTGCAAAGATACAACCTTTTTCCAAACTGGCAAAATTTTTTTAGAATGTGTCTCTTTTAGCAGCCTCATTCCGCCATACTTGCCGCCCCTGTGACGAAGAGTTTTCTCTCGCACGTCGCTCGGTCGCACCGCCTCCACACATCTAACCACCCTAAACCCCACCTAAACCCGTCCTAAACCCCATCTAAACCCTACCTAACCTTCCACCTATGGAGCCGGTACGGCAGTTCTTCAGTACTTCTTCAGTGGACTACTGAAATACTACTGAAGAAATGCTGAAGGGACTCCGTAGAGGGTTCGTAGGGGAAGGGTGCCGTGTGGGGTGCCGCCGTTGGGGTGTGAGGAGCTTTTTGCACGGCGGGTGATTTTTTATTTGCAGGTAAGTGAAAAATGTGTATATTTGCAGTCACGGATTTCAACAAATAATATTAATAAAAAATTAAAAACAAGATGATTACGAAACTTGACGACCTCCTTGAACTGGTCAAATCGAAAGGTAAAAAACGTCTTGTCGCTGCTTATGCCAACGACAGCCACACCATCGCCGCTGTTAGCGCCGCCATCGACCGCGGTATCGTCGAGGCCACCCTCGTGGGCGACATCGAGACCATGAAGAAGGTCTGTGCCGAGGAAGGTATCGACCCCAACAAGTTCGAGATGGTCCAGGAAGCCAACGACAACAAGGCCGGCGCCCTAGCTGTGAAGCTCATCAACGAGGGCAAGGGCGACTTCCTGATGAAGGGCCTGCTCAGCACCGACAAGTACATGCGCGCCATCCTCAACAAGGAGAACGGCCTCATGCCCGGCAAGAAGAACGACATGCTGACCCACATGGCTGTCATGGAGGTGCCCGCCTACCACAAACTGCTCTGCTGCTCCGACATGGCCATCATCCCCGCCCCCGACTTCAAGCAGAAGACCGCCATCATGAACTTCCTCATCCAGGTCTCCAAGAGCCTTGAGAACCCCAAACCCAAAGTGGCTGTCCTCGCCGCCACCGAGCAGGTCTCCATCGGCATGCCAGCATGCGCCGAAGCTGCATGGCTCGGCATGCAGAGCCAGCGTGGCCAGATCCCCGGCGCCGTTGTCGACGGCCCCCTGAGCCTCGACTGCGCCATCGACAAGGAGAGCGCCCAGACCAAGAAGCTCACCAGCGAGGTCGCCGGTGACGCCGACTGCCTGCTGTTCCCCAACATCGAGGCCGGCAACATTTTCTACAAGGCTTGCACCAAGTTTGCCCACGCCGAGCTCGCCTGCATGGTCATGGGTGCCCGCGTACCGTGCGTCCTCACCAGCCGCGGCGACAGCGCCAAGACCAAGCTCTACAGCATCGCACTGGCCGCCCTGCAGTGCAAATAATTGAGGGTTGACAAGTCGATAGGTTGATAAGTTGATGCGAGGGCCACAACCCGTCAATTTATCAACCTATCTTTATGTCTCATACCCCGTATCACCATCCCATTATATCACCGTATCAACATATCAACAAGTCAACTTTCAATGGACCAGTATTTTGAACATCTGAACAACATAGCCATCACCGTGTGCGACGCCGAGGGCTACGTGCTCGACATGAACCAGCACAGCGCCGACGTCAACAGCCATGGCCACAAGATTATAGGCAACAACCTGATGGACTGCCACCCCGAGCCCGCCAAGACCAAGCTCAAAGGCCTGCTCGAGCACCAGCAGCTCAACGCCTACACCATCGAGAAGACCCTCGCCGACGGCAGCAAGGTGAAGAAACTCATCTACCAGACCCCCTGGTGGAAGGAGGACGGTCAGTTCGGCGGCCTCATCGAGTACTCGATAGAGATACCCTTCGAGATGCCCCACTTCGTGCGTCAGCCAAAACCGCAGCAATGAAAAGGCTGTTGATTGTGCTGCTCTGCGCCATGGCCTTGGGCGCCGCGGCCCAGCAGGGCGTGGTTGTGGGCCGCGTGATTGATGCGCGGACGGGAGAATATATAGAGTATGCCAACGTGGCGCTGCTCAAGGCCAGCGACTCGACGCTGGTCAACGGCACGGTGAGCGAGGGTAACGGCAGCTTCGCCGTCACGGCGCCCAACGGGCGCTACCTGCTGCGTGTCACCTTCATGGGCTACGACACCTACTTCCACAGCCAGCCGCTGACTCTCGGCGACGGCCGCCACGAGGTGAACGTGGGCAAGGTGCAGCTCAAGGCGCACGCTAAGACCATGGAGGCTGTGGAAATCAGCGCCGAGCGCTCGATGGTTGAATACCAGCTCGACAAGCGAGTCATCAACGTCGACAAGAACCTCGTCACCGGCGGCGGCACGGCTACCGACGTGTTGGAGCAGGTGCCCAGCGTGGCTGTCGACAACGACGGCAACGTGACGCTGCGCGGCTCCACTAACGTCAAGGTGCTCGTCAACGGGCGCCCCAGCGAGTTACTGGCCAGCGACCTGGCCACCCTGCTGGAGCAGATACCCGCCTCGACGGTGGAGAACGTGGAGGTCATCACAAACCCCTCGGCCAAGTATGACCCCGAGGGCATGAGCGGCATCATCAACATAAAGCTCAAGGACAAGACCGCCGGAGCGCTGGGCCTCAACGGTGTGGTGAACCTCAACGCCGGTGCTCCGCTGCCGTTCATGATACCCAAGGACAAGCCTCAGTTCATCCCCACGGTGATGGGCAACGTGAGCCTCAACTACACGACGGAGAAGTACAACCTGTTCCTCAACATGGACGGCGGCATCCGTCAGCGCGGCAACAAGTCGCACACCGACATCGAATACCTCGACAACAACGGCAACCCGCGGTCGCACTACGACATCGACCAGTTTAGCATCAACCCCAACTACATGGGCAGCGTGAAGGTGGGCGGCGAATATTACTTTGACGACCAGAACAGCCTGCTGCTCAGCTACCAGCTGCGTGGCGGCAACCGCCGTCGCAACAGCGACATCACGGCTGTTGATGTGCTGCACAGCAACGACTCGCTGCACTACGACCAGAAGGGCACGGGCGACAACCGCAACGTCAACCACTCGTTCAACATGCTCTACACAAAGAAGTTCGACCGCAAGGACGAGGAACTGACGGTGGACGCCACCTTCAGCACCCGCCGTGTGGTGGGCGAAGGCATGCAGGAGCAGACCTACCGCGACGCGCTGGCACAGGCCGCCAACTACTACCGTCGCGACAGCGAGACCAAGAACCATCACCAGGCGCTGAACGTGAAGCTCAACTGGCTGCGGCCCCTCGACTCGTTCTTCGGCAAAGAGGGATGGCGACTGGAGACCGGCTACGAGGGCCGCATGGATTGGCCCAACCAGAAGGCCGACTACTACCGCAGCACCAGCAGCACCGACCACGTGTACGACAGCACCTCGTCGACACACTTCGACTACCGCCAGCATGTGCATGCCGTCTACGGCACACTGGGTGGCAACCTCACCGAGCGTCTGTCGCTGCAGGGAGGCCTGCGCGGCGAATATGCCTCAATATACGGTCACGACATCAAACACCCCGACACCAAGCCTGTGGACAAGACCTACTGGCAGCTGTACCCGACGCTGCACCTGTCGTACAAGTTCAGCGAAATGCAGAGCATGCAGGTGAGCTATAGCCGCCGTGTGCGACGTCCGCACATGTGGGACCTCAACCCCTACATGGATGTGCGCGAGGGCGACCAGATAAGCTTCGGCAACCCGAACCTCGACCCCGAGTATACCAATGCCTTCGAGGTGAGCTACAACCTCGGCATCAATAAGGTGAATATCTTCACCTCGGCCTACTACCGCCAGACCAACCACATGATCACACGCTACGGCTTTACGTGGACCCCCGAGAATGTGGACAGCTACGCCTGGTGGGAGCCTTACAACAGCCAGTATTACGGCTACCGCGCGTCAACGAGTTTCAACCTGCACAAGGGCTATAACTATGGCTTGGAGTTCATCGTCGACTGGCAGCCGTTCCAGTGGTGGAAGCTCAACGTGAGCGTGAATGTCTACCAGAGCTACATCGAAGGCACCGCTCTGCTCGACAACCGCAGCACGCAGTCGTTCCAGGCAAGCGGCAAGTTCAGCTCGTTCATGACGCTGCCCAAGGACTGGACGGTGCAGCTCAGCGGACAGTACTGGGCGCCGTGGCTCGACTTGCAGACGAGGATGGACCCCGGCTACTGGGTTGACTTGGCGGTGAAGAAGGACGTGCTCAACAAGCGTGGCACCATAAACCTGCGTGTCAGCGACGTGCTGTGCACCGGCGGCTGGGGTCATGTCACCAACGACGCCGACATGAACCGCGTGGTCAAGGCCAAGCGTCTGTCGCCGACGGTGACGCTGGGCTTCTCCTACAAGATTAACAACGGCCTCCAGAAAAGGCCGAACGCGACCGACAAGGGAGCGAACGGCTCTTCTGGACAACAGGAGGAAGAAGGTGCCGACGAAAGCACAATATACTGAGCCGCAGGTGCGGCAGCTCGCCGACGGGCGTCGCGAAGTGCTTGACCCTGTACGCAAGCGCTGGGTGGCGCTGACACCCGAAGAGGGGGTCAGGCAGTGGGTCATAGGCCTGCTGCACGACCGCTACGGCTACCCGCTGGAACTGATGCAGGTGGAAGGTGCCATCACGCTCAACGGCATGACACGCCGCTGCGACATCGTGGTCTTCGGCACCGACGGCGAGCCTCGGATGATAGTGGAATGCAAGAAGCCCGAGGTTGCTATCACGCAGAAGGTGTGCGACCAGGCCTGCCGCTACAACACCGTGCTGCATGTGCCGTACCTCCTGCTGACCAACGGTCGGCAGACCGTAACGGTGCATGTCGATTGGCAAAACGGAAGGCTCGAACAGATGCCCGAGCCAGACTTTTTTGCTAAAAAGAGTTAAAAAATGATACTTTTTGGGCACTTCCTCGTCATATATATATGAACAGGGCAGAAATACGTCAGCAACTTGTGGACCATTATCTGGACTACTATGCGCTGGCGTACGCCATGCTAGAGGACGGTGACGATGCCCGTGACGCTGTGCAGGAAGCCCTCGCCAGGACTATGGCGGCACCGCTGCTCAAAGACCCGTCGGGCTACTGCTACCAGACGGTGAGGCGGCTGGCGGTGGACACCCTGCGGCGCAGGAAGGTGACGATACCCATGAGCGAGGCTGACATCGAGGATGTGTCGATGGCTCAAGACACCTCTTATGCCGACCTGCTGGAGCGCGTGAGGCACCTCCGCAACGGATTGCCTCAGGCCCTGCGGTCGCTGGTGTCGCTGCGCTACGAGAAAGACCTCTCCATCGGCGAGCTGTCGAAGCTCACGGGGATGAGCATCATGACTGTGAAACGTAAGTTGCGTGAAGCAAAACAGATACTGAAAGAAAGACTGGAGGAACAGATATGAAACAAGACAGCATTCAAGAACTGCTGGCCAAACGGGCGGCAGGGACGCTGACGGACGAAGAGCTGGCCACGCTCAACATCCTCACCCATCGTGACGATGTTGTGGCCTGCGCCGAACAGCGTGCTGTGGCCATACGTCATCGCCGCCGTCGCGTGGCCGCCATGGCCGCCGGTGTCGTGGCCGTTATGGCCGTGGGTCTCACGTTGCTGATGCCTCGCCACGAGGAGCCGCTGATGGCCAAACAGGAGGTGCCGGTGCAGCAGGTTGTCGACGACGAGGTGCTGACAGCGCCCGTGGAGGCGATGCCGTTGCAGACGGCGGCAGTCGATGCCGAGAAGACCGCCGCAGCGGTGACCCAGACGTACAGGCCGCAGCACCACAAGGCCGCTAAAGCCGGCGACCCCGTCGTCACATGCAACAGCCAGTGTGACGCCGACTCAGTTATCAACGATATATGGAAATTCCTGACGGCATGAAGAAAGCATTGGTGCGCCTGTCGCGCATGGCCCTTGTCTGTGCGGCGCTTCTGTCTGCGTTTGCCTCCCAGGCACAGGCCGACCTCTATAACCGCTATGCACAGCAGGCGGGGGTCAAAGTGGCTTCCGTCGCCGGTTTCGCCATCGACAGCGTGTCGCGCGTCGACGTGACTGTGGTGGAGGCTCTTGACGATGAGGGATGGGCCTGGATGAAGCGTGAGTTCTATATCGGCGACCTGGCCCCCGAGCAGGAACTCGGCCTGCGCCAAGGTAGCGACGTGGTGCTCTTCGCACGCCGCAGCCGTGTCAACCCGGCAGAGAACGCCCCAGTGGTCGGCGAGACCGTCGATGTGGCAGCCAGCTGCTATATGGGCATCTCCTACCTGCAGCGCACCGTCTATATCTTCTGCGCCGACAGCGAAGCCCAGAGTGATGCCATAGCCACCCTGCTGGTGAAAAAGATAATGCATTCATCAAGGTGAAAAAACAGACTTCTCTGATGCTGCTGTGACGCTTTTTTCAATCGTCATGGTTGAGGGGATGAAAAAATATTTGTCACTCGTTGTTGTTAGAATACAGTTACTTAGTATGTCTGGGCGTCGTGCGTGATAAAAAATATTTTGCCAGTTTGAAAAATGTTCGTACTTTTGCACCCGCTTTTGAGAGAAAAAGCACGTCTGAGCAAGACAGATACAATGGTCCGGTAGTTCAGTTTGGTTAGAATACATGCCTGTCACGCATGGGGTCGCGAGTTCGAGTCTCGTCCGGACCGCCAAACAAAAAGAAGTTCTCCTCGCAGAGAACTTTTTTTATCCTTACACCCGAAGGGGCGGGTTAGGTTTTCAATATCCCATAACCCATAACCTTCAACCTAAAATAGGGGCTGCTTGGTTTTGACAGCAGGGATAATGGGTTTGTAAGCATGCAGGCTGACGCGCCAGAAGCCTTGAACACAGACGCAAAACAATAATTGGCGAAAACAACTACGCTCTCGCTGCCTAACCGAAGCACAGTAAGTTCGGCTTAATTCCCGCGCAAGGCGCAGGAACGAGACATCTCCCAGCCGCCCCGACCGTCGGCTGCTGACCAGGAGGTGCAGGTAAAGACGGGATAGCCGGTGTGGCGCCTCGGAGCACCGGTGAGATCTTCAGAGGCTAAGGGCTGCCTTGGGTGCCGACGTCCGGAGCCGCCCCTACAACCAACCATCGGATAAGCATGTAGAAAGCACACTTGTTAACTGTTTGGACGGCGGTTCGACTCCGCCCAGCTCCACAAAGAGGCCTTGATGGCCTCTTTTTTTCGCTTCCGGTCGTCATACCCTCGCCCTACGGGCGGGGTTTGCTCCACTTCGGTCGCAGGGCAGCCTCGTCAAGCTCGGCAGGTTTCGCCACGACTCCCTCCAGCTCCACCACACAGGGGAGTCTCAAGAATGAGCCTCCCCTGTATTTTATTTTGTTCTGTATCAGAGTCTCCCGGAGTGTTAAATAATACTAAAACGGGCTCCATGTTACAGATTTTCTGTAACTTTGCAATCTAATTATGCAAGTGAATGATGATACATTATTTGTGTAACTTGTTGATTTTCACCCCCCCCCCATTACGAGGGGCTGCATGTCTGTCTGATACAGGACGTTCCGTCTATTTTATTTTTGCGTCGCCAAGCGACCGTTTCCGCCACCTTTCGCCATGCCTACGGTAGGGGTGACTGCACTTTTTTGTAGTATACCGGATATAACAAACGCTAAACAATGGGTAAAACGATAGAGAAAAAGCATTACATCGTACCGGGGCTGACGATTGTCAGCTTCCGTACAGAGCGCGGATATGCCGCGTCAAGAGATTTCCTTTTGGGAGTCTTTGTTCCTGAAGAGCAGTCGATAGAGACTCGCCGCAGCAGCGGTGGCTATTTCGGCGACGGCGGCGCGAGCGATGAAGAGCACTGGTTCTAAATCATTAACGGCAAACAGCAGAAAACAATGAAGAAAGCAACAGTATTAGTTATGGTATTTCTCGGCTGCCTTGTCGTGATGACAGGCTGCCGCAAGGATGATATGGCGGGCGGTATTATGCTCACTACAGAGAGTTTTGTACAGGACGGCATGAAGACGTCGGTGGTCGGCGACGAGGTGCACTGGGTCAATGGCGACGCCGTGCGCATCAACGGCCAGACGGGCACCGTGGAGGTCAGCGGCAGCACAGCGCGTGCCGTAGGCTTTGAGAGTCTTTCCGGAGCCATCCGCGGCTACTATCCTTCGAGTATCATCACCGCCACAGGTGCTGCCAACGAGAACACCGACAGCCCGACGATAGTGTTTCCGCATAGGTATGCATCGAGTTTCAGCGGCAGCAGCCAGATTATCGGTCTGCCCATGGTGGGGCGTGCCAGCGAAGGCGCTACGGCCATACTCTTCAAGCATCTCAGCGCGGCCGTCAATGTGCGTGTGAAGAACTCCACCGGCCGTGAGAAGCTCTACCTTGACTCTGTCATCGTCGTCAGCGCCGACAAGCAACTCTGCGGTGCCGCCTCGGTAACCATGAGCAGCAGCGACGATCCTACTGTGAGCGGTAAAAGCAATGTTGAGGCTAACCGTAGTGTGGTGGTGTACTTCGATGAGCCTGTGCTTATCAGCGGCGACTACCTGCAGGTGCAGGTGCCCATACTCCCCGTGGCCGGTGGCGAGCTGACCTTCAAGGTCTATACCCATGCTTTGATGTCCGATATCTACCCCGGCGTCGCCAAGGCGCACTATTCGTACAACTACAGCCGCGCTCTCAGCAACAACGCCCTTGGTCGCAATGTGATGGGTACCGTACAGATAGCAGTCACCGGTGCGTCGGACTATGTCACCGAGGTCAACCGCGGTTTGTTTACCATAAATAAAACTTCAGGTGCTAAGGTACGTTTCTCACAAGGCAATCTGCAGTATCAAGCCTCGTCAGGAACATGGCGATTCGCAGAAAACCAATATGAATATATTGGTGATGCCGCTGGCAATAATATTTTTGGCGATAGCCGCGCAACACAATCGGCGTGGATTGACTTGTATGGCTGGGGTACCAGTGGATGGAATAATGGTAATGCTTTATACGAGCCATGGAACAATGGACAGTCAGGTTCTGGCACATATGGGCATGGTTATGGGCCCAGGGTTGGCTATACTTCCAATGTGAGTTTGGTTGATGATTATGCAGAATCAGACTGGGGTGTTTATAATAGTATTAGCAACGGAGGCAGTGCCGCGGGTCTTTGGCGTACTTCTACATCTGTCGAATGGCAAGTGATTCTTAATTCTCGCGATGCTTCAACAATTAATGGCACTAGTAATGCTCATTTTGCAAAAGCGTCAGTAAATGGCGTTTATGGCTTGATAATATTCCCTGATGCATATGCCCATCCTAATTGTGTTTCGCTGCCATCAAATATCAATGTAATAGGTAGTGGCGGATGGACAAGTAATGTTTATCTCTTAAGTGATTGGAAGGAAATGGAGGCTATGGGTGCTGTTTTTCTGCCAATTACAGCACGGACGGGCGTTGAGACGTTGTTACAACTTACAACAGGAAATTACTGGTCAACGACTGTCGCTCCTGTGCAGAATGGCAATGCTAGAGCTTTTTGTATGTACTTCTCAAATTTGGACTTTAGTGCGAGTTCGTCATACTTCAGATATTACGGGATGGCTGTGCGTCTTGTGAAGGATATTGTTGAGTAAAAAATAGCTTGGAATATATTTTGTGGGCGCGGCGGAAGCCGCGCCTGCATTGTTTTTTGTTTGTTTTTTATTGCTGCAGGAGGGCGATTTCTTTGAGGTTGCAGCAGAGGGGGGTGCCGTCGGAGGCGGTGAGGAGGAGGCGGCCGAAGGGGTCGACGCCTTCTATCGTGGCGGTGATTTGGCGGTCGTGGTAGAGGTATTGCGCCGGCAGGCCGCGATTGAGCAGCAGGTTGAGGTATTCGTCGTTGAGGTCGGCGCCGTCGCGCAGGGCGTTGTAGCGGCGCTCGATGTGTTCTAACAGCGCGTGAAGCGTGTCTTCGAGGTTATACGTCTTGCCCGTTAGTAGGCATAGCGATGTGGGGTTGGGCAGCCAGTCGGGGAAGTCGGTTTCGTTGACGTTGAGCCCTATTCCGCAGATGGCGGTGGCGATGTGGTCGCCTGCCAGGCGTACCGATGTCAGCGTGCCGCAGATTTTCTTGCCGTCGACGTAGATATCATTGGGCCACTTGATGAGAGTGGAAAATGGAAAGTGGAAAGTGGAAAGTAGGTCTACAATAGCCAGTGAGAGGGCTTGGGTGAGGCGGAACTGGCGTTCGGCGGGGAGCCAGGTGGGCTTGAGGACGAGGCTGAAGGTGAGGTTGAGGCCCGGGGTGCTGTGCCAATGGTTGCCGCGTTGCCCTATGCCTGCTGTCTGTGTGAGGGCCCAATAGCAAGTGAAGTCCTCCACCTCGGCGAGGTTGAGGGCTTCACAGTACTTGTTTGTCGACTCCAGGGAGTCAAACTTCTCAATTGTCAATTGTCAATTGTCAGTTTAGATGGACATGATTTCCTTCTCCTTGGCGGCATAGATCTTGTCGCATTCGGCGATATTCTTGTCGGTGATGTCCTGGAGCTCTTTCTCTACCTGCTTCACCTCGTCTTCGGGCACGGACTTGTCCTTGAGTTTCTTGACCTCGTCCATGACTTTGCGGCGCACGTTGCGGACGTTGACCTTGGAGTTCTCCACCTCGGTCTTGGCCTGCTTGCAGAGCTCTTTGCGGCGCTCTTCGGTGAGGGGCGGGATGATGATGCGAAGTATGTCGCCTTCATGGCGCGGTGTGAAGCCGAGGTTGGCGTCGAGGATGGCCTTGTTGATGGCGCCCACGATGGTCTTCTCCCAGGGCTGGATGACGATGGAGCGTGCGTCGGGGGTGTTGATGTTGGCCACCTGGCTGATTTCGGTCATGGTGCCGTAGTAGTCGACTTTGACGCCGTCGAGCATGCCGGGGTTGGCCTTGCCGGCGCGTATCTTGGCCAGCTCCTTCTCCAGGAAGCTCAGCGAGCTTTTCATGCTGTTTTTTGCCTCGTCGAGGCAAGCTTTCGATAAATCGTTCATGGTATTGTGTTTTTATTATTTGCTTACTATGGTGCCGACGTCTTCGCCTTCGACGACGCGGAGCAGGTTGCCCTGACAGTTCATGTCGAAGACGTAGATGGGCAGGTTGTTGTCCTCGGCCAGCGCGAAGGCTGTGAGGTCCATGATTTTGAGTTTCTTCTCGAGGGCCTCGCTGTAGGAGAGGCGGCTGTATTTGGTGGCTGTGGGGTCTTTCTCGGGGTCGGCGGTGTAGACGCCGTCGACGCGGGTGCCCTTGAGGATGGCGTCGGCCTTGATCTCGATGGCGCGGAGCGTGGATGCTGTGTCGGTGGTGAAGTAGGGGTTGCCTGTGCCGCCGCCGATGATGACCACGCGGCCCTGCTCCATGGCCTCTATGGCGCGACGGCGGCTCATGGCCTTGCAGATAGGCTCTATGGCCATGCCGCCGAGGAGCTCGGTGTGGACGCCCTGCTTCTCCAGTTCGGCCTGCAGGGCGAGGCTGTTGATCATCGTGGCCAGCATGCCCATGTAGTCGCCCTGTACGCGGTCCATGCCGCCTGCTGCGCCGCTGAGGCCGCGGAAGATGTTGCCGCCGCCGATGACGATGCCCACCTGCACGCCGCGCTCGACGACGGCCTTGATGTCGGCCACGTATTGCGTCAGCATGGCGGGGCTGATGCCGTAAGATTGTGTGCCCATGAGCGACTCGCCGCTCAATTTAAGCAATATGCGATTGTATTTCATTGGTGTAGTTGTTTGTCGGTTAGCGTTTTATGCCGAAAGCTGTTTGCTTTTTGCACCAACGAAGTTAAGAATTTTTTTTGAAACTGTGGTGAAAAAAATGCAAAATAGTGTTTGGGGGATGACTGGGTGCGGCGGTTTAGTGTAGGTCTACTAGCCGTCTTCCTGCCGTTTAGTAGCCGTTAAGAGGGTGTTTTGTCAGTAAAAATGGGGGAAGGCAGAATTTTGCCTTTGGTGATGGCTGTATATTAGCGTGTTATAGGCAGCGTGATTATGAGATTGTGGTCGGGGCGTTACAGCGTTACAGCGTTACAGTTCAAAAAATGCTATTCGAAATGTCAAAAAATAATTCTTATATCTATATATCTATAGATATATAGATATAAGGCCTAATTTTGGGGTAGGTGGAAGAGGAGAATTTAAACTGTTACGCTGTTACGCTGTTACGCTCGGGGTGTATTCGAACCATTGTTTGATACGGAAACGTCTAATTGTCATTAATTTACGAAATGATAAGGGGTAAACGCCTATCCGGTTAGTGGCTGAAGGAGGGAAATTGGGAACTTGGGGTTGTTTGGGAGATGAGGGATGGGGATAGCGGTGGGCATCAGGCGGTTATAAAATGTGGATAACTTTCTTGGTAGAGCGCGGAAAAAAGTGGTATCTTTGCAGTCGGAAAGTCGAAGAGACGAAAGGTAAAAAAATCTAAAAGTCAAGGAGTCTAAAAATATTATGCCCCAGTTTACCCACCTGCATGTGCACTCGCACTACTCGATGCTCGACGGTATGTCGAAGATCCCCGACCTCGTGAAGAAGGCCAAGCGTTGCGGCATGTACGCGATGGCGTTGACCGACCACGGCAATATGTTCGGCATCAAGGACTTTCTGGACACTGTGGCCAAGGAGAACGGCAAGGTGAAGGACCGCATCAAGGAGCTGGAGGCGCAGATCAAGGAGGTGGAGGCCACCTATGGCGACACCGTGGTGCCCGAGGGGACGCCGAGTCTCAGCGCCCTGCGCGAGGAGCTGGAGGCCACGCGGGGGCAGATCTTCAAGCCCATCGTGGGCACCGAGGCCTACTGCGCGCGGCGCACGCTCTACGACAAGGACAAGAACTTCAAGGAGCTGAACCCCGAGACGGGGCGCGAACGCATCGTGGACAGCAGCGGCTACCACCTCATCCTCCTGGCCAAGAACCTCAAGGGCTACCACTCGCTCTGCAAGCTGGCCTCCATAGCCTATACCGACGGCCTCTACAACCGTCCGCGCATCGACCACAACGTGCTGGAGCAGTACCGCGAGGGGCTCATCGTCTGCTCGGCATGCCTGGGCGGCGAGATACCGCAGCTCATCATGGCCGGCAAGCTCGACGAGGCCGAGCGCCAGGTGCTGTGGTTCAAGGAACGCTTCGGCGACGACTACTACATAGAGCTCATGCGCCACAAGACCGACAAGCCCAACGCCAACACCGACACCTACCGCTGGCAGATGAAGGTGGAGCCGGAGCTGATACGGCTGGCACGCAAGCACGACATAAAGATCATAGCCACCAACGACGCCCACTTTGTGGAGGAGGAGCACGGCGACGCCCACGACCACCTGATATGCCTGGCCACGCAGAAAGACTATGACGACCCCAACCGCATGCACTACACCAAGCAGGAGTGGCTGAAGAGCCCCGAGGAGATGGAGGCCGTCTTCGCCGACCTGCCCGAGGCGCTGGCCAACACTATGGAAGTGGCCGACAAGGTGGAGGTGTACAGCATCGACAGCGACCCCCTGATGCCTGTGTTCCCCATACCCGAGAGCTTCGGCAGCGAGGATGAGTGGGCGGCGAGGTTCACCGACGAGCAGCTCTTCGACGAGTTCACGCAGAACGAGAAGCACGAGGTGGTGATGAGCCAGGAAGCCGCCGAGAAGAAGATCAAGAAGCTGGGCGGATACAAGAAGCTGCGCCGCATCAAGTTCGAGGCCGACTACCTGGAGCATCTGGTGTGGGACGGCGCGCGGAAGCGCTATCTGGGCGCTGAGTGGAACGTGGAGGGTGGCCAGTGGACAGATGCCGACATCAAAGAGGCGTTGAGCGACGATGTGCGCGAGCGCATCATCTTCGAGCTGCACACCATCAAGACCATGGGTTTCCCGGGCTACTTCCTCATCGTGAGCGACTACATACGCGCGGCGCGCGAGGAGCTGGGCGTCAGCGTGGGCCCCGGCCGCGGGAGCGCGGCAGGCAGCGTGGTGGCCTACTGCCTGTGGATCACCGACCTCGACCCGCTGCGCTACGACCTGCTGTTCGAGCGTTTCCTCAACCCCGACCGTATCTCGCTGCCCGATATCGACGTGGACTTCGACGATGCCGGGCGCGGCAAGGTGCTCGAATGGGTGACGCACAAGTACGGCAAGGAGCGCGTGGCGCACATCATCACCTACGGCACTATGGCCACCAAGAGCTCGATAGCCGACGTGGGACGCGTGGAGAAGATACCTCTGGGCACCGTCAACCAGATCAAGGGCTACATCCCCGACCGCGGATTCCCCGACAACATCAAGGACGAGAATGGCAAGGCCCCGAAGGTGAACCTCAAGAACTGCTACAAGTATGTGCCCGAGCTGAAGGCCATCATGCAGGGCGACGACGAGAAGCTGAAGCAGATGCTCACCTACGCCGAGGAGCTGGAGGACACCAACCGCCAGATAGGCATCCACGCCTGTGGCGTCATCATCGGCGCGCAGGACATCACCGACGTGGCGCCGGTGTGCGTCGTCTACGACAAGGAGAGCGACGAGTATGTGCAGGTGACGCAGTATGACGGCCATGTGGTTGAGAATGTGGGTCTCATCAAGATGGACTTCCTGGGGCTCAAGAACCTCACCATCATCAAGAACTGCGTGCGCATGGTGAAGAAACGCCTCGGTGTGGACGTGGATGTCGACCACCTGCCCCTCGACGACGAGCTCACCTACAAGCTTTTCTGCGAAGGCAACACCGTGGGTGTGTTCCAGTTTGAAAGTGCCGGCATGCAGAAGTACCTGCGCGAGCTGCAGCCCCACGTCATCGACGACCTTATAGCCATGAACGCCCTCTACCGTCCGGGTCCCATGGACAACATACCGGAGTTCATCGACCGCAAGCAGGGCCGCAAGCCCATCACCTACGACATACCGGTGATGGAGAAATACCTCAAGGACACCTACGGCATCACCGTCTACCAGGAGCAGGTCATGCTCCTGAGCCGCCTGCTGGCGGGCTTCACGCGCGGCCAGAGCGACACGCTGCGCAAGGCTATGGGCAAGAAGCAGATAGACAAGATGAACGAGCTGGAGGTGCTCTTCTACGAGGGTGGCGAGAAGAACGGTCACCCCAAGGAGGTGCTCTCGAAGATATGGGAGGAGTGGAAGAAGTTCGCCTCCTACGCCTTCAACAAAAGCCACGCCGCCTGCTACTCGTGGGTGGCCTACCAGACGGCCTACCTCAAGGCGCACTACCCGGCGGAATATATGGCCGCCGTGATGACTTCGGCGCAGGCCGACATCAGCCGTGTGCGCGAGCTCATGGACGACTGCAAGAAGCAGGGTGTCGAGGTGGCGGCGCCGAGTGTCAACGACTCGGACATGGACTTCAGCGTCGACAAGGACGGCAAGATACGCTTCGGCATGCAGGCCATCAGCGGCATGGGCGAGGCGGCGTCGGCGGTGATCATCGCCGAACGCGAGAAGAACGGTCCCTACAAGGACATCTTCGACTTCCTGAAGCGTGTAGACATGCACTCGGTGAACAAAAAGAACCTCGAGGTGCTCGTCAAGGCCGGCGCCTTCGACGGGGTGGGGGAGATGCACCGCGCACAGTATTTCTACAAGGAGAACCAGCTGGAGACCACGCCCACGTACCTCGACATGCTGGTGCGATGGGCCATACGCCGCCAGGACGGTGCGTTGAGCAACCAGATGAGCATCTTCAGCATGAGCGAGGAGCTGGCCGAAGAGGAGCATCCGCCGGTGCCCACAGTCGAGCCGTGGAGCAACATCGAGCGCTGCCGCCACGAGAAGGAGGTCATCAGCACCTACCTCAGCGGCCACCCGCTCGACGACTACAAGTACGAGATGCAGATGATGGCCAACGTCACCTGTGAGCAGATGGGCAACCTCGACGCCCTGGTGGGACGCGAGGTGCGCTTCGGCGGTATGGTGTCGGGGGCCAAGGAGATGGTCAGCGGCAAGGGCGTGCCCTTCGGCAGCATGACGATAGACGACTACAGCGGCAGCTACGAGATGAAGCTCTACGGCGACGAATACTCGGACTTCAAGGGCTTCTTCACCAACGACACCTTCGTCTTCTGTCGCGGCAAGGTGACGTCGCGCCACTACGTCGACAAGTCGGGCAACGAGCGCAACTATGTCTCCATGAAGGTGCTGGCGATGATGAACCTGGCCGGCGTGCTCGACAAGTACTCGTCGCGCCTGTGCTTCAAGATTGACATCAACAATATCGACGAAGCCTTCTGCAAGTCCATCGAGAAGATAGGCAAGAAGCACAAAGGCAGCGTACCGCTGCAGGCGCAGGTCATCGACCCGGCGCAGAAGCTGAGCCTCACCATGGGTGCCACCGACCTGCGTGTCAACGTGCGCGACGCCATCCCCGACCTGGAGCAGATTCACGGCGTCTACGACATAAAACCCATATTGAAAAACTAACCACACAACTCATAACTCATAATTCATAACTCATAACTCATAACTCCCATGATGCCCAACCTGACAACCCCCGTCATAGTGCCGCAGATGCCCTTCAGCGTCGACTACTCCACAGGCATAGTGAGCCTCGGCTCCTGCTTCGCCGACGAGATAGGGGATCGGCTGCAGGAGGCCGACTTCCACGTGGAGCAGAACCCCTTCGGGGCGCTCTACAATCCCGCCTCCATAGCCGCTGCGGTGCGCCGCCTCATGGAGGACCGCCCCATAGGTATGGAAGACCTCGTGGAGCATGAGGGATTGTGGCATTCGTGGCACCATCACGGCAGCTTCTCGCGCACCACGGCCGAGGAGACCCTCGCCGCCTGCAACGACCGCCTGCACCAGGCCCACGAGGCCCTCAAGGAGGCGTCGCTGCTGATGGTCACCTTCGGCACGGCGTGGGTTTTTGAGCGGGAAGGTGGGATTGTCGCCAACTGTCACAAGCTGCCGCCGCAGATGTTCGTCAGACGGCGTATGACGGTGGAGGAGATTGTGACCCTCTGGCAGCCGCTGCTGCAAGAGCTGGCGGCCTACTACCCGAAGCTCAACGTGCTCTTCACCGTCTCGCCCATACGCCATCTGGCCGACGGCGCCCACGGCAACCAGCTGAGCAAGAGTACGCTTTTGCTGGCGGTAGACGAGCTGGTAGGGAATGCCAGATGCCATTATTTCCCGTCATACGAGATAGTGCTCGACGAGCTGCGCGACTACCGTTTCTTCGACGAGAAGATGACACATCCCACGCCGCTGGCCGTCGACGTCGTCTGGGAACGCTTCCAGCGCGCCACGATGCTGCCTGCCGTCCGCGAGCAGGCCCACTACAACACGAAACAACACAAACGCGAAAAACATATACCGCTGCATTGATATGAAAAGAACAAGACACTATGGCTTGATGGCAGCCCTGCTGCTCATGCTCTGCGCCTGTGGCACACGCCACCCGGAGCCGCAGATTGAAGGCCACTACACCTACTGGCACGCCTTCAGCTATGATATGGGAGGCAACCACTTCGACGTGAGCGAGAGCGGCACCATGGACTTCTATGCCGACAGCACGGCCCTCGACTCCGCCCGTCAGGTGTATACCGTCATACGTCCCGAGGGCGACACCGCCACTTTGGTGTTCAACTACATAAGCCCCAGCCGCTGGCACCTCGACGGCGACACGCTCCATTTCGCAGGCATCAAGGAGAGCTTCCGCATGGAGGTGGTGATGGGTGACGACCGTCTGACAGATGTGGCGCAGAAGATCATCAGCGCCTACAGCGGCGGCATCGACTACGAGTACCGCTTCCATATCGACACCCTTACCGCCGAACGCCTCCAGTGGAGCTTCACCTATCGTGATGGCCACAGCGACACCTGGGAGTTCTACAGGGAATAAAAAAAATAGCGGCTTATCTGTCGGTCGAGAGCTTCTGCACTACCCAGGCGAAGGCTTTCGCCATCCGCTTCTCCGAGTCGACGAAGTGGTTGCCGGCATTCCACTCGAGGGTGGCGGCGACACCTTGTGCCACAAGCAGCTCTTGCTGGCGGCGGATGGCGTCGTCTACATGTGCCATCACGGGGTTCTTGGTGTGCGACTCCCTGTCGCCAAGGCTTAGGTACACAGCCTTGCCCTTCATTTCGCGCCCTTCGATATAATCCGTCCATCGCGGATACCACACCGACGGCGATGCTGCGGCGACGCCGTCGAAGAGCCGGCTGTTGTATCCCGCCCACAAGGCGAAGAGGCCGGCCAGCGAGTAGCCGCCGATGACGACCTGTCGCGCTCCCAGGCGTTGCGTCAACGATGGCAACAGCACGTCCCTCACATATCCCAGGGTTGCCTCAGCTCCGTCGCCGAAAGGCTGCCTGCCGAAGGTGGGTGGCGCCGGCCAGGGGGTGAGCTCGTTCATCCACTCCTTGATGGCGAAGGCCACGAGGGTGAACGGCACATCCGTGAGGCCGCCTATCGTCTCCACCTCGCTGTCCAGCAGGCTTTTGTCGTGGGCGTCGACGGGTTGCAGCAGCAGTAGCTGCGCCCCCTCCGTCGTGTATAATGTGCACTCCCGTCCGCCTATGGTCTCCGTCTGCTTCATCTTATACGCTCCATGTGGTAACCCATGCGCTTCAGCTGTACGGCCATCCCGAAGAGGTAGAGCTGCCGCAGGCAGGTGACGTAGGCGTCGAAGGCCTCCTTGGTGCCGGGCTCTATCTGCTCGCGCATCAGCGCGTAGTTGACGCGTGTGGCACATTCGTCGACCATCTGGGCAAGCCTCTCCTGCTCCTCGCCGCGCACCATCAGCACGTCCTCGCTGATGTATTCGTCAAGGTTGTCGTAGCCGCGCTTGTCGCGCATATAGACGTAGAGGTCCTCTATCTGCGAGTATATCTCCCACTCGTCGTCCCACAGCTTGGCCACAGCCATGCCTATGTACATCATCCATCCGAGGCTCGCCGCCGGATAGTCGCGGTATTCGCGCGCGCCGTCGGGGATATATGAGCTGCCCACGGCCTCCCATTTGTCTGTCACATCCGGACATTCCGGCAGCCGCTCGTCGATGGCCTTCACCCCCAGCAGGTACTGCTTGAGGTTCTTGTGTATCGCTTCTTCAAATCTGTCTGTCATAGCATTTCTGTCTATTCATCATCCTCATTGCCGTTTCAACCAAAGTCCCATGACTGGGTCGGTGAGCCATACTTCCTTCTGTTGGATGGAAATCAAATCTTTCTCTAAAAGGTATTTTTTAATGATGGCTATGTTGGAGGAGGACCCCAAATTGTATTTGTTGATGTTTTTTGCCGACGATAGCCCTGTGTGTATTCCGTCGGCAATACAACGCAGGAAGTTCATTTGGTATCCTGTAAGGCTCTCTGTCTTGGCTTCAAAGACATCGCCACATTGTTCTATAAGTTCGGTTACCGCTTCCGAGAGGATGTGTTCGTCAACCTTTTTGTCGGTACGTTGGAATACATACCAAGATAGTTGTTGTACGTACGATGAGTTTCCATCGACTTGGTCGACAATCCAGGCGGCTTGTTTTTGGGTGATTTTCTTCCCTTCTCTGTGAAACTTGTCTGTAATGTATTTAACCCAGTGTTCCAACGGGATGCGTTGCAGATAGATTATGTCTCCGAATTTGTAGAACGGTTTGCTGCTATCGTCGAAGAAGGTCTCCAACATATGCTTCTTGCTTCCAAAAAGACAATAGGAAGTCCTCTCATGATGTTGCCATATTGATCGCAATTCTGTCTGAAATTGTTTACTGTTGGGGAAGTAACCTATCTGTTGGAATTCATCAATACATACTACTATGTTGATTTTTTTTCGTTTGGCAATTCTTTCTGGCAACTGCAGCAAGTCTTCCATCGACTGCTCCTGTGGGGCGAGTTGCAGTTTGAGAGTTATCTCGCTCATTGGGTCGGCAGCAGTGTTGACGCCAAAGCTGAAACGATTCAAGAATGTCCGGGCATTATCCATCCACTCTTCCATCTTGTTGGAGGTCTGTGTTAAGACTGCCGACGCATAACGTTCGCAGAACTCTTCGCGGCTGCGACAGAGGTGCACGTCCACATACACAATCTTCAAACGGTTGTTCTCCGCAGTTTCTTTGGCTTTCTTCACCAAAGAAGTTTTCCCCCAACGGCGGGGTGATAGTATAAATGTGTTTACCCCATATTGAAAGTTCGATATGAGTTTGGCTGTATCCTTCTCTCTGTCGGTGAAGGCGTCTCCACTTACTGTCTTGCCAAATATAAACAGATTGTTTAAGCCCATATTTGTAATAAATTTATGACTAATAAACGGCTTACTAATAAAAATATTATATGTACGCCGTTTTTTTTTACACTTTTTTGTTGTACAAGCAATCTTTCTGTTATGTTAGTCGTGCATTTTGAAAAAAAGTGTACTTTTGCACCGCGAAATCAATAATACCGACAGTAAACCATGAACAGAGCAATCGTTGCTATATTGTTGTTGTTGTGTGCCTTGCCTTGCTTGGCACAACAGCCGCTCCTCACCACGCATTGGACGCAGGGCTCGCCCTACAACCAGCATTGTCCCGCCGACCCGCTGGAGAACAACAACCACAGCTATGCCGGCTGTCCGGCAGTGGCCATGGGACAGATCCTCAACTATCTGCGCACGACGCAGGGCACCCACTTCGACGATGGCGACGACTACTACACAGGCAATTATTTCGGCCGCCAGTTCCATATCGACGACGACTGGAGCACCTATAGCTTCCCTTCTTTCCCGCAACTCAACGTGATGCTCGATTCCGCCGATGCACGCTTCCAGCGTGGTGCCGAGCTCACCAACACGTTGAAGGCAGCCATCGTCTTCGCCTGCGGCGTGGCCTGCCAGCAGGTCTATTCAGCCTCCGACAGCTACGGTTCCGGCACCTACTCCGTCGACCAGGCCTTCGCGGCCTATCAGCGCTTCGGCTTTGCCGACTGCCAGCTCTTCCGTATCCCCGATTCGGCCATGTATGCCATCCTTGTCTCCAACCTGCAAGCCGGCTATCCCGCCCATCTGGCCGTCGAAAGTCAGGATGGGATGTCTGGCCACAATGTCGTCGTCGACGGCTACCGCGAGAGCGACGGCAAGTTCCACCTCAACTTCGGCTGGGGCGGCTCGTTGGATGGCTGGTACAAAATCCCCGACGCAGGCGGCTATTCTTACGGCTGGACAAAGATCGAGGGCATCATCGTGAATATCATCCCCACGACACCTCCCTTGGCCGTCAGCGAACCCTCGCGGCCGCAGCCCCTCGCTGTCTATCCCAACCCCGCCACCGATCGCCTCTTCTTGCGTGGCCTCCCTTCCGAGGCTGTGGATTACACCATCTTCAACGTCATGGGGCATCAGGTCGCAGCAGGCACCACCACCGGCGTCATCCCCGTTGCCGAACTGGCAAGCGGCCTCTACCTGTTGCGTATCGATGGTGATGGTCGCAACGAAACCCTCAGGTTCGTCGTGAGATAGCAGCTCGTTTTATTCTCTTTTGGGATAATACTCCCTACATGTATGAAGTGCTATGGCGCGCAGGGAGGACCGTTTCGTCGTCGGTGATGGCGTCGAAAGCATCATATTACAGTTCCATTTCCCTAATCATTTCGGCAAAATCCTCATAGTGAGCATGCTGCGCGACGAGCACCTCTCCGTCCTCTCTTTCCTCAAGTCCTACCGTAAGCTCTACAAGCCTCGTAGAATGAAAAAATTGGACAAGTAAACAAAACAAAAAATCCGACAATAGACAGTTCCGACAATTAAAAAATGGATACCCGACACCTCTCTTTATACTATATAACTAATTAATAATTAATAATATAAGTAAAGAATAGGGGAGTTGACACCCCCTCAAAAAACATCTGTCGTAACTGTCTATTGTCGGACAACTAAATCAAAAATTCGCCTAAAAAGCAGTAAGGCAATGAAATACGACATCACCAAACCCTCGGCCCCCAAGATGCCAACCCCTCGGAAAAGGGACAGAATGTATCCAAATCCTCCTCTAAAAGGCCACAAAACGCCCTCCGCACCCCTCCTTCCAGCACCCTTCACCCTCTCCAGTGCTCACATACGCGCTCCTGAGACTCACCCCTCACCCCTCATTTTTGAGGGCATTTGTGGCTGAACGGCCCCCTCATGGCCGAAAAAGGAGGTAACAAGGGCTGGGAAATTGAAAATTGAGAATTGAGAATTGAGAATTACCCGAATGTCTTGTGGCTGTCTTGTAGCCGTCTAGTAGCCGTTTAGTAGCCGTCTAGTAGCCGTTTAGTAGCCGTTTAGTAGCCGTCTAGGGCTGTTAGCGGTTGGGGGACAGTTACTTAATGTCATGAGGGTCATGTTTGAATGGGGGGCTTAGTATATCAAAGGGCTCGTTTATAGTGTTTTGGATGGATCGGCGCTGGCCAAGACGCTTCCCAATCAGGATGAAATAGTACGACGGCGGGATTGCGTTCTACGAATGGTTGCTAAATTTTTTCTTTTTTCGCTGTAGCAGTGGTTGGGAATAGGTCGCCGAGAACGGCGGCCTTTTAGGGGAGATTGGGGTCCGTGGGGAAACTGCAGGGCACGCTATAATAGGTTTGATGGGGTGAATGGGTTTGATGGGGTGAATGGGTTTGATGGGGTGAATGGGTTTGATGGTGGATAGTGGTCGGTGGATAGTGGGGTCTTCCCTTTCATTTTTCATTTTTCAATTCTCAATTTTTTTCGTATCTTTGCATTTCCAAAACACAAACAAGGACAACCCATGAGAAGAGGTCTGAAAATAAAGCTGCCGTTAGCATTTTGGTCACTTTCCGTCATGCTGGCGCTGCTTGCCGGATGCAACAAAAATGCCGAACAGCACCCGTCGACAGCCGATGTGCCACTCGTCATCTTCGATACCGACATCGGCTCGTCGACCGACGACCTCTTCGCCTTGGAGATGCTCTACCGCTATGAGGAGCAGGGCCTCTGCCGCCTGCTCGGCGTGGTGGTGGATCGTGAGGGCACGGAATGCGCCGCCTGTGCCGACGTGATGAACACCTACTTCGGCCGTAGCGACGTGCCTATCGGATTGGTGCGCAACGGCATCGACAGCCCTGCCGTGTGGATCGACTATGGGAACCTCCCCAACCACACCAATCCCGACAGCAGCCTCATGTTTGCCCGTACGGTGAGCGACTACAGCACCTTGCCCGACGGATGGCAGCTCTACCGCCGCCTGCTGGCAGCACAGCCCGACCACTCGGTGAGCATCGTCTCTGTGGGCTTCGTCACCTGTCTGGCACAACTGCTTCAGTCGGGCCCCGACGAGCATTCTCCCCTCACGGGTGTCGAGCTGGTGCGTCGGAAGGTGAAATGTCTCTACCTCATGGCCGGCATCTTCGATGTGGCCGACGAGCCCGACTTCAACTTCAGGCAAGGCATAGGGTTCGCGCACGCGCTCTTCGACCTCTGGCCGCAAGATGTCGACATGGTCTTCTCGCCCATGGAGGTGGGACAACAGGTGGAGTACCTCCCCGACCAGGTCATTGCCGACATCGACTGGACCGATTGTCACCCCATCAAGCAGGTGTATATGACCTACAACTGCAATACGGGGCAGAAGATGTGGGACCCGATGACCGTCATCCAGGCCGTCGAGGGCGACGGACTCTTTACCCTCTCCGAGCGCGGCACCGTGACCCTCACGGCCGAAGCCAATACCGTCTTCACCCCCGACCCGTCGGGCCGCTGCCGCTACCAGAAGCCCGGCACTCCACAATGGGCAGCCTCCATGTTGGAAAAGATAAGGACTGTCAACAAGATTAAATGACAATTGTGTCTCCGGCATCCCGTTTCTCCGCATAACCTTCTGGTGATTGCCGGAATGCCCCTCTAAACGGAACTGTAGCTACCGGGAGCCCGTCGCCAATCCCGACGGCAGAAAAAATACCTCTGCGGATGCAATAAAACATCACACGGCGGCGTTACGGAAGGAAAACGAACAACACATGAAGAAGAATATAGCACTTGTCATGGGCGGCTACAGCGGCGAGCACGATATCAGCATCGCCAGCGGTAACCAGGTGTACGGCCAACTCGACCACACCAAATACAACGTCTACAAGATCGTCGTCGACCGCGAAGGGTGGTACTGGGAGCAGGATGGTGAACGCCGTCCCCTCGACCGCGGCGATTTCACCGTGACCGACAACGGCCGGAAGGTCCGCTTCGACCTCGCCTTCATCATCGTTCACGGCAACCCGGGTGAGAACGGCGTCCTGCAGGGCTACTTCGACATGCTGGGCATACGCTACACCACCTGCGGCTTCTACACCTCGGCGCTCACCTTCCAGAAAGGCTACTGCAACCCCGTGGTGAAGAGTTTCAAGGTGGTCAAGGTGGCCGAATCGCAGTTGCTCTACGAGGAGCCCGACCGTCAGATGCTTGACGAGCTTGTTGGCAAGCTGGGGTTGCCGCTATTCGTGAAGCCCGCCGCCGGCGGCAGCAGCGTGGCCACCACCAAGGTGAAGAAGGCCGACGACCTCCTCCCCGCCATCCGCGAAGCCTTCACCGAAGACAAGGCCGTGCTGGTGGAGCAGTTTATCCCCGGCCGCGAGTTCGACTGCGGCGTCTTCCGCAAGGCCGACGGCGAGCTGTTGGTCTTCCCCATCACGGAGATCATCCCCAAAGGTGGCCATGAGTTCTTCGACTACGAGGCCAAGTACGAGGGCTTCAGCAACGAGGTGACCCCCGCCGAGTGCCCCGAAAGCATCTCGCGCAACGTCCAGGAGGTGTCCCGCACGCTCTACGGAGCCCTGGGGTGCAAGGGCATCGTGCGCTTCGACTATATCTACAACACCGACAAGCAGGAGCTTTATTTCCTCGAGGTGAACACCATCCCCGGCCAGAGCGCCGAGAGCATCGTCCCCAAACAGGCTCGCGCTATGGGCATCACCCCCGCCGAACTCTACGAGATGAGCATCCAGGCGGCCCTCGCCTAAAATATTTTACTCTACCTATAAGTTTGGTAATCAGTATTATCCCTGCCGCCGTCGGCTGCGCAGGGATGATTTTTTTGCGTATATGGAAAACTATATGTACCTTTGCACCCACAAACCCAATTAAAAACACACATTATGAAAAGATTACTTCAAGTCTGCTTCATAGCAGCAATGGTATTCGGCCTTGCTTCCTGCAACAAGGAAGAAAACGGTGGCGGCGCTGGCGCCAGCACCAACGGTTCGCTCGTCGGCACCCAGTGGGTGGCCAGCGACGGCGATGCCCAGATTACACTCATCTTCGCCTCAGCCACCGAAGCCGAGGTTGCCGTCATTCCGCCCCACGGCGTCGAGGAGCGCTATCGTGGCACCTACACCTACAACAACGGCAACGGCACCATGAGCCTGCCTGCCAATGGTACGACGTACGACATCACCTTCACCGTCAGCGGCAACACCCTGACCGCCCATAACACGCCCGCCGGTGAAGTCGTTTTCACCCGCGTTAACAACGGCGGCCAGCAGCCAAACCCCGGGCCCACTCCCGGCGGTAACTATCCGCTGAACAACACAGCATGGCAGAGCTCTTTTACGGACGGTGACGTAGATGTAACTATGACTGTCACCTTTGGCACAACGAATTGCACCATGGAGATGTACGTTAACGGTTATCCGGATGACCAGGCACAAGGCTCTTACACATACAGTGGCACAACCACCAGTGGACAGGGTACCATTACTTTTAACGGAGTAACCGCCACATTTGTCGTGAATGGCAATGAGGCAAGTGTCACGGCCAATGGCGAGACTCATGTCTTCGTACGCATTAGGAAATAAACTATTTAAAGTTTAAACAGAAAGGTCTCCCGTTTGGGAGACCTTTTTTGTTTGTTGAGGTGGCTACGCCCTCTCTCCTGCGTCTCGGTAAAACTCAAGCGAGCTTGGTTCTGCTCTCGACTTTTGCAGAGGTGGCTTTGCCCACTCTCTTGCTTGGAGGTCGCTTCCGGATTTGAACCGGAGTAGCAGGTTTTGCAGACCTGTGCCTAGCCCCTCGGCCAAACGACCATTTTCGAGGTGCAAAAGTACACACTTTTTCCGACACGGCCAAATAAATTTGCAACAAAATCTGTAAGTTGGTGATTTTTAATTGCCAATTTATTTTTTATTCGTATCTTTGCACCGTGAAAAAAACAGTATTCCTACTCCTCGCAGCGCTGTTTTCGCTGCTCGCCGGATGCGGCCGGGAGCCCCAGGCCGACCCCCTGCTGAGGGCACGCGCCGACGGCCTCAACAAGGAGGCTTTCGTCAACCGCTACCGCGACCCCGACACTTGTCTGGCCCTCTCGCGCAAGGCCCTCAAGTTCATCGCCGACTCGTTGCCCGACTATGCCGACGGTGTGCTGCGCGCCCGCAACACTATGGCCTTCGCCTACTACCAGATGTCCGACGCCGAGAGCGCCCGCAAGCAGCTCGACCAGGTCGACAAGCTGCGCGCCAAGCGCCTGCCCTCCATGCACAACGGCGACATCGAATGGGTCATCTCGCAGCTGCTCCGCGCCCGTCTGCTGCAGCGCAACTGCCAGATTGCCGACTCCTACCAGCTGCTCTACGACGTGGGACGCAGCGGCATCCTCGAGCGCAAGGACCTCGGCCTCCTCGGCAGCTATGCCCGCTCCGAGTACTACATCACCATGCTCGTCCTCAACTTCCACTACCGCAACGGCCAGGAGGGCGACGTACGCACCCTCATCGGCGAGGTGGAAGCCGCGCTCCCCGACCTCAAGGTCGACTACGCGCAGGATATGGCCCTCAACTACGCCCTCGCCTACGGCCTGCAGAGCGCCGGTGAGAGCAAGCGCGCCCTCGAGTACTGCGACCGCAACATCAAGATACTCAGTATGCCGTCGGCTTTCTGCACCTACCACTACGCCAATACCGTGCAGATGGCCGCCTCGGCCCTCAAGAGCATACCCGGCACCGCGTCGCCCGACAGCGTGCTGGCCCTCTACGACACCGCGCGCTGCGCCTTCTTCGACTATGGCGACCCCTACCAGATGCTCGGCGGCACCACCTCGACGGCACGCTATGCGCTGCTCATCGGCGACACCGCCAAAGCACACAGCGTGCTGCGCGAATGGCTCGACTGGACGAAGCAGCACCGTGCCACAGCCGCCACGAACGACCCCGCACGATGGAGCCCCTTCAAAGCCCCCAAGATGGAACTGGGCCTCTTCGACGTGCTGCTGCGCAGCCGCATGGCGTCGACACCCGACGAGGCCCTGCGGTGGTACCTTCGCCACACCGACCTGCATACCTACATCAGTCGCAACGAACACGAGGACTTCGCCCTGCAGCAGAGCCTCGCCGCCGCCACGCGCCGCAGCAGCTGGCTCACCAAGACCGTTATACTCTTCGGCGTGATGGCCGCCGTGCTGCTGGGTCTCACGGTGCTCCTCTGGTTCAGCTCACGCCGTCTGCGGCGCGAGAAGCAGCAACTTGAAGCCGCCAAGCGGCGCGACGTGGAGCGCATAGCCAACGTAGAGACAACCCTCAGCGTGCTGCGCCACGACGTGAGCCCCTTCATGGGCTACCTCCGCAACCCGGCCCTCACCCCCGAGGTGCGCGACGAGGTGCTAGAACAGCTGCTGCGCACCTTCGACAACATCAAGAACTGGACGCGCCTCTCCATCCCCGGCGGTATGGCCTTCCACGCCTCGCGCTTCGCCCTGCAGGAAGCCTTCGAAGAGGTGCGCGCACAGGTGACGCGACCACATGCCGACGTCGACCTACGCTTCGAGCCTACGACGCTGCGGCTCTATGCCGACCGCCTGCTGGTGGTCATCATGCTGCGCAACATCGTGGGCAACGCCCTCAAACACACCACCGCAGGCAGTATCACCGTCGACGCCACCGCTACAGGCGACGGCATGGTGGACATCACGGTGCGCGACACCGGCAGCGGCATGGACGCCGCGCAGGTGGAGAGCCTCTTCCGTGCCGACCGCACCCTGCCCGAAGGCAGCGAGCACGGCTTCGGCCTCATACTCTGCCGCTACATCATCAAGAAACACGACGACCTCACACGCCGCGGCTGCCGCATCTGGGCCGAGAGCACTCCCGGCAAGGGCACAACGATGCATGTGGTGTTGGTGGATGGAGATAATGGGCGATAGTAGAAGATTGGAGGAGATAAGGGAAATGCAAAGAATTTAAACACTAATACAATGAAGAAAATACGTGTGATGATGGTCGACGACGAGCCGCTGATACGCAAGGTCGTCAAGATGGAGATGAACAGTCGCGCCGCGAACGTGGAGACGGGTGACCTGGACGCCAGCGTCGTCAGCCGTGTGGAGATGGTGGAGACCTTCGCCGACGGCCCCGCGTTGATGGCAGCCCTCGGCAGCACCGAAGCCCCCGACTACCTGCTGGTGGACATGGAGTTCAGCGGCGAACCCACGGGAGGCCTGATGATAGTGCGCCGTGTGCACGAGCGCTATCCCGGCATCAAGATGATCATCTTCTCCGGCCGCTTCGACGCCCCCGAACCTGGTGCAGACGACCGCGAGCGGCGGCTGCACGATGTGGGACGCGTGGTCATGGAAGCCCTCACCTTCGGCGCCTCGGCCTTCGTGAGCAAGAACGCCGCCGGTGGCTTCTCGATAGAGAACATACTGAGGGCCATAGCCTGTCTGGAGCGCGGCGAGCGCTTCTACTTCAACTACCCCGTCATGCTCACCCTCAAGGAAGCCGCCGAGAGCTATTTCACCCTCGTGGCCGACCATGACCCCGACTTCGGGCTCACCGACAAGGAGTGCCAGCTGCTGCTCCTCGAGGCCGCAGGCTGCACGGCTGCGGAGATATCCGACCGCCTCGGCGAGACCGACAAGGCCATCCAGGAGCGTCAGAAAGACCTCTCGCGCCGCCTCGACATCGTCAACAAGAGTGCCGCCCGCGTGGCCAAAGCCTTCGCCCTCGGCCTCATAGCTCCATCTGAGGTGCGTTTCCTGCCCCGCTCGTAACCACTACTCCGTCACAGCAAGGACTTTGAGGTGCTTCTGGTATGTAACGCGGTGGTTTGCAAGTGGTTTGCGAATTGGCGAATGATTATTGAGTGGGAAATGCAAGAAAAAAATATTTGCATGTACTAAAAATTTAGTAATTTTGCAAGCCGAATGAAAAGTGGAAAGTGGAGGGTGAGAAATATAAAATGAGACCTAAGTAATTGAAATATAAACATTAAAAACCTAATAACATGAAAAAGTTTGCATTGATTTGCCTGTTTGCCACGCTGGCTTTTGGCGTGAGCGCGCAGGAAGTTGAAAAGAAAGAGGTGCCCACCAACGGCGCCAAAATCCGTTTCGAGCAGATGGAGCACCAGTACGGCACCATCCAGAAGGGTGGCAACGGCGACTGCCAGTTCGTCTTCTGGAACGACGGCAACGAGCCCCTTATCCTCCAGAACGTGAAGGCCTCGTGCGGCTGTACCACGCCCAAGTACACGCAGAAGCCCGTCATGCCGGGTGAGAGCGGTGTCATCGACGTGCACTACAACACCAACAACGTGGGTGGCTTCTCGAAGACCGTCACCGTCACCAGCAACGCTGTCGACAACCCGCGTGTGGTGCTGCGCATCAAGGGCAATGTGAAGCAGGATGCTGCCCCTCAGGCTGCCCCTCAGGCCAAGGAACTGAAACCCGCCCCGCAGGCCAAGGAACTGAAGGCCGCCCCAGCCCCCGCCAAGGAGAAAGAGATTCAGCGCCTGGAGCCCTCTAAGCTTGAGAAAAAGAAATAAGACAAACACAGAAGCATTAACTTAACACCGGAAAACAATGCCTCACATTTCGCATAAAGGACTTGAGTTGCCGCAGTCGGCAATACGCAAACTCGTACCTTTCGCCGACGCCACCAAGGCCCACGGCATACACGTGTACCACCTGAACATCGGCCAGCCCGACATCGAGACCCCGAAGGCTGCCCTGAAGAAGCTGGCGAACACCAAGATCGACGTGCTGGCCTACAGCCCCAGCGCCGGTATACAGAGCTACCGCGAGAAGCTGTGCCAATACTACAAGAAGAACGGCATCGACATCACGCCCGAGCGCATATTGGTGACCACCGGCGGCAGCGAGGCTCTGCAGATGGCTTTCACCTGCTGCCTCAACCCCGGCGACGAGATCATCATCCCCGAGCCCTACTACACCAACTACAACACCTTCGCCAAGCTCTGCGACGCCAAGATCGTCACCGTGCCGAGCGACATCAAGAGCGGTTTCGCCCTGCCGTTGGTGGACGACTTTGAGAAATACATCACGCCCTACACGCGTGCCATCATGATATGCAACCCCAACAACCCGACGGGCTACCTGTACAGCGAGAAAGACCTCTATGCTGTCGGCGCACTCTGCAAGAAGTACGATCTGTACCTCTTTGCCGACGAGGTGTACCGCGAGTTCTGCTACGACGGCGAGAAGCACTTCTCGGTGCTCAACCTGCCGGGCTGCGAGAACAATGTCGTGCTGTTCGACTCGGTGTCGAAGCGCTACAGCGCCTGCGGTGCCCGTGTGGGATGCGTCATCACGCGCAACAGCGAGCTCTTCAGCACCATGATGCGTCTGGCCCAGGCCCGTCTGTCGCCACCGTCGTTCGGCCAGATTTTCGCCGAGGCCGCCATTGACACGCCGCAGAAGTACTTTGACGACGTCATGAAGGAGTATGTGAGCCGCCGCAACGTCATCGTCGAGGGCATCAACAAGATCCCCGGCTGCTTCTGCCCGAACCCCAAGGGTGCCTTCTACACCGTCTGCGAGCTGCCTATCGACGACAGCGACAAGTTCTGCCAGTGGCTGCTGACGGACTTCAGCTACAACGGTGCCACCGTCATGCTGGCCCCCGCCACGGGCTTCTACAGCAACCCCGAGAAGGGTCGTCACCAGGTGCGCATCACCTACTGCCTCTGCAAGGAGGACCTGCGCGCCGCCATCAAGTGCCTTGAGGAGGCCCTTAAGGTATATCCCGGCAGGCTGAAGGTCAAAGCCCAGGGTGGCAAGAAAGTCGCCGCCAAGAAGGCCGCTCCTGCCAAGAAAGCCGAGGTGAAGAAAGCCGCCCCCGCCAAGAAAGCCGAGGTGAAGAAAGCCGCTCCCGCCAAGAAGGCCGAGGTGAAGAAAGCCGCTCCCGCCAAGAAGGCTGTGGCTAAGAAAGCCGCCCCCGCCAAGAAGGCTGAGGTGAAGAAAGCCGCCCCTGCCAAGAAGGCTGTGGCAATGAAAGCCGCCCCTGCCAAGAAGGCTGTGGCTAAGAAAGCCGCCCCCGCCAAGAAGGCTGAGGTGAAGAAGGCTGCGCCCGCCAAGAAGGCTGTGGCCAAGAAAGCCGTAGCCAAGAAGTAGGCATGACACGCGAAGAAAAACGTCAACAAGTGATATGCTCCTGCATTGAACAGCAGGAGCATATTGCTACTATAGCCAAGCAGGAGATGGACTCGGCGCAGCAGCAGAGCAACGACTACGGTGCCAATGTGGATCGCTATGACTCGTACCGCACCAAGATGATGCGCAGCCGCGACATGTACGCCCGGCAGTACAGCAACGCCCAGACGGGAGTGCGCTACCTGCAGGACCTGCTGAAGCTGCCGCCCTTCGACAGCGTGGAGCACGGGGCCTGTGTGGTTACCGACCGACAGAACTTCCTGCTGAGCATTGGTGCCGGCAAGTTCATGGTGGGCAACCAGGTGTATTTCGCCATCAGCGCCCAGACGCCCATCTACGCTGCCCTGAAGGGCAAGCATGTGGGCGACGAGATAGTCTTCAACGGTCAGCGGCAAACCATAAAAGAGATATTCTGACACATGAAGCCATTGTATAAGTACCTAATAGTGTTTGCGGCATTGATGGCGGGTTACCTGCTCTTCGGGGCCGGGGCCTGGCTGACGCCCGAGAAGGCTGTGCAGCGGCATGTGCGTGAGACTTTGGACAAGGGAGACATGGATTCGGACCAGCCGCGTGCCGTGTTGCCGTGCCTGATGCAGACGCGCATGGACAACTTCACCGACGCCATCATCCTCAACCAGGCATACGTTATGCGCATTGAGGGTTTCCGTACAGGAGTTCTATCGGTGCCGCGCTGGTGGGCGCCGATGCTGCCCTACGAGGTGCTGCGCGCCGGTGTTGACGGACAGGAGATGCAGATACGCCACTATGCGCGCTACTGGCATGGCAACACTTTCCTCACGCGATATCTGCTGGTGTTCTATGACTACGTGGACATAAGGTTGCTGCTGTATATCGTCAGCACGCTGCTGATGCTGTGGTGCGGTGTGTCGCTGTGGAGACGCCAGGGATGGCAGACGTCGGTGGCCGTGATGTTCGGCCTGGCGGTGTGCTATGCCTTTGTCATGCAGTTCTCCATGCAGTTCGCGCCGGTGCTGATAATAGCATTGGCGGGCATGATTGCTGTGTCGCGTGGCTGCAACGCCATGATGACGGCCTTTGTGGTGGGGTCGCTGACCTGCTACTTTGACTTGCTCACGGCGCCGCTGCTCACACTCGGTGCGCTGCTCGTGGTGCAGGCAGCCATGAGTACCGAAGAGAAAGTGTGGCGTGGATGGTGGAACACCTGTCGTACGGCGCTGCTGTGGGCTGTAGGATATGGCGGCACGTGGGTGACGAAGTGGGTGATAGCCACCGTGTTCACCGCCGAGAATGTAATCGTTGACGGTATCGAGAACACCTTGGGGCGTACTTCGGGGCTTGAGGACTTCACGCGGTGGGATGCGCTGACGAACAACATTGAGCTGCTGCCGTGGAAGTACATAGCGCCGCTGCTGGCGTTGCTGGTGGTGTTGGCGCTGGTGCGCTTCAATGCCAAAGGCTGGCGCAAGGCTTTGCAGATATTGCCGATAGCGGCGTTGCCGTGGGTGTGGTATCTGTTTGCCGCCAACCACTCATACTGGCACAACTGGTTCACCTTCCGTGCGCAAGCCGCCACAGTGTCCGCCATGCTGCTGGCGCTGGCGCAGATGGTTGACTGGAACAAACTAAGATTATACAGGAAAAGATGAAGAACAGCAAAGTAGCGGTGTTGTTGCCGTGCTATAACGAGGAGATGACCATCGGCAAGGTGGTGCGTGACTTCCGCGCCGTGTTGCCGGAGGCCGACATATACGTCTATGACAACAACTCGACAGACCGCACCGCCGAGGTGGCCGCTGAGGCTGGCGCCATAGTGCGCCGCGAGCGCATGCAGGGCAAGGGCAATGTGATACGCCGCATGTTCCGCGAGGTGGAAGCCGACTGCTACCTCATGGCCGACGGTGACGACACTTACCCCGCACACCATGCACCGGCGATGGTGGCCGCCGTGCTTGAAGAACAGGCCGACATGGTCATCGGCGACCGTCTGTCGTCGACCTACTTCACAGAGAACAAGCGCCCCTTCCACAACATGGGCAACAAGCTTGTCAGAGGGCTGATATGCCGCTTGTGGCACACCGAGGTGAAGGACATCATGACCGGCTATCGCGCTTTCAGCCGCCCCTTTGTGAAACTCTTCCCTGTGATGAGCGGGCAGTTTGAGATAGAGACAGAGATGACCATCCATGCCCTCGACAAGCGTTTCCGACTGGTGGAGATACCTATCGACTACCGCGACCGCCCAGAAGGCAGCGAGTCGAAGCTCAATACCTTCAGCGACGGCATGAAGGTGTTGCGCACCATCGTGACGCTCTTCAAGGAATACCGCCCCATGCGCTTCTTCGGCTGGATGGCGGTGCTGCTGGCAGTAGTCGGTATTGTGATGGTGATACCCGTGTTGGTGGACTATTTCCAGACTGGTCTTGTGCTACGCTTCCCCACACTCTTTGTGTCGCTGTTCCTGCTGTTGGCGGCTTTGCTGTCGCTGTTCACCGGTCTCTGCCTCGACGTGATGGTCGAGAAAGACCGCAAGCAGTACGAGATGAGGGTGATTGCCTTCGGCGAGCGGGAGTAGACAGCCTACAGACGTATCAGAGTGATATTACCTATCGAGGCTTCCACAGCTGTGGGGGCCTCGTATCGTTCGTCGCTGCCGTGCGGCAGAATGCGCCCGTCGGACGGGCCCCATCCGGTGAGAGGCATCTGCTGGTATTCGCGTTCGCGGTCGGGTAGTTGCAGGTCGGCAGGGTAGGAGGGGCTGCGGTCGAACTTCTGTTTGCTGTAGCCAGGTGCGCTTATCTCGAAGTGGACGCAGATGTCGTTGCTTACCAAGCGGAAACGTCCGTCAGCGTCGGTGTAGGTGTTCATGCCTACGCCCCACCATTCATTCCACCCGCGCACAACGGCCCCTTCGATGGGATGCCCTTTGCGGTCGGTGACTGTGCCTGTGACGGCGACGTTGCGGTAGGCCAGCATATTGTAGTAGTTGCAGGGGAACTCCGGCGTGGAAGCCTTGTATTCGCTGTCCAGCTGCGCCACGAGTGCGGCGGCGGGTTTGCGCTGACCGTTGATGTCGCGCAGTCCCGTGTATTGTGCCTCGAAGTTCACCCCGTCGGGGTAGTTCTGGAACTCCCACCAGCCGTAGCCGATGGCGCCGAGGTCGCGCGCGTAGTCGTATGTCTCGCGCATGAAGCGCACTTGGTCACTGTAGCTTACGCTGTTGTTATCGGCGGGTAAGCCTGTCTCACCAATCATCCATGGTTTGCCGGTGTAGTGGCTGTACCACCACATTTCGCTCTGAACACGCAGAGGGTGGTAAGTGTGTATCTCGAGGAAGTCTACAGGCAGCAACGACGGGTCCCACTCGAAGACCTCGATGGGCTCGGCGGTGGCCACGGTGAAGAGCTGGTGTGGCGCATGTGTGCGCACCAGCTTGTGCCAGTCAGCCACTATTGATACGGCATCTTCTTTGTGGCGGTTGGGCTCAGGGTCGAAGTAGAGCGGTTCGTTCATGAGGTCGTAGGCCCAGAGGGCGGGCATGTCGGCAAGGCGATGCATGAGGCCTATGGCGTAGTCGCGCCACTGATTGTCGAAAGGCGGTTTTATGAGCAGCATCACACGGAGCCCTGCGCTGTCAGCCTGCTGTATCATGCGGCGTGTGGCGGCGAACATCGCTACGGTATCGCCATTCACGTCAAGCACGTCAAGACACACGCGCACGGCGTTGAATCCCCACGCGGCTATGGTGTCGAAGTTGTTGCGCAGGCTGCCCGTATACCAAGGTGCCGGCGCCACGCTGTCGCCTACGATGAAAGCCTTGTAGTTGAGCATGAGCGGGAACCACGGTTCGCCGTCGATGGCGAAGTGGCCGTCCTGCAGGGTGACAAAGCCTGGGGCTGGTTCGGGCAGTAGATAATCTGCGTTCTTGCGGTTGCAGGCACCAAGAGCCATGGTCAGCGCAATGGCGATGAGTATTGTTGTCCTTTTCATTGGTTTAACGTATACCTTGTTTCGCGGCTTCGTAATTCGGCTCGTCTAGGAGTTCCCAGAAACGGTCTGATGGGTGCGTGTGGCCGAATGAGTCGAAATACGCCTCTTTAGTCATTGCGGCGCAATGTATTGCCTCGTGCTTGTATTGTCTGTAGTGGAAGAACGAGAGGTAGGAAACGGCAGCAAACACGACGATCAAGACTATGCGTGGCACGGTTTTGCGCTTGAGCAGCCATTCGACAAAGGCGGCCATGGGGATGGCGAGCATGCCGTAGCAGTCGACCATTGAGCGCTGGCCGAAGCTTCCTCCGAACCACCAGCACCACCAGCAGGAGAGCATGTAGATGTTGATGACAAGGAAGAGGAGGATGGGGTAGAAATAGCTACGATGCCGTTTGTAAAGCGGTATGAGTCCGAGAATGGCAAAAGCCATCACGGGTGTGTAAATGAGCCAACCTTTGCGGAAGCTGAATAGGAACTCGATGATCTTGGGCTGTGTCCAGAAGAACCGCTCGTTGTTGGTATAAGAGTAGAAAAATAGATGTCCGGTAACTACGTGCCAGTAAATAATCTGTGGCACCCACATGACGATGGCGGAGAGGCCCATGACGATGACTTTGGGCCACTGCTGCAGGTAAAGGTTCGCTTTTTCTTTAAGCCTTTTCCATGAGGTGACGTCGTATAGCATGAAGTATAGTAGCACCAGCGCATCGGTGGGGCGTATCAGAGTGATGAGGCCCAGGTTGAGGCCAATGGCAACGGTGCACCACCAGCTGCTTTTCTCGTGCCACCGCTCGGTCTGCCATAGGAAGATGCAGAAGAGACCAAAGAGGAATCCGTGGGCGTAGGGCGCCTCGTAGCTGCTGTACCAGTACAGGTTGGTGGCAAAGAGCGTTACCGCGAGGACTATTGTGGTGACGACCTCGGAGAATTGCCTCAGCAGCAGTTTGCGCAGGTACACAAAGCCCAGCGCCACCCAGAACACGCATGCCAGTATCAGAGACAGCGTATATGGAGGGCTGAAGCCGTCGGGGGTATATCCAAGCGGTTCGGCGAGAGTGTTGGCTATAAGGAAAAACGGACAGTATAGCATGCTGAGTCCCATAGTCGTCTTGATTACCATGGAACTGTCGGGGAGGATCTCGGGCCAGTAGTGGTCGCTACAAATATACCGCCCGATGTCGTTCTTCGCGAATGTCAGGGTCAGGTCGTGCTCGATGAAGGCCGCTGGCAGATATGAGTAGAAGTTGATAACATCCCACCGTATCACTTTCTCCGGTGTACGGTATATCTTAATGTCGAAAACCTTTAATACCAGTAGCGCGGCGATGAGTATCACCATCACCGCGCTAATGCTGATATTGCATTTCCGTTTCATCTGCTTAGTATCCGAAGATCTCATCCAGCGTGAGTTTCTTCACCTTGCCGAAGCGGCCGAGGGCGTTGAAGTCCATCTCACTCTCTTTGCCGAGGATGAGGTAGGTCTTCTTCTGGCCTTTGACGTGCTGGCGCTGGAAGTTGACGAGGTCGTTCATCGTCATCTTCTGGTAGGCCTGAAAGTTCTGTTTGCGCAGCGGCTCCTTCCAGCCCATCTGCTCGCAGGTGAGGTAGGCGCTGATGATGCCGAACTTGGTGGTGCGGGAGGTGCGGCTGCCGGCAAGCAGGGCGTCTTTGGCCAGCTTGAAGTTAGCTTCGGCCTGGGGCATGTCGTTGAAGAGCTCCTCGTAGGCGTTGAGGGCGTCGAGCAGCTTGTCGTTCTGGGTGATGACGTTGGCGCTGTTGTAGAAGTAGCCGTCCTTGTCGCTACCATAGGTGTAGTGGCTGCTGGCGCTGTAGGCGAGGCTGCGCTTCTCACGCATTTCCTGGAAGACGATGGCGTTCATCGAGCCGCCGAAGTATTCGTTGAAGAGGTTCATGCCAGGCACCTGGGCGGTGTTGAAGTGTTCGCCGCGGAAGTACTCGGTGACGTAGGTGTTCTTGGCGTTGTAGTCCACGAAGAGAACGGTGTTTTCGTTGGTGGCCTGGGGCTGGTATACCTTGTTGGCGGGTACATCCTTGTTGGGTTTCACGGTGTGGATCTTGTTCACAGCTGCGGTGGCCTCCTTCATGGTCAGCGGACCGTAGTAGAGCACGCGGTGTTTGTAGGTGAAGAGGTTGTGCAGAGCGTCGGTGAGCTGTTTGGCGGTATAGCTGCGCAGCTTGGCGTCGCTCTCGGTGGTCTCCTTGATGTACTGCTCGCCGTAGATGCCGTAGGTGTTGAGGGCGCGGAAGGCGGAGCGCTGGTTGGTCTTGCTGTCGGTGCGGCTCTTGATGGCGCGCTCCACAAGCATCTGCAGTGCCTCGTCGTTGGGCTGGGCACCGGCCATGATTTCCTCCACGAGGGTCATGGCTTTCTCCATGTTCTCGGCCAGACCGCTGACGCTGACGGTGACGGTGCGGCCGCCGACGCTGATGCCCCACGAGCAGGCCAGCTTGTAGAACTTTTCCTGCAGCTGCTCGGCCGTGTGCTTGTCGGTGTTCAGGTAGTCGACCAGGTCAGAGGCTAGGTCGATGGTCTTGTCGGCGGTGCTGCCGAACTCGAAGCGGTACTGCAGGTTGAAGGTGCCGTTCTCCGTGTTCTTCACATAGAGTACTTCGCTGCCATTCTGGGTCTTGCCCTTCTGCAAATCCTTTTTGAAGTTGACAAATTGCGGCTGAATGGGCTTGGCTTTGTTGGCGGCATCCTTGATGGAAGCCAGGAAGGGACTCTCATTGTCGCGGCTCACGTAGATGGGGGTGATGGCAGGTTTCTGCACCTTGGTCACCGGGTCGGGGGTGTCCTGATGCTTGTAGACAATCACGTAGTTGTTGTCCTTGCAGATACGGTTGGCAAAGTCCACGATGTCTTTCTTCGTGATCTTGGCCAACTCGTTGATTTCGTTGCATACCTGATCCCATGTTTGGTGCTGCACGAAGGCGTATGCCATCTGGCTGGCACGGCTGTTGTTACTCTCGGCCTGCTTCATGATCTGAAGCTTCAGCTGGTTGATGCTGGCCTCGATGAGGCTCTCGTCGAACTGTCCGGCCTTAACAAGGTCGAGCTGCTCGAGCAGCAGGTCGCGCAGCTGGCCGAGGGTCTGGCCTTGGGTGGGACGGCCGCCGAGCATGAAGGCGGCATAGTCGTTGAGGGTATAGGTGCCCGCATAGGCTCCAAGACAGAGCTGCTTCTGGTTGAGGTTGAGGTCGATGAGACCGCACGAGCCGTTGTTGAGCACCATCTCCATGGCCTGGGCCAGGAGGGCGTCGCGACTGCCGTTACCCTCTTCGATGCGGAAGGCAATGGTGAGGTTCTCGGGGTCTTGGCCGTTCACCAAGCGGATGATAGGCGTGGTGATGGGCTCTTCCTTCACCTTGTGGAATGCGGGAACGGTGCCGGGCACCCAGCTGCCGAAGTATTTGTCGATAATCTTGATAGCCTCGTCGGGGTTGAAGTCACCCGCCATGGCGATGCACATGTTGTTAGGCACATAGTAGGCGGCGTGGTATTCGCGGATGTTCTTCATCGAGGGGTTCTTGAGGTGCTCGATGGTGCCGATGGTGGTCTGCTGGCCGTAGGGGTGGTGGGGGAAGATGGCCGCCATCATCGTCTCGTTGACGCGGCGGTTGTCCTGGGCCATGCCGATGTTTTTCTCCTCATAGACGGCCTCCAGCTCAGTGTGGAACAGGCGCAGCACCAGGTTCGGAAAGCGGTCGCCCTCCACCTTTGCCCAGGCCTCCAGCTGGTTGGCGGGTATGTTCTCCACATACATCGTGTAGTCGTTGCTGGTGAAGGCGTTGGTGCCCTCGCTGCCGATGGCCGTCATGCTCTTGTCATACTCGTTGGCGATGGCGATGGTCGAAGCCACGTAGCTGATGGAGTCAATTTGGCGGTAGATGGCTGCGCGAGCCGCCTCGTTGGTTGTCTTGCGGTACACCTCGTAGAGGTCCTCGATCTTCTGCAGCTCCACTTTTTCGCGCTCCCAGTCGGTGGTACCCAGCTGGTGGCTGCCCTTGAAGAGCATGTGCTCCAGGTAGTGGGCTAGGCCGGTGGTCTCGCTTGGGTCGTTCTTCGAGCCTGCGCGCACGGCTATGTAAGTCTGTATGCGCGGGGCGTCCTTGTAGACGCTCATGAACACCTTGAGGCCGTTGCCGAGGGTGTACTCGCGCACGCCCAGCGGGTCGTTGTCGTAGGTCTTGTACTGGTACTTCTGTGCGCTCACAGTGCCTGCGAGCAGCATGGCCACGGCCATGCAAAGGATGCTGAATGCTTTTTTCATCGGTTATCTTGTTGTTTGTTAATTTGTTCTTGCTTAGGTTATACGACTATCCAAAATGCAAATATACACTTTTTATTTCATTATGCCAAAAAATATCTCACCCGTCCATGCTCCACTCCATTCACCCCGTTTCCCTATGGAGCCGGGTAGGGTGGGGTTATCAACGGCAATGTTTGATAACTTTTTTATTCGTACGACCGCGCGTAATGTTTTTTGTAGTAATTTTACAACCTGAACAGTGCACCGCAGATACGGTGTAAGGTCTTTGTTACAAGAGAAATAAACCATTTTAGCATAATGAGAAACACTGTCAAAGAACTGACCGAAGGCATGCAGCGACTGTGTGCCATAGCCAACCAAGTGGTTGCCGCCGAGGGCAGGCTCAGCGCCATAGAGCGCGACCTGCTGCTCGAAGCGCTGCGCAGCCTTTACGACACATCGTTGCGCCTCGAGGTGCATGGCCCAGTGGCCCAGACTCCGGCCCCGGCCGAGCCCGAGGCTGAGGAGGAGACGGCGATGCCCGACGACGAGCTCATCTCGTCGACGGTGATGGCCACCATGGCCGCCATGGGTGTGGCACAGCCTGCCGAGGCGCCCGCTGCCACCATGCCGGAGCCTGAACCCGAGCCCGAGCCTGTTGTCGAAGCACCTGCCCCGGAGGCTGTCGTCGTGCCTGAGCCCGTTGTGGAGGCGCCGGCACCGGAACCCGAGCCTGAACCCGCAGCCATGCCCGAACCCGAGCCGGTGAGCATGTCGGACTTTGAGAGTGACGGCAGCATGCTCTTCGAAGATATTGTCGTTGAGCCCGAGCCCGCTGCCGCTGAGCCTGAGCCGGCCCCCGAACCTACACCCGAACCCGAACCGGCCCCCGAGCCGGAGCCTGCATCTGAGCCTGCCCGCGAACAGGCGTCGCTGCTCGACTACCTGCGCCGTCCCGTCCAGGAACAGCCCGCCACCCGCACGCTCGGCGAGAGCCTCGGTGGTGTTACGGCCGCGGAGTCGGGCTTCGAGCGCTCTATGTCGCGCAAGGTGGACGACCTGCGCACCGTGATCAACATCAACGACAAGTTCAGCTTCATGTCCGAACTCTTCCGCAACAACATGCGGGCCTACAACGACTTCATCCTGTACCTCAACAGCCTCACTTCGCGCGAGGAGGCTCTGGCATACGTGCGCGAAACGGCGGCACAGTACAAGTGGGACGAGGAGTCGATGGCCGTCAAGTCGTTCTACAAGGTGTTTGACATGAAATTCTGACAAGCCATGGGTAAAGCTATACTATTCTCGGCACCGTCGGGGTGCGGCAAGACCACCATCATAGGGCAGCTGATGCAGTATTTCGACTGCTTCGACTTCTCGATATCGGCCACCTCGCGCCAGCCCCGCGGTCAGGAACAGGACGGCCGCGACTACTACTTCCTCAGCCGCGAGGAGTTCATGCGCCGGGTCGACAAGGGCGACTTCCTGGAGTGGGAAGAGGTCTACCAGGGCACCTGCTACGGCACCCTGAAGAGCGAGATAAGCCGTATATGGGATGCCGGTCGCGTGATAGTGTTCGACGTGGACGTCAACGGTGGCTGCAACATCAAGCGCTACTTCGGCGACGACGCCCTCTCCATCTTCGTCATGCCGCCGAGCCTCGAGGTGCTCGAACAGCGTCTGCGCAGCCGTGGCACCGACAGCGAAGAGGCCATCGTCAAACGTCTTGGCCGCAGCGCCGAAGAGCTGAAGCAGGCCCCGCAGTTCGACGTCACAATAGTGAACGACGACCTGCAGCGCGCCGTGGCCGAGGCAAAGGGTGTCATAGAAAAGTTCCTCGATGAATAAGCTGTTGCAAATACTGAAGCGGTACGACTACGTGGTGGTCTTCGTGGTGCTGGTGGTGCTGTCGCTGGTGCTCATGGTGCGCAGCACCTACTACCAGAGTTCGCGCCTGACGGCATGGACCAACGGCATCGCCGGCGACTGGTACCGCGGCGTGAACAGCGTGAGCGGATATTTCGGCCTTAAGGCCGAGAACGACCGTCTGGCGGCCGAGAACGCACAGCTGCGCGCACAGATGGCCGAGAGCTACATCAGCTACACCGACAGCGTCTTCACCGTCAACGACACCGTCTACAAGCAGCGCTACACCTACACCGAGGCGCGCGTCATCAAGAACTCGTGGACACAGCAGAACAACTACATCATGATCAACAAGGGGTCGGATCTCGGTGTGGAGCCAGACATGGCTGTAATATCGCCCGAGGGCATCGTGGGTATCGTAGTGAACACCTCGCGCAACTTCGCCACCATCATGCCTGTGCTGCACAGCGACAGCCGCAACAGCGTCAAGGTGCGCCGCACCGGCGTCAGCGGCTCGCTGGTGTGGGACGGCCTCGACTACCGCTACGCCCAGATTGTCGACATCACCACGGCCTACCAAATCAACGAGGGCGACACCATCATCACCTCAGGCCAGGCCAACGACTTCCCCGAGGGCATACCTGTGGGCTTTGTGCACAGTGCCGAGCCCAACCAGGGCACGGGCTTCTACAAGGTGCGCATCGAGCTTGCCACGGACTTCAACAAGCTTGACCACGTCTATATCATCGACAACCGCTTCCGCGAGGAGCAACAGCAGATAATGAAAGGAGTGGAGGAGAAATGAACAAACAGATTTGGCGTATAATAGGACGGTTTGTGCTGCTCATGGCGTTGCAGCTGCTGGTGTTCAACTACGTATACCTTGGCGGCTATGTGATGCCGATGCTCTATGTGCTTTTCATCCTCATGCTGCCCACCGGCATGAAGCGCATCTCCCTGCTGCTGATAGCCTTCGGCACAGGCCTGCTCGTCGACGTGATGGGCAACATGCTTGGATTCCACGCCCTGGCATGCACGGTGGTGGCCATGCTGCGCATACTCTTCGCCGACCGCATACTGACGCGCGGCGAGCCGGTGACAATAGCCACGCCAAGCGTCTACAGCGTCACACCGCAGTATTTTGTCACTTATATGATGCTCCTGCTCGGGGCTTTCTACCTTGTGTTCTACACTGCCGAGCTCTTTGGCTTCCGCGGCTTCGGCGGCGTCTTGCTGGCCACGGTGTGCAGCACGTTGGTGACGACGCTGTTGGCGGTGATCTACCAGGTGATTTTCTTAAAGAGAAAGGAAGAATCATGAAGCGTTGTATGTTGTTTCTGTTGCTGATGGCCACCGCCATGACGACACCACGCGTTGTGGGCCAGATGGCTGTCGGCACGTGGCGTGACTGCCTCGACCTGAGCATTGTCTATGCTGTCGAGGTGGTGGGTCACGAGGTCTATGCCGCCGGGCGCAACGGTGTGCTGCGTTACCATTACGACAAAAAGGAATGTACGACGCTTAGCAAGTCGTGGGGGCTGAGCGATGTGGGGGTGGCCAAGATGGTCTACGATGTGCCCACGGCCTCGCTGGTGCTGGCTTACAACAACTCCAATATAGACATCATGCAGGATGGCGTGGTGTATAATATCTCTGACATTAAACGCAGCGACATAGTGGGCGACAAGGACGTGTACAGCATCGTATGCAACAAAGGACTCGCCTACTTCTGCACGGGTTTCGGCATAGTGGTTGTCGACCTCAACCGTCACGAGATTCGTGACACATACCGCATAGGCGACGGTGGCCGCGAGGTGCTGGTGTACAGCATCGCTTTTGCAGGCGACAGCATCTATGCCGCCACTGCGGAGGGCGTGAAACGCATTGCCGTCGCCGAACGTCATCTGGGCATCAGCGACCGCTGGGTGGTGGATAGCAGCTTCAATGGCTATACTGTCACCATGCTGGCAGCTTTCAATAACCGTATCGTCGCCGCCGGACACACATCGAATCCCGACAGGAAGGTGCTTCTTGCCGCCACCGATACCGGCTATACGGCCCTTGATTCGGGCTCCATACACTCTCTGCGTGTGGGTGGCGGGCTGCTCACAGTCTCTTCGCACGAGGGCGTTACACGTTACAACAGCAGCATGCAGCTCGTCGACAGGTTCACCACGTTCAGCGACTGGGCCGACATGTCGGCATGGGATGCTGTATCGCTTCCCGACGGGTCCGTATGGGCGGCGCATACTTGGGTGGGCCTCGTGTGCTTTTATCCAGGTGGTTGCTACTTTGCTGAGGTCAACACTCCCCGTAACGATGACAATATATACCGCTTGGTACCTACTCCGGGCCGCATGATGCTGTGTGCCGGAGGCCATACCTCCACCTATTCTAACTCGTGGCTTACGCCTACACTCAACGTTGCAACGGGGCGCCAGTGGACAACGCTGGACCTTACCAATGGCGTGATGGATGGCAAGTTCGACGTTGTCGATGCCGTGGTGAACCCCAACGACACAAATGAGATATTCATCGACTGCTGGGGCTATAACGGTGGTATCGGCTTGGTGCGCGACAACAAGGTGGTTGCTTTCTACGACCAAAATACTACCGGCGGCGCTTTGCAGAACTATACAGTCGGTAGCTACAGCACTCTGCTGGTGGGTGCGATGACTTTCGACCGGGATGGTAACCTGTGGGTTCTCAATTCGCACAGCTCTAATGTCCTCGTCAAGCGCAATACCAACGGTGTATGGAGCCACGTCTCAAGCGAAGCGCTTGGCTCTCTGCTGCAGGTCGACAAGCTTATCTACGACAGCATTAACGGCTTCTTCTGGTTCTCTGGCCGCGACAATGCAATATATGTGCACGATGGTGTCAGCCGCATGGCTCGCGTCAATCCCAATAACGGCAGCAAGCTTGCTACCGAGGTCGTCAACTGCATGGTGCAGGATATGGACGGCAATATCTGGATAGGTACCAACAAAGGCATCAAGGTCATATATGAAGCCTCTCGGGCCTTCGCCAACGGCGGCAACGGCCAGACATCGCCAGTCAATTGCAGCAATATCACCATCACCAATGGAGACTTCTATGAGTACCTTATGGCCTACGAGAATGTGACGAGCATTGCCGTCGACGGTGCCAACCGCAAGTGGGTGGGCACAGCCTCGGGCGGTCTCTATCTGCTGTCGGCCAACGGTCTGGAGCAGATACGGCATTTCACTCCTTCCAACAGCCCCCTCTTCTCAGGCAAGATAATCTCCCTTGCCATACAGCCCCGAAGCGGCGAGGTGTATGTGGGCACTGACTATGGCTTGCAGGTCTACCGCTCCGACGCCACCTATGCCGAGCTCACCCCAGACGAGCATGTCTACGCCTTCCCCAACCCCGTCAGGCCCGGTTATGAGGGGCCTGTGGCCATCAAGGGCTTCACGCGCAACGCCTTGGTGCATATTACTGACGCCGCAGGGCATGTCATATACAGCGCCCAGGCCCTTGGCGGACAGGTCGTATGGAACGTCAGCACCGCCGACGGCGACCGTGTGGCGGCAGGCGTCTACTATGTCTTCGCCTCCGATGCCGAGGGCCGCAACCGTTCGGTAGCCAAGATTATGGTCATGCGATGATTTCCACTCCCGCCATAGTGCTGCACACCACTCCCTACGGCGAGACCTCCGTCATCGTCAAAGTCTTCACGCGCATGCTTGGTGTGCGTTCCTATATTATCAAAGGTGTGCGTGGACGCAATGCCCGTGTCAAGCAGAACCTCCTGCAGCCCCTGTCGTGCCTCGACATGGTGGTCTACGACAACTCAAAGACAGACCTCAACTACGTCAAGGAACTCTCGTCGCGCGGAGCCTGCTTCGAAGCATCCACTGCCGAGAATGCCCTCCGCTTCTTCATGACCGAGGTGCTCTACAAGTCACTCCAGGAGGCCGAGCCCATGCCTGCCCTCTACGACTATGTAGAAGCTGTCGGCGCCAACCTCGCGTCGTCCACCGCCTCCATCCCCGTATCATTCCTTCTCACCGTCTCCTATCACTTGGGCATAGAACCCCTCGACAATTGCTGCTCTGCCGAACCGCTCTTCGACCTGCAGGAAGGCCGCTTTGTGTCAGCGCCTTCTGAGACCACGCTCTCGCCGACCATTTCTGCTTTGTTGCACGAATACCTATCTTCCTCCACACTCCGTCCAGCTCCTTTGAGCGACCGTCGCTCGCTCATCGATGCCCTTCTCGCCTACTATCAGCTGCACCTCAGCAGCTTTCGACACTTTACAAGTCACGAGATATTGCATACTGTATTAAAATAATCACCATGAAAAAAGTAGCCTTTATCTTCGCCCTTGTCCTGGCTGCCATAGGTGCCCAGGCGCAGCAGGTCTACTGGGTCTTCCTTGCCGACAAGGCAGGTACCACGTTCGACCCTTATTCTTATTTTGATTCCAAGGCCATAGAGCGTTATCGCGCCTGCGGCGCCGACCTCTACGACGTGAGCAACTACCCCGTCAGCGCTGCCTACGAGCAGGGTGTCGCCGCCCTCGCTACCGAGGAACTCGGCTGCAGCCGTTGGTTCAATGCAGTCGGCGTCGTGGCCACCGCCGAGCAGGCCGCCCGCATCGAGGCTCTGCCCTACGTGCTCCGTGTGCAGCCCATCGAGGGCGACATGCTGCTTGCCACCGCCCCTGACGACGAGTCGGGCCTGCTGGATTACGCCACCGTCGACGGCCCCCTGGAGGCACAACTCGTGCGCATGGGTGGCAAACTCTTCCGTGACCGCGGCATCGACGGCAAGGGCATCCGCATCGCCGTGTTCGACGGCGGTTTCCCACGCGTCAACACCCACGAGGCCTTCCGCCACCTCCGCGAGGACGGCCGCATCCTCAAGACTTGGAACTTCCCCAATAACAAAGAGAATGTCTACGGTTGGAACAGCCACGGCACCATGACGCTGAGCTGCATCGCAGGCCGCATCGACGGCAAGGACCTAGGTCTGGCCACGGGAGCCGAGTTCCTCCTCGCCCGCACCGAGATAGAATCCGAGCCCTTCAAGGAGGAGGTATGGTGGCAGATGGCCGTCGAGTGGGCCGACAAGAACGGCGCCAACATCATCAGTTCCAGCCTCGGCTACGGCAAGGAGCGCCATTACACCAAGGACATGGACGGTACCTCCTACGTGGCCAAGGCCGGCAACCTCGCCGCCCGCAAGGGTATGCTTGTGTGCAACAGCGCTGGCAACGAGGCCGACGACAGCCAGTGGAAGACCATCATTACCCCGGCCGATGCCGACAGCGTGCTCTGCATCGGCGGTATCGAGAACAGTCTCAGCGAGTACAATCACATAGAGTTCTCCTCCTACGGTCCTAGCGCCGACGGCCGTCAGAAGCCAAACGTTTGCGCCTTCGGCTATGCCCGCACCGCCAATATCCCCAACGACCATGCCACCCACTACGTGCATGGCACCTCCTTCTCCTGTCCCTTGGTGGCAGGCTTCGCAGCCTGCGCCTGGCAGGCCTCGCCCGGCAAGACCGCCATGGAGATGTTCCATGCCATAGAGCGCAGCGCTGACCTCTACCCCTATTGTGACTATTCTTTCGGTTATGGTGTGCCACAGGCCGCTTACTTCACTGGCGACGCCAAAGCCGTCGAGCCTACCTTCCGCTTTGTCGTCGAAGATGACAGCGTGTACGTGGTGCCCACCCGTCCCATCAAGCACAGCCATCTCTTCTACTCCTTCCGTCGTTCCGAAGACAAGCGTCTCACCTACTACGGCAAGATGGAGGTGAAATACGTTGATGAAGGCGACCGCTTCACCTTTAGCAAGAACGCCATCTTCGACCGCACCATGACCATCCACTTGGCCGGCTACACCGACAGCATCAAGCTCAGCAAGGATGAATATAAGAAATACGCTGGCCTCAGCGGCTATGTCTTTCATCCCCTTGTCAGCCGCGACGCCGTCACCGAGCACCTTACCGGCCGCAACGGCGACTTCGACGTCTCCAACTTTGGCAGCAACGCCAAATATCGTGGCGACATCTATTTCATGCTCGGTCTCCCCGTCAAGCTTCAGGTCGATGAGCTGCCCTTCGACGGCTGGTCGCCAGTCACTCACCTCGGCTTCCGTCTGATGCGTGCCTTTGGCAAGAGTTACTGCATCGGCGTTGGCTTCGAGTGGGCCCATACCACCTATAATTACAAAGGTATGCAATATTCCAAGCTCGACGACCTCATCGGTATGAACGGTGTTGAGGATGCCTATAGTAAAGTCAAATACCGCCGCGCCGAACTCGACGAATTCCACTTCGAACTCTTCCAGCGTATCCGTCTCGCTGCCCTCGGCCTCGTCGGCAAAGGCTTCCACTGGGACCTAGGCATCTACGGCTCCTTTGGTACCACCGCCTATAGCATCAAGGGCGACACCAAGAATACCGATGTTGCTAAGCATGAGACGATGTATCTTGGCGATCTCAAAGCCCTCAGCGACTATGACTTCAACTACGGCGTCATCACCCGCCTCACCTATGATGCCATAGGCCTCTACGCTCGCTACCGCCTCAACGGTATCGGCCAAACTGTTGCCGATGACAAAGCCCTCCTTCCCCGCCTCGAAGTTGGCATCCAGCTCTGCTTCTAAGCATTGTTTTATAATCTGATTCAAAGGGGCTTGTGATTTACAAGCCCCTTTCCACTACCTGTTTGTTACCGCCCTTCTTCGCCATCTCTATGGGCAATACCGTTGAACGTCCGTAGAAATACCGTAGAATGTGCGTCTTAGCACCGAGATGGCAACATGTGGCCAAATTTTTTTTTCCGCATCCGAAAAAAGTTTGTACCTTTGCACTCTAAATTAAATTATAAAAAACAATCCCTAGATGAAGAGAATCATACTTTCGATATTGCTGCTTGCCATGTTTTTTGCCGCCAAGGCCAACCCCGTCGGTGTGGAGCAAGCCCGCAAGGTGGGCGCCAGCTGGCTGTCGGCCCGCGGACATTCCGGCGCTGTGAAACTTGATGTCGCGGAGAGCCCCTTCGCCGAGGTCTATGTCTTCAACGCCGATGGGGGCGGATTTGTGCTGGTGGCAGCCGACGACTGCTCGCGCCCGGTACTGGGCTACTCGCTCACGGGTTCCTTCCGCATTGAGGAAATGCCTGCCAACGTGCGCAGCTGGCTCGAGGACTACGGCCGAGAAATAGGCAAGACAAAGGAGAAGAAGCAAGGCTCCAGAAACAATGCCAACGCTAACGAGTGGCGACTGCTGTCGGCAGGTGCGGCACCTGAGCAGCCGCTGACGACCGCCGTCAGCCCGATGCTGACCACCACATGGGACCAGAGTCCTCTCTACAACGATATGTGCCCCTACGACTCCGTCTACGGGCAGCGTGTGGTGACGGGCTGCGTGGCTACGGCCACGGCCCAGATAATGAAATACTGGAACCACCCGGCCACGGGATACGGCAGCCACAGCTATGTGGCGCAGAACGACCACATCAACTACGGTGTGCTGTCGGCCAACTTCGGTGCTACCAACTACGAGTGGAACATCATGCCCAACGCGCTGACGTCGGCCAGCAGCCAGGCCGAGATCGACGCCGTAGCGCTGCTGATGTACCACGTGGGCATCGCCATAGAAATGCAATACAATGTCAGCTCGCAGGGCGGTAGCGGAGCCTACAACCACAGCGACTACTACCCCTCGTCCATGAGTGCATTGGTGGAATACTTCAAGTACGCCCCCGACATTGTCGTTGTGGCTCCTGGCTACTACGACCACGCCACCTACAGCGCCGTGTTGCGTGCCGAGCTTGACCAGCAGCGTCCCATACTCTATAACGGACGTGACGAATCGGGTGGCCACAGCTTCGTCTGCGACGGCTACGACGAGAGTGGCTATTTCCACTTCAACTGGGGTTGGGGAGGCTACTGCGACGGCTACTATGCACTCGGTGCCCTTAACCCCGCTCCGGGCGGTGCGGGCGGCAACGCCACCTATACCTTCAACATTAGCAACACCGCCATGCTCCGCATACGCCCCAACACCAACTTTGGCGACGGCGGCACGGTGACGGTCAACATCGTGGGCGGCAACAGCGCCTGCGTCGTCACGGGTGCCGGCACCTACAACTTCGGCGACACTGTGACCCTCGCGGCCACAACCCCCGAGGGCTACCGCTTTGCGGGATGGTCGGACAATAGCCAAAATAACCCGCGTACCTTCATCATGAACGGCGGCAACTATTCCTTTACCGCCCGCTTCGAGACCATAGGTACCGACACCATGAGCTACTGCGGCAACATGGGGCATCAGTCCAACTGGGGCGAATACCAGCAGGACTTCGACAAGTACTGGGGCATCAAGCTGCCGGCATCGTCGCTGACGCCGGGACGCTCGCTGAAGGCTGTGGACTTCTACGTCGGCAGTTCCTACTACGGTGGATATTTTGACCTGACGGTCTATAGTGGCACCACTACACCGACCGACACCGTGTACACCACCTCGCTGTATGTCGACTACAGCGACCGCGAAGGCTGGTACTCCGTCTTCCTGCCTACCCCCTACAATGTGGAGGCAGGCAAGAGCATCTGGATTACCTTCCATAACAGCGACATTCTTTTCCCTGCTACCATCACCGCCAGCTGTGGCAACCCCGACGGCTTCCTCTATGGTGCCTCCTTTGCGCCCGACCCTGAATGGACGCGCTACTCGTTCATGATACGCGGCCGCTTTGTCGACCCCGGCGTCATTGCCGACGGCGACACGATTTCCTACTGCGGCGACAAACGTCTCTATACGTCGTGGTCGTTTGGCGAATGGGGCATAATGCTTCCGTCCGCCGACCTCGCAGGACGCAACTACCTGAAGGCGGTGAAGATGTATCCGACAAGCGATGGCACATATATCCTGCGTGTTTATAAGGGAGGTGCCGACGCGCCAGCGACACTTGTGCACACTCAGCCGGCACACATCACCGCCTCGGGATGGCAGGAGATAACGCTTGACCACATTGTGGCTATAAACGCCAACGACAGCTTGTGGATTACCCTGAGCAGTCCTGACGCAGAGTGGCCCGCGGCCGCATGCCGTTACACGGGCAACCCCAACAGCGACTGGATATACACCGATGGCGCATGGCACCACATCGATTACTATGCTGCCGAGAGCTATTCGTGGCTTATTAAGGCTGTCACCTCGACCACGGCACCCGTGCTGCCGCCGCCTACGGTGACAATAAGGGGCTCCCGTTATGTGGGTATCGGCTCACAGGTCATGCTTATCGCTGCCCATACAACAGGCACCACGGTGACGTGGACAATGCAGGGAACCACACCGACAACGGCAACGGGCGACACGGTGTGGGTCAGCTGGAATCAGCCGGGTTGGTATCAAGTGACAGCTGCGGTGAGCAATTCCAACGGCACCGATGGCGACACGCTGTGGGTAAATGTTGTGGATTGCAGTCAGGCTATCACCGATTATCCTTGGATTCTCGACTTCGAAGAGTACGACAACATGGTGTGTGTGGATAATATCGATGCCGACAACGACGGCTACGGATGGTATTGGGAGAACAGACCCTACTATGGATCGAGGTCATTCTATTCGATGAGTTCCGTTTGGACCGATAGCGGGTCACTGGCTCTGACGGCCGACGATTGGCTTATACTGCCCAAGATGACGACACGCCAAGGAGCAGGCTACGACTACAGCATACGCTGGTACGACTATATGGGGTGGAGTGGTGACCTTCAGGGTGACCATTACGGCGTTTATATCGACACGACGGCAGGCACCAATACGGCGAACTATGTGCTTCTGCAGGGTTATACTATCTACAACAACTGGTGGGAAGAGAGATGGCTCGACCTGAGCGCCTACGCAGGCAAGACTTTCCGCCTGGCTTTCCGTCACAACAACAACGACCACCGCAATGGCTTGTATATTGACTACGTCACCGTCAGCGAGGACATCCCCTTCTTCCGCGAGGGCGACACAATCTCTTATTGTGGCTTCCGCGACCATCAGAATCAGTTGGGCTACAACGGCGCCACTCACTGGGGCGTGAAGTTTGAACCACAGCGCCTTGTGGGATGCGACACCGTGAAGAGCGTGCTGCTGTATGTTACGAGAGGTGGCTCTTACACACTCAAGATATGGCAGGGCGGCGACGATGCTCCTGCCACACTGCTGCGTACCATGGACACCACCTTCAGCGGACAGTATGGCTGGCAGGAGTTTGTGCTGGACAACGCTGTGGCGCTGGATGCCTCGCAGCCGTTGTGGATCACCTTTGTGTCTACAGCTAGCGGACCTGCCACATGCACCATGTTCAGCGGCGACGATAACAGCAACTGGCTCAGCAGCGACGGCGTCAACTGGGTGCATAGCACCTACTATGGCTCCAATTATAGCCTCTCCTGGATGATAAAGGCTGTCACGTCCGCCAACAGCGATTGCAGCAACCTGAGCTTGCCCTATTCGGCCAACTTCACGCAGTGCTGGCCGGCGTCGGGTGGCGCTACGGTTGTCGACGCCAACCATGCGTCCATCACCAGTTATGGCCAGAAGATTGTCAGCCCTTGGCTGCAGTCGGCACCGGGCAAGACTTACGTGGCCTTTACCATTGTCCGAGAGGATGGCGTCAGTTGGGAGCAGGAGAACAACAACGAGCAGGTTACTATAACGTTTGAAAATGCTAACGGTAGTGTGGATCAAGGGAATTTGTGGCCTGGTAACTCCGGTTAGATAGCCGATGTGCATATCTTCAACTATCAGATGGATGTCACGGTAATTGGTCCTGACGTTGCCTCGGTGGGCGACACGTTGACGTTCATCAGGAGGGCAACTCTGCAGGATGGCGGACAGCCCGATCAAACCGACTGGTATGCTTACGACATGGATTGGTACTACTATGACCTGTCTTATGGTCAAACCAATAGTACGCTTAGTGTCGTGGCAACCACCGACAGCTCTGTCTCGCTGGTATTTAACCGTACGGGAGGATTCCATATATATGCTACTGTGATGAAAAACAGTGTATATCAAGGACACTCCGCCTATGCGAGCAACTCTCGCAATGTCACTGTGGCTTATATCGAGGACAGTATTTACTACTCGTCGGCGGCCAAGGATACCGTCATAGGTTGCCATCCACAGCTGCATGCGGGGGTGCTGTCGCAGAATGCAAGGGTGATTGCCAATTATGCATTTCAAAACCATGCCACCCTGTCGTCGATATCTATGCCCGACAGCCTGACGTATATCGGTCATATGGCTTTCGCCGAATGCAACCAGCTCCAGGCGGTGACTATCCCGCGCGGCGTGCAGTTTATCGGCGACAACGCCTTCTGGGCTTGTCATGGTCTCACCACCGTCAACTTCAACGCCGACAGCTGTATTGCCGTGAGTCCCTCTACGGCCAGCGACGGCAGCTATTGGCCGGCGTTTATGGATTGCTACAATGTCAGGACTATCAATATCGGTGAGAACGTGAAGCGCATCCCCGACCGTATCTTCTGGGGGTGCTATGGCCTTTGCGGCACGCTGGTGATCCCCGATGCGGTGACCTACATAGGTTATGACGCCTTCACCGGTTGGAACGGCAACTGGAACGGTGGCGCCGACACGCTGGCTATAGTGCTCGGCTCGTCCGTGGCGGAGATAGGCGATTATGCCTTCGGCATGCCTTTCGGTAAGATGCACTCCGTCGTCGCCAAGAACACAGTGCCCGCCACTATCGGCCCCAACACGTTCTATGTACATCAGAGCATCGCCACATTGACGGTGCCCTGCGGCACGATACCCGCCTATATGGCTTCGCCCTATTGGAACGACTTTGTGCTCGTCTACGACGACTGTACCGGCATAGAGGACGTGGATGATGCCGATATGCCAAGGATATACGGTGTCTCCAACGGTATCGTCGTGGATGGCGCCGACGGCGAACAGGTCAGGATCTACGACATGATGGGTCGTCACATGGCTTCCGCCACCGCTCACCACTCACCGCTCACCTTTAACCTTCCTACAGGCGTCTACATGGTGGTCGTGGGCGAGCGCCCGGCATGCAAGGTCGTGGTGCTGAAATAATAGGCTCCCGGCACAATAATGACAGAAGTGCGAACCCCAACCTTATGACCCTACGGTGAACCACGCTCCCAAGCGTAAGGACATCCTGACGCCCGCCGAGAAGAAGCTGGCCATCCGCAACGCCCTGCGTTACTTCCCCGCCAAGCATCACAAGATGCTGGCCAAGGAGTTCGCCGAGGAGCTGCAGAAGTACGGCCGCATCTATATGTACCGTCTGCGTCCCACTTACAAGATGTACGCACGCCCCATCGAGGAGTATCCGGCAAAATGCCGTCAGGCGGCCGCCATCATGCTGATGATACAGAACAACCTCGACCCCGCTGTGGCTCAGCATCCGCACGAGCTCATCACCTACGGTGGCAACGGCGCCGTCTTCCAGAACTGGGCCCAGTACCGTCTGGTGATGAAATACCTCAGCGAGATGACCGACGAACAGACCCTCGTCATGTACAGCGGCCACCCGATGGGACTCTATCCCAGTCACAAGGACGCTCCGCGTGTGGTGGTCACCAATGGTATGATGATTCCTAACTACAGCAAGCCCGACGACTGGGAGCGCTACAACGCCCTCGGTGTGACGCAGTACGGCCAGATGACCGCCGGCAGCTATATGTATATCGGTCCGCAAGGTATCGTCCACGGCACCACCATCACCGTCCTTAATGCCGCCCGTAAACTCGGTGGTGGCACCGCCGGCAAGCTGTTCATCACCGCCGGCCTCGGTGGCATGAGCGGC
>ONJY01000012.1 GCA_900318275.1 uncultured Bacteroidales bacterium | reverse complement strand
CAGGTACGGCATGCTCTTGACGGCGAGCCACACGGGGTTGCTCACAGCCTCGGCCATCACCAGCTGCGGCTGACGGCTGACGGTGCCGGCAAGCCACTCGGGCATCGAATAGTGCTTCTCCCCTACCCCGTTGATATACATAGCCTGACTGATGGTCACGGCTTGGCGGTTGGTGACCACGGGCACCTGCCCCTGCTCGCCGTCGCTTAGGGTACCGTCATCGGTGTGGCAGACAGCAACAATGCGGTAGGTGGCGACGTATACACCCTGCGGCACCTCGACGGGGAAGGTCACCTGTGCGGCATCCTTCACCTTCACCTCCTCGGTATGGTGGCAGATGGTGTCGCCCGTAGCGGCATCGGTGAGGAGGAAGGTGACATCGACCGGCAACGCCTCATTCCTCACAACTCCATCCTCGTTCAGCACCACCTTGGCCATCAGCGCCAGCGAGTCGCCGCTACGCAGGAAGCGCGGCATGTTGGGCTGCACCATGAGGGGCTTGGCGGTGACGAGGGTACGGTCGAGGGTTCCTATCTTGACGTCGCGGGTGACGGCAAGACCCTTCACATTCCAGCGCGTGAGCAGTTCGGGCACCGTGAAGCGATAAGTCACCGTGCCGTCGGCGCCGGTGCGCAGCTTGGGAGCGAAGAAAGCCAGCGTGTTGAGGTTGGTGCGCACCTGGGGCTCCTCGCCCGCAGTGGTAATGCTGGCAGCGGTCTCCTCGAGTATCTCAACAGCTTCAAGCTTGCTGGCTTTATTTGCCATAGGGGCAACTGCCATATCGAGACTTTCCTCTTCGACTTCGTCTGCACTAACCGAAAGTTCAACCGCCGCCTGGTTGGCAACACGTGCCGACTTGTACATGCGCATGCCGCGCCAACGGCTATAGTGAGGCAGAGCCTCCTTGAGGGTCCACATCGAGGTATAGCCGCCCTGATAGTAGAGGCGCCGGTATTCGTTCAGCCAACGGCCTGCGCCGCCAGTGACATGCAGCGGACTGATGCCGGAGGAGAAGTTCGTCCTCCACGGCGAGAAACCCCACTGCTGCGCGCTGCCATACGAGTTCAGCGCATCGTCGTACATTGTCATCATCAACGCACTCTTAACTCCTGACTCATAACTCTTAACTGAAATGGTCCATTCTTCCTGTTCGCCGGGCAACAGCTTGTCGCGGAAGGTGGCAATGTCGACCTTCAGCTGCTTGTGGCTGAACGGCACATCGACGCGCTGCTGCCACTGGCACTCGACGCCTTCGCGCACGCTGAAGAGGTCGATCTGGAAGCCGCCGAGCATAGAGCTGTCGACAGGTATCTCGATGCTGCGTATCTCGTCGGATAGGCGAACGATGCTGAAGTCGCGCACCTCGTTGCCGATGCGCAGCATATAGTACACCTCCACATCCTTGAAGCGCGTGCCGAGCCGCAGACGCGCCGTCTCGCCAACCTCGACCTTGATCTTCTCCACCTCGGCCCACAGCAGCCGCTGCGACAGCACTTTGCGGGCGTCGGGGGCTATATAGGTGAGGTGTTCCGTAAGCGTGTCGGCCCCTTCGGCGCTAACGGTAACCCTGTAGACACCGCTCTCTCCATTCCACCCCTTCGAGGCCACAGGCCAGCTGGCAGGGTCGTTATACTCTATTCCATAGGCCAGCAACGGGAAAGCCTTGTGCCACTCAGCCTCGGACATAGTGTGGTGCACACCCTTGAAGAGCAGCGGATGGTCGAGCCGCGGCTCGGCGGGCTGCCTCAACAGTTCAACACTTGTCTTCACCTCGCCGGGGAGCAGGTTGCCGTTGATGTCGACATGCTTCACCTTGAGGTTGCCAGGCGTGCTGCCGCTCTCGAGGTACACGAAAGCGTTGGTGTAGCCCACACGCAGGCTGCTGACAGCATTGTGGCTCTCGCCGTTGAGGTCGGTGACATCCACATGCACCACGTATTCGAACGAAGGTTTCGTGGAGAGCTCGACGTTGCTGTCGGGTTCAGGGGTGAAGGTAATGCTGAAACTGCCGTCGGCGGCGGTGGCTGTCTCGCCGCCGGCCACCTCGCTCTCGTTGTAGAAATCGTCATAGAACCACCAGCAGCGGTGGAGCTGGCGCCGCACCACACGGTACTGCACACGGGCACCGCTCACCGGCACCGCACTGTAACTCGCCGCAAGGCCTTGCATGGTGCAGGGCTGTCCGAAACGGGGCGCCGAGCCTGTGGCAGCGTCGAGGGTGACCATAAACTTCGGCTGCTTGTATTCCTCCACGCGGACATGCTCCCAAAGCTGCACTCTGCCGTCGCACTTGATAAAGAAAGTGCCTGCTATGCGGTCGGTGGGAACCACGAAGCTGGTGTGCGCAACGCCGAAATCGTCGGTCGTCAGGTCGACCGTGTCGACCTCTTGGCCGTTAGGGTCGGAGAATGTCAGCTTCAGCCGTTCGCCATTGGCCACCTCGGCCTCCAAGCCGTCGGTGCGGTAAACCACCACAGCCACCTGCACCGTGTCGCCAGGCTTGTAGATGGGGCGGTCGGTGCGCACCTCGGCATGCAGGCGCATCGCCGTGTCGGGTTTGCTGTCGTCGTTGTTATAGCGTGCCGTAAGGCGGTAGCCGTTGCGCTCTACGACAATCTGGTCGCCCCACCGCGACTTCTCGTAAGCCAACCGGTAGCGGCCGTAGCGGTCGGTGACGGTCGTAGCCTTCACTGTGATCTTATTGTTATGTTCTTTGCGCTCCACGCGCATCTCCTGTCCCGCAATAGGCTGGCCGGTGCGGCGGTCGAGCAGCATTCCCTCGCATCCATTCTGCACCAGCAGCATCTCCGTGCTGTTCACGGCATAGACCATGAAGCCGTCGGTCTTGAAGTCCTCGCTCGGCGACACCATCAGCAGCCAGCGGCCAGCAGGCAGCGCCGGCAGCGACACATAGCTCTCGGCATATTGGTATTCTTTTCCACTAACCACTGACCACTGACCACTGACCACTGGTTTTGCCGCCAGCAGCTTGCCCTTGGCCTTGTCGCTCCAAGAGTAGTCCTCGGTGCCGTCCTTTCCTTCGGTGTATTTGACGATGCGGTAGTACAGCTTGTCGACATTGCGGTGGCGCACCCGCTGCAGGCTGGGCTGTCCGGGGACGACCATGAGGCTGCTCGTCTCCATGTCCATGCGCTTCTGCTTAATCTCGTTGGCGAGGTTGGCGCACTCGATGCCGCCCTCGCTCTTCGGCGCCAGCGCGACGGCAGTGTCGCAATAGCGCAACGCCGCCACATAGTCGCCCTTGCCGTTGCACAATCGGGCGGCACGCTGGTAGAGCAATGTATAATAGGGGCTCTTGGTGCCGCGGAACTTCGCTATCGACTCGGCGATGCGTTCGAGCGTCAGGGGGTGGTTGGGCACATTGGAGAGATAGTCGAGCAGGCGGTTCTCGTAAAAGATGCGTATGTCGTCGCCGTCCTTGGCGTGGAACTCGGCCTGCATGCGCTGCAGCTCGACGCGCTGTTGGACGGTGGTCTTGTCATAGTCGCCCAATATACACAACACCACCACGTCGTAGGCCGTGGGGGTCATTCCCACGCTCTTCTCGGCGTTGCAGAACATCTTTATCTGCTCCACGGGCGTGACCTTCAACACGTCAGCATAGGCCAGAGCCGAGTCGTACTCTGCAAGGAAAGTGTAGCAGAGAGCCTTGTCGACACCGTCGAGGGCGGGCAGCAGGGCGCGGTAGTGCGCCACAGCGCTGTCGCGGGCATCCTCCTGGTAGCTGGCCGCCGCATGCGCCATATAGTAGGCCGCCGTCAGGCGCTGGCGGCTAGCAGCAGCCTTGTTGTTGTACACAGCCTCGGCCTTGCCGTAGGCCGTCTTGTAGGAGCCGTCGCCAATGAGGCGCTCCACCTGCGCCCAGTCGGTCTGGGCCGATAAAGAAAACGCTGCCGCGCAGAGCGCCAGCAGCGTTAGTATCTGTCGTTTCATGGTTACGCTTTATTCTGTCTTGCCCGTGATGATGAGTTCAGCCTTGATGCCGCTGAAGCCGGCACCCTTGTCGAGGGCCGCGGCGGCGGCGCGCTTAATCTCGTTCTTCGTCATGCCCGCCGTGGTGATACGGTCGGCGGCGATGCCATGGTCCACAAAATACTGCTTCACGGTCTTGGCCCTGTCGAGCGACAGCAACATGTCGGCCTCGGCGTTAACGCCATAGCTCTGCACATAGCCCTTCACCAGGAAGGTGACGTCGGGGTGGTTGAGGAACATGGCCACATACTGCATCAGCGCCGTGTCGGTGCCGGGGATGAGGGCGGCATCGCCGTCCTCGAAGTATATGTTCTTGATGGGGAAGGTAGAGCCGCGTTCCGTGCGCTCCATATAGCTGAGCATTAGCGTGTCGCGCATCATCAGGTCACTGGCATTGAACTCGCGGTAGATGGAGAAGAAGCCGTCGCGCTTGGCGTAAAGGGTATAGCTGAAGCCCGGGATGAACTTCACCTTGCCGCCACGGTAGTGGGCGTCCTTCACTATGGCGCGCTCACCACCCTGGCCGCCTTTCTCGAGTATCATCAGGTCGACATCGATATAGCGCTTGCCTTTACGGTCGTAGAAGAGCACCAGCGGCTCATAGGCGTCGGCATGCACGCTGCAGGTGATGCTGTGGCCCTGGCCACCCTCGGAGCGGTTGTCGAGCACTATATAGTAGGTTTCGCCCATACGCACGGGGATGGACTTGATGAAGCCTCCGAACTGCTTCTTGGTGAGCATGACGTCTTTGGCGTCGACGCTCATGCCGATGGTGGGCTTGGGTTCGGTGGGCATCACGAATTCAGGCTCCTCAGTCACTTTCTTCTTCTTGGTGCCGGCTTCGGCCTTGGCTTTCGGCTGACGCTCGGAGGCCTTGAGGGCTGCGGCGGCCAGTGCATTGCTGTCGACGGCGCCAAGGTTCACGGCCACAGGGGCCACCTTGTTGAGCAGCACCTGGTTGGAGAAGTATACGCCCGTGTAGCGGTAGACGAGGAAGTCATAGTCATCCCAGATGTTACGCTGGGCTATGTTGATCTCCAACTGACCGTTGTAGGGGATTGTGATTTTGTACCACACGGAGTTGTGCTCACGCTCGAAGAGGTTGGGGTGAGCCTTGTCGGCCACCACCTCCTGCACACGGCCGGCACCGTCGGGGGCCGTCGTCGGACCGTAGGTCTGGTCCATCTGGAGCGGTATGGCGAAGAGACAGTCGTTGCTGTTGTAGGGCAGCTCGATGTCGGTGACAACAGGCGCGGGAGGGGCTGCATCCTTTTTCTTTTTAGTGGTCTGCGTGGTCTTTGCCTTGCCCGATTTCTTTTTCTTGTTCTGGGCCTGCACGTCGCCAGCGGCGCCAATAAGCAGTACCACAGCCATTAATGCAACAAATATACGTTTCATCATGTACATTTTTACACAATATTTCAAAGTGCAAATATACGAAAAAAAATACATTCCGCAACTTTTTTTGAAAAATTAGCATTTCCGCATCTCCGAAACGCCACACATCCCACTGCCGCGAGACAAAAATCCACGCCTCCCCTACGGAATTTCTTCAGTAGTATTTCTATGTTCCACTGAAGAACGATGGTCGAACTACGGTCTAAATGCCGTAACAACTCCGTACCGGAGGTGTAGGATCGGCGGGTATGGGAGGCGGCAGAAAAGAAGTATTTTTTGTGCAAACAAAAAGTTTTTGTATCTTTGCAGCACTAATATAGTGAACAAATAAAAGCCAACGCCCTATGAAACGCATTGCAATTATAGCAGTTATGCTCGCTTCAATGATGACGGCCAGCGCCACGTCGGTGCTCTACTTCACGCGCAGCCAGGCCGAACGCGCGGTGAGCTACCTCAATCGCCAGAACGAATTGATGATATACTGCGGCTACGACTACGAGATTGAGACCTACGTGCTCCTCAATGAGGTGTGGGCCGAGCGCGTCAACTCGGCATTCTACGAGCTGTGGATCTTCGGCTACGACGCCTACACGGGCGAGGAGATATACATGCCCATAGACTTGCAATGCATCTGGCTCTACAGCGCCGGGCGCATGTACAACGCGGCACAATACCTGCGTTTCCGCACCGACGGACGCCTGAGGATGCCGACGATTACATGGACCGTGCCTGCCTACAACCACTACACGCGCATAGTGCACCGTCCGGGCTACACACGCACCTACCACTATGAGGTGCACCGCTACGGCTGGATGCCTCCGGCACCGCCGTCACACGGCCACCACGGCCCTGCCACGCACCCCTACCACCCCTACTACTTGCGTGCCCCGCACACTCCCGCACCGCGGCCTGCCAGCACATGGACGCCCGGAGTGGACCATCCGATGATAGAGCACCCCGTACCGGCAGGCTCGTCGTCGGGCGCACGCCCCACACCGACGGGCAGCAACAGCGCCAACGGCCAGCACCACTCGGCGGGAACCCCTGCCACACAGCAGAGCGGCACAGCCACGTCGGCACCCACACGCTCGGGCAGCGGCACGTCGGCAGCACCCACGCGCAGCACATCGTCGCAAAACAACAACAGCGGCAAGACCACAGCTCCGACACGCAGCAGCAACAGCTCGGCGGCACCCACACGCAGCAGCTCGGCACCGAGCACGGCACCGACGCGCAGCTCGTCGACACAGAAGAGCGAGAACAAGAGCGCTGTTCCCACACGCAGCAGCAACAGCTCGGCGGCCCCCACACGCAGCGGCGCAACAGCAAGTCCGGCACCGACGCGCAGCAGCTCGTCGCAGAAGAACGACAGCAAGACCTCGACGCCGACACGCAACAGCAACTCGGCAGCCCCTACACGCAGCACCTCAACACAGGGCAACGATGACAAGAAAGCCGCTCCCACCCGTGGTGCCGCACCAATCCGCAGATAACATACAACTAACAAACAATACATCCTATGCTGAAACCAAGCGAACTACCATTGGCTGCCGACGGCAGCCTCTACCACATCCACCTCACCGCAGACACCCTGGCCGACAATGTACTGCTCGTCGGCGACCCTGAACGCGTAGAGATGTTCAAGAGCATCTTCGACAATGTAGAGCACGAAAGCCACAATCGCGAGATCCACGCCCTTACCGGCACCTACCACGGCTCACGGTTCACAGCCATATCGACAGGTATGGGCTGCGACAACATTGACATTGTAATGACGGAACTTGACGCCGCCCTGCACCTTGACAACGGTGCATGGAAAACAAAAATCGGCCGAACCCTGCGCATAGTGCGCATTGGCACCAGCGGCTCGTTGCAGGAAGAGATAGACTGCGGCAGTCGTGTGGCTTCGGTATGCGCCGTGGGGTTGGACGGACTGATGAACTACTACAAGGAGTGGCGCTCACCTCTGCCCGAAATGGAGGGAGCCTTCGCCGAACATATGGAGCTGCCGGCCGGTACGGCGCGCCCCTACTATGTGCAGGGCAGCGCCACGCTGCTGGAGCTCGTAGCCTACGACATGCACCAGGGCATCACGGCAACTGCGCCGGGCTTCTACGGTCCGCAGGGCCGCACCGTGAGGCTACACCCTGCCATGGACAACCTCAACGAGAAGCTGGCGTCATTCGAATGGAGCGACTACTACCGTCTGTTCAGGACTTGCCGCAAACAGCGCGAGATACGCAACCTCAAAGAGATAAGGAGTCTGCGGGTGACGAACCTTGAGATGGAGACCTCGGCGATATACGGCTTCAGCCACATGCTGGGCCACGATGCGCTGACGGTGTGTCTCATCATTGCCAACCGCCCCAAAGGGACCTTCCTCAACGACTACCACGAGCCGATGCGCCAGCTGGTTGGCACCGTGGTGGAACGGCTGGCGTGATACTGGTTATAGGTTATAGGTTATAGGTTATAGGTTATAGGTTATAGGTTATAGGTTATAGAATATAGAAGTAGAGGCTGGCGCTATGACGGTGCCAACCTCTTCTTCTTGCGGACAGCCTACTTCATGGAGGGTCGTCGCTGCTTGATGACTTCGTAGGCTTCGTTGATCTCCTTCATCTGCTCGGCGGCGTTGCGCTGGAGCTCTTCGCTCATGCCGGCGACGCGGTCGGGATGGTATTTCATGGCCATCTTGCGGTAGGCTTTTTTGACTTCGTCGTCGGTGGCGGAGCTGTCGATGCCGAGCACCTTGTAGGGGTCTTTGCCGTAGGAGGCCCTGCTGCTGCGCGAAGATGAGCCGCCGTCGTAGCCGCTGCTGTAGGAGGAGCCTACATGACGCTCGAAGATGGAGGTGTAGTCGGACTGCGAGATGCCGAGATACTGGGCAATGAGGCGCAGCATGTTGAGCTCGCTCTGGTGGAACTCGCCGTCGGCGCCGCCGATGCCGAAGAGGAAGTCGACCATGTGGTAGCGCGTGTTGTAGTCGGTGTTGACCTTGATCTGCAAGCAAATCTGGTCGATGGGGATGTCGCGCTCGACCATCTGCTGCAGCACCTTGAGCATCTCCTTGCCGCGCTCTTCGCCGTAGTTGGCGAGGAGGAAGCGCTTGACATAGTCGAGTTCGCTGCGCTTGACAGCGCCGTCGACCTTCATGACGGCGGCGATGAGGACCATGAGGGCGGCGTTGATGTCGGCCTGCGTGCCCGTGTTGCGGTAGGGGCCGCGGTGGGGTGCGTCGTCAGTGCCGAAGGAGCTGCTGCCAAGCTGTTTGTCGGGCGAAATGGCCTTGCCGAGGAAGTAGCCGAGGAGGGCGCCGATGGGGCCGCCGATGGCCCAGCCGAGGCCTGCGAATATCCATTTTGTGAAACCTGCCATATTGTCGATTGTGGAGGGTTATTTTCTTATATCATTATATAGTAGCGACTGTATGTCGGTGCGTACGTTGAGCTGTGCGAGACGGTTGGGGGAGGCGGAGGGGTGGACGCGGTTGGAGAGGAAGACGTAGACGAGGTTGTATTCGGGGTCCACCCACACCATGGTGCCGGTGAAACCTGTGTGGCCGTAGGAGGCCTGCGAGGCTTCGGGGCATACCTGTGCGTTGGACGAGGGGGAGAAGAGCTGCTTGTCGAAGCCGAGTGCGCGACGGTTGCCCTGCCGCTCGAAGTGTCGCCGAGTAAAGGTCTCGACGGTCTTCTGCTTGAGGTAGCGACGGCCGTCGAGCACGCCGCCGTTGAGGAGCATCTGCATGATGAGGGCCACCTCGTCGGCCGTGGAGAAGAGTCCGGCATGGCCGGCGACGCCGTCCATGGCGAAGGCGTTGGGGTCGTGTACTGTGCCGCGGATGAGACCGCGGATGCTGTCGACCTCGGTGGGTGCTATGCGGAGGGTGTCGATGCCTTCGTCGAGGGGAGTGAAGAATGTGGAGTTGAGACCCATGGGGTCGTAGAAGTGCTCTTCCACATATTCGTCAAGGGTCTGACCGGTGACCCGCTCCACCATGTCGGCCAAGAGTATGAAGCCGAAGTCGCTGTAGCAGTAGCTGTTGTCGGCATTGAGCTGCGAGGCGGCTATGAGGAGCGGTATGCTGTCGCGCTCGGAGGTAAGCTGCCAGAGGGCGTCGTAGGCTTTGAGACCTGCGCAGTGGCTGAGCGCCTGACGGACGGTGATGTTGGTCTTGTCGGTACCTTTGAGGTAAGGGAGATGGCGGCTGAGCTTGTCGTCGAGCTTGACCTGCCCCTTGTCTATGAGACGCATGACGGCCAGGGTGGTGGCACAGACCTTGGTGAGGGAGGCGAGGTCGTAGATGGTGCCTGTGGTGACGGGAGCGGCGGTGCTGTCGTAGGTGAGGTGGCCATAGCTGCGGTTGACGACGAGGCGTCCACGGTGCATGACAGCTATCTGGCAGCCTGGCATAGCGTTCTGCCGGATGGCGTTGTCGACGATGCTGTCGATGCGACGGTCTATATTGAGGTTGAGATCGGAGACGATGTCGTTGCAGACGGCCGTGTGACTCTCGTCCGGCACACGGACGGCGTCGTTGACATAGGGCCTGACATAATGGTATTTGGCTTTGAGGACGCGGCGGCAGTGGTAGTCGACGAGACGGCGGACGGAGTCGCTCTGCACGGCGGCTGTTTTGATGGTCTCGATGGCCTCACGGACGTCGGGCGGCAAGAGGAGTATGTCGTTGCCTGCGAGCATGGCCATGAGCTCGGCACGGCCAGCACCATAGCCGTTGGTGATGCCCTTCATGTCCATGCCGTCGGTGATGACGAGGCCGCCGAAGCCCATGGTACCCTTGAGGAGGCCGTCGACGATGGTGGGGCTGAGGGTGGAGGGACGCAGGCTGTCGTAGGCGTTGACCTGCAGGTGGGCCACCATGACGCCCCCGACACCGGCGTCGAAGAGGCGGCGGAATGGGTGCAGGTCGACGGTGTCGATATAGGCGAGAGTGTGCTTGATGACCGGCAGCTCGAGGTGACTGTCCTTGTCGGTGTCGCCGTGGCCGGGGAAATGCTTGGCTACAGCCATCACCCCTTGGCTTTGCTGACCGAGGGCGAACATGACAGCGAGCTGAGCCACGCGCTCAGGGTCGGTGCCGAAGGAGCGGGTGCCGATGACCGGATTGTTGGGGTTGGAGTTGATGTCGGCCACTGGGGCGAAGTTGACATGGATGCCCATCTCGCGGCACTGACGGCCTATCTCGGCACCCATACGGTAGACTATACTGTCGGCATCTGAGGAGAGTTCGCCGAAGCGTGCGTTGCGTGGGAAGGAATACATGTCTTTGAGACGCATGCCGAGCCCCCACTCGCCGTCGATGCACACCATCAGCGGCACACGGGCGTCGCGCTGAAAACGGCGTGTCATTGAGGCTTGGCGTTCGGCGGTGCCGGCGAAGAAGCAGACGCCACCGACGCCGTAGGTGTTCATCACCTCTGAGAAGGCTTTGGCCTGCCTGTCGTCCATGTCGAGGGGCACACGCACGACCATGAGCTGCGCGATGCGCTGGTCGAGCGAGAGTGTCTGCATGACGGAGTCGACCCAGTTGGTCTCTGGGTCACGGTAGGTGAATCCGCGAGCGTCGAAACGCTGGGCCGCGAGCCGACCGCCGACGGCGGCCAAAAGCATCAGAGCCATAAAGGCAGCAAGTCTCTTTCTCATTGTCTTATCATTTTATCTATGAGCGCCACCTGCCGCTGACGAGGGTTGCCCTCATAGTTGAGTATCACATAATCGGCCCGGCGCATCATCTCTTCGGCGGGCATCTGGTTGGCGACACGTGCCATGAGCTGCCGCTCGTCTACCCCGTCGCGTTTCTGCAGACGTGCTATACGCTCAGGGAGGTCAAGATAGACGCACACCACTTTGTCCATGAGGGCATCGAAGCCGTAGTCGTATAGGATGGCGCTCTCGAAGAGGACGTATGGTTCAGCCGAATGTTGCCGACAGAAGGCGTCGAAGTCGGCCATCACCCGTGGATGCACCAAGGCATTGAGAGCTGCCAGTTTATGGCTGTCGGCAAAGACCACGTTGGCAATGCGACTCTTGTCGGCGCTGCCGTCCTGCCGGAAGACCTCGTTGCCGAACAGCTGGCGCACCTCGGCAAGAAACGCAGTGTCAGCATAGTAGGCGGCTGCAACATCGTCGGCCACAAAGGCATAGACACCGCGGCGCACAAACTCGGCGACGACTGTGCTTTTGCCGCAGCCTATACCTCCGGTTATTCCCACCTTCTTCATAGCGACATCCTACAGACGGTTATTTTATGATTATACACTGCACCTCGGCGGGCTCAAGGCCACGTGGACGCATATAACCCGGGAACTCGGTGAGTTGCGGCACGATGTGCTGCCCGTTGGCGAGGATGTCGGAATAGTTGACCGTGACAGTCAGCTCTGGCTCCCGGTGCAGGTCGCGCTGCGCCACCCACATGTGGAGCGTTGCCTCCGGCGGGTATACATGCACCGCCACCGAACTGTCGGCACCATCCACCCTTATGGGCACCTTGTAGGTGCGCTCAACAAAAGACTCTACGGGGACAAAGACCTGCACCTCGGTGCACGACGGCCTCACGTCGCCATACTGCTCCCATACCGGTTCCAGCGGCAGTGTATAGCTCTGTGACTTGCTGATGCCAGACACCGTAGTAGTGGCTACCGGCAGACTGCCAATCGCAGACAGCACCTCTTCAGGCCCATACAGCACCACCTCAGCAGGGGTAACTACTGGCTCACCATAAAGCCCGTAGCGCTCAGCAAACTCGAAACTCACGGCGTCGAGCGTAGGACGGAAAGTCTTGCTGCCACGCTCGACAAGGGTAACACGCAGCGAGTCTATACTGCAGCTGACATCTTTGATGCCGGTGACACTCTGACGTACGGCAGCATAGAGGCTGTCGGTACCGACAGCGGACTGCAAGCTGCTCCCCTTTATGCTAACCAGCACTTCTGGAGAAGCCTCTCTCTGGCCCATAAGGAAAGCCACATATCCGCTGGAGGTGATGCGCATAGGCAACACGGTGTCGGCATCGGCCAGCGCATAACGCACTGTGTCATAACCGACATAACGTATCTTGATGGGGACGGTGTAGTCCATGGACTCAGACATTGACACGCCGAGCCACACTACAGCAGTGAGCCCCAATATGACAAGAAAACGCTTCACTTACTTCTTTGTCTCCTCGCTCTTGGATTCAGGAGCGGGCTGTATCATGCTTTTCTCCACGGTGAGGACGGTGCCGTTGCTGACCTCCACTTCTACGGTGTGCTCACCAACTTCATGCACCTTGCCATAAATGCCGCCTGAGAAGACGACACGGTCGCCTTTCTTCAGTCCTTCACGGAACTTGCGCTCTTCCTTCTCTCTCTTGCGCTGCGGACGAAGCATCAGTATCCACATGATCACAAGGATGGCAATCATCCATATCCACATCGAGCCACCACCCTGGGCACCCTGAGTCTGCAATAAAATCATATCTGTCATATCTTTTCTTTGTTTATTTGTTCAACACAATTGTTTATCTTCCCACTTGGGCAACAATCTTGAGCCTGCTGGTAGCAGGCTGGGCATTGCTGACGATGGTGACCTCCTGATACTGTTGTCCCGACTTGCCGGCGCTCTTGAAGGTCACGGTCACATAACCCTCGCCACCCGGCGCAATACGACCCTTCGGGTAGTCGGCCACCGTGCAGCCACACGTCGCAGAGGTGCTGCTGATTATCAAGTCTGCATCACCAGTGTTGCGGAAATGGAAGCTATAGCTTATATTCTCGCCAGCGGAAAGGCGTCCAAAGTCATGCATGTCGCTGTCGAAAGTAAGCACAGGCATTTTCTCACTGTCATTGTAGCCCTGGGCACTCCTCGGATTGCGTATCAAGTCAACATCTGCATCCTGCGTGGCCTTACTTTTGCAGCCACCAAGCGTCAGCATAACAGCGACAGCACATAATACAAATACTCTCTTCATTATAGCACCTCCTCGCTTGACTCGTTAAGCAGACCGCGGCCCGACTTTTTGATCCTCCCCTGCGAGCGCAACTCAAGCACAAGTTTGTCGAGGATACCGTTGATGAAGAGCTTGCTGCGCTCAGAGCTGAACTCCTTGCTGAGCTCAATGTACTCATCCACTGTGACCTTCTCGGGTATTGACGGACAAGCGGTAAGTTCAGCGATAGCCATATTGATAAGCAGCACGTCCATCAACGCCACACGCTCGAACTCCCAACCCTGCAGACGGGCTTTTATCATCTCGTCGCCCTCGCTGCGGTGAAGCATTGTCTCGCGCAGCAGCAGTCTCGCAAACTCCATGTCCGCCTCGTCCTTCTCCACGCGCTTGTCGTACATCACCGGCCACTGCATCGCCTCGTCGAAGGTCTGCTCGTCGAGAGTCTTGAGCATCATGAAGTTATACTGCGCTATCTGCTCGAAGTCATCCTCCCACAGCAGGCTGCGCTCACCCATGGCAGTGACCACGGCTTCACGGTTCATGAGAAAGCGGAACAACATGATAGCCAATTCCTTGTCTTGACTGAAGTCTGTATCGGGATGCGAAAGGTACTGGCAGTATACGTCTGTCTTACGGAACTCCAGGAAAGCCTCGCGCACCAGGTCACTGTGCGTCTCCCAGCAGCCGCCCCACTTCTCGGTGAGCTGCTTCAACTCATAGTTGTCTGCCATACGGCGCAGAAACTCGTTGCTGAGGAACTTACGGTTGGGAGTCTTCTCTGCGTCTGTGGGGCGGAACTTACGTCGACCTTCCTCGATGACCACCTCGGCTATCTCAAACACCTTGGTCATCAGCGACACCTGCAACACCCCCAGTTCGTTGAGTCTGCCTATATGGTACTCAAAGTCTTTGCATGCCTGTATGGCATCCTTGCCCTCCATCTGGCTGGCATATATCTCCTGAAGCACCTTGCTTCTTAAGAAATGTCTGCTTAGCATTTATAGTACGATATTGATAATCTTCTTGGGAACGAATATCACTTTGCGCGGCTCCTTGCCGTCCATCCACTTCTGCCCCTCGGGCATTGACTTGATGGCGGCGATAGCCTCATCCTGTGTGCATGCGGCCGGCAAGTCGACCGTGAAGCGCATTTTGCCGTTGAACTGCACGGGATACTTCACCGTGTCCTCCACCAGATAGCGCTCGTCGCACACTGGCCACTGTGCGTCGCATACAGACGCCTCGTGTCCGAGTTGGTGCCATAGCTCTTCGGCGATATGCGGAGCAAAGGGGGCTATCAGTACCACCAGCGGCTCCAACACCTCGCGTTTGCTGCATTTGATGTCGGTCAACGTGTTGGCGCATATCATGAATGTCGACACACAAGTGTTGAACGAGAAGCGCTCCACGTCGTCGGTGATCTTCTTGACGGTCTGGTGCAGCACCTTGAGTTCCTCCTTTGCGGCCGGCTCGTCGCTCAGGTTGTCGAAGAGGCGCCAGAACTTCTTGAGGAAGCGGTGCACACCCTCTATGCCGTTGGTGTCCCACGGCTTGGCCTGCTCCACAGGTCCGAGGAACATCTCGTACAGACGCAGCGTGTCGGCACCGTAGCGCGCCACCAGGTCGTCGGGGTTCTGCACGTTGTACATGCTTTTGCTCATCTTCTCAACCTCCCAGCCGCACACATACTTGCCGTCTTCGAGCTCAAACCTTGCATCGGCGAACTCGGGGCGCCACTGGCGGAAACGCTCTAAATCGAGCACGTCGTTGTCGACGATGTTTATGTCCACATGTATCGGCGTCACGTCGTTCATGTCCTTCACCAATCCCTTCGAGATGAAGAGACTGTTGTCCGACTTGCTTCTGTACACGAAGTTGGAGCGTCCCTGTATCATGCCTTGGTTTATGAGTTTCTGGAAGGGCTCTTCCTTGACGGCGAGACCGATATCATAGAGGAACTTGTTCCAAAAGCGGGCGTAGATCAGGTGACCCGTGCCGTGCTCGGCGCCACCCACATAGAGGTCTACGTTCTGCCAGTAGCCCACAGCCTCTTTCGAGAAGTATGCCTCGTCGTTGTGCGGGTCCATATAGCGGAAGTAATATCCGCTGCTGCCAGCAAAGCCCGGCATGGTGCTCAGCTCCAGCGGGAAGACACTGACGTTGTCTATCTTGCTGTTCTCCACCACACAGCGGTTATTCAAGTCCCATGCCCAGCGTGTGGCGTGACCCAGCGGCGGCTCGCCCGTGGCGGTGGGCTTGAACTCACTCACCTCTGGCAACTCCAGCGGCAGACACTCCTCTGGAATGCTGACAGCCAACTGCTGACCGTCGACGGTCTTGTAGTATATCGGGAAGGGCTCGCCCCAGTAGCGCTGACGGCTGAAGATGGCGTCGCGCAGGCGGAAATTGACGGTACGGTGGCCGATACCCATCTCCTCTATCTTGTCGATGACGGCGGCCATGGCCTCCTTGACTTTCATACCGCTGACGAAGCCGCTGTTGACCGAGTAGCCGGTCTTGGCATCCATGCTCTCGCTCCATGTGGCGGGGTCGCTGACGGCATCTTTCTCCACAGCAACGACCTGACGTATAGGCAGGTTGAAGTGGCGTGCGAAGGCAAAGTCGCGACTATCGTGCGCCGGCACAGCCATGATGGCACCGGTGCCATAACCCGCCAGCACATAGTCGCTCACCCAGATGGGTATGCGCTCCTCGGTGAGGGGGTTGACGGCATAAGCGCCGGTGAAGACACCGCTGACCTTCTTCACCTCGGCCTGGCGTTCGCGCTCCGAGCGGTTCTTGGCCCATGTGACATAGTCCTGCACCTGCTGGCGCTGCTCATCGGTGGCGATGCTGTCGATGAGCTCATGCTCAGGACACAGCACCATGAAGGTGACACCGAAGATGGTGTCGGGGCGCGTGGTGAAGATCTCAAAACTCGGCACCGGCTGCGGGTCAAACTGCGGCATATAGGCCTGCGCACCAGGCAGCACGTTGGCGTTGCTCTTCACGTCGAGGGGGAACCACACGGCGGCACCCTCCGAACGACCTATCCAGTTGCGCTGTATCTCTTTCAACGAGTCGGTCCAGTCCACCTGCTCCAGACCGTCGACAAGCCGCTGTGCATAGGCCGAGATGCGGAGACTCCACTGGCGCATGAGCTTGCGCTCCACGGGGTAGCCGCCACGCACACTCAGTCCGCCGACGACCTCGTCGTTGGCCAGCACGGTGCCCAGCTCGGCACACCAGTTGACGTACGTGTCGGCAAGATAGGCCAGACGGTAGTTCATCAGCACCTGCTGACGCTTGGCTTCGTTCCAGGCGTTCCACTCCTCGGCACTGAAGTCCAGCACCTCGGTGCAGGCGGCATCCAGACCCTCGCTGCCCTGCTTGGCGAAACGGGCTTCAAGAGTACTGATAGGCAGTGCCTTGCCCTCATTGTTGTCATAATAATGCTTGAAGAGCTGCAGGAAGGTCCACTGCGTCCACTTGTAGTATTTAGGCTCGCAGGTACGCACCTCACGGTCCCAGTCAAAGGAGAAGCCTATCTTGTCGAGCTGCTCACGGTAACGCGCTATGTTCTTCTCCGTGGTGACGGCAGGATGCTGACCTGTCTGGATGGCATACTGCTCGGCGGGCAGACCGTAGGCGTCGTAACCCATGGGATGCAGCACGTTATAGCCGCGCAGACGCTTATAGCGGGCGTAGATGTCGCTGGCTATGTAACCCAGCGGGTGGCCTACGTGGAGACCGGCACCCGACGGATAGGGGAACATGTCCAAAACATAGTAATGCGGCTTGGATGAGGCATTGTCCACATGGTACACACCATGCCCGCGCCACCAGTTCTGCCACCGCGGTTCTAGTTCACTGAAGTTGTAGTCCATTTTCTTTCAATCTTTTATCGCAGCCACACATTCGGGCTGGCAGATGCAAAGATACGAAAATTTTTCTATATATATATAATCAATATATTTTTTACGCCATTTATTGGCAACGGCCGCAGATTATCGTGTCTGTCTCCACGAAATCCACAGCCGATTTGCGTCAGTTGGCGTCGGAACTAACTTCTGGGCGTCAGCACATCAAAGGTGCTGTCGCTGTAGATTAGCATCATACGCACAACGGTGCGGTCACCATCATTCGCATGCTTTACTTGAGGGGCGACATGACGGTTTTTGATACCAAAAGCCTCAGATTCAAGCCCTTTTTCTTCGTATTCTTCGGGCGGCACAGCCATATACGTGGCCTGATAGTCTTCGGCCTTGGGGAGTTCCGCAGCTTCGCCACCGGAGAAATCGGCCTCCGTCTGCTGCGGTACGGCAGTCTCGGTATTCCGCTCCTCAGTCACGGCCACCGACGCACCATTCCCATACATGGCTCCCTTGCCGAGGAGCAGCCAGTTGGCATCAATCTCGGGATAACGCTTCAGAACTTTCACGGCGAAGTCGAGACTCGGGTTGTTGCGGCCTCCCAGTATATGCGACATTCCCGACGGCTGTATGCCAATCTCCTCTGCGAACTGTCGGGCGGTGATATTTTTGGCCCGCAAAATTAGATTTATCCTGTTTATCATAATCTTACATTTGTATTTCAACAACAATTGCATTTACAAAATTACACACTATTTTCGACATGACAAAACAAATTTCACAACGTTACATCTGTACATAAACACAAACATAAAACAAACACTTTAAATAACAAACATAACTACCAATATTTCAACACTTAACCAAACCATGCATGCATTTAATAAAGAATTACTTTATTCGGACTAAATTATAAAAGTTCTACATTAAAACACATAATCTAACATACTGATTTAAACTACTTAATATTATATTATATTCTATCCGTTATTTTTTTTAACCGAAAATACAATTGTTGTTTGATTACATTTGTATACGGCAGATTTTGTACCTCCACTTACACTTGTCACGCTTGGTTTTCGTGCTATAATGTTTACAAATGACAACAACTGAAAATCGCTTCTAACGGCCTATCTCACCCCGATACTACGTCCGCTTCACAGATTGGCGAGAAAGTCGCTTAGGAGCGAAATTCGTCTCCCCCACCCTGCCACTCCGATACGGAGCCCCTCTTCGGCATTTCTTCAGTGGGAAGCCGTCCGAAGGCCGTAGGAGATCCGTAGGGGTTCCATAGGGGCTCCCTGCCGCTTACATGCCGTCAACACACCTAAATAATAAAAAATATAAATACTATCGGATATTTTTCGTATTTTTGCAGTTTGTATTTAACAACATACATCTATGCAAAACGTTCGTAATATTGCAATTATAGCCCACGTCGACCATGGCAAGACCACCTTGGTCGACCGCATGCTTCATCAGGCCAAACTGTTCCGCGACAACCAGGAGACTGGCGAACTCATCCTCGACAACAATGACCTTGAGCGCGAGCGCGGCATCACCATCCTCAGCAAGAATGTCAGCGTCCGCTACAAAGGCTACAAAATCAACATCATCGACACCCCTGGCCACAGCGACTTCGGAGGCGAGGTGGAGCGCGTGCTCAACATGGCCGACGGCGTCCTCCTTGTGGTCGACGCATTCGAAGGTCCCATGCCGCAGACACGCTTCGTGCTGCAGAAAGCCATCGAGCTGGGCCTCAAGCCTATAGTGGTGGTCAACAAAGTAGATAAGCCCAACTGCGACCCCGAGCTGACGCAGGAGGCGGTGTTCGACCTGATGTTCAACCTCGGCGCCAACAACGACCAGCTGGAGTTCCCCACAGCCTACGGCTCAGCCAAGCAGGGATGGATGGGCGAGGACTGGAACACTCCGACCGAGGACATCAGCTACCTCATGGACCTGATTATCGAGCATATACCGGCTCCGAAGACCGACGATGGCACCACCCAGATGATGATCTCGTCGCTCGACTACAGCTCCTACCTCGGACGTATCGCCGTGGGCCGTCTGCACCGAGGCACCCTGCAGGCCGGACAGAGCATCACCCTCGCCAAACGCGACGGCACGATGATAAAGACAAAAATCAAGGAACTCTATGTTTTCGAGGGACTTGGCAAGGAACGTATCAAGACGCCCGTCGAAGCCGGCGAGATTTGCGCCGTACTGATGGACCTCGACAAGAACGTGGCTTTCGAGATCGGCGACACCATCTGCGACGCCGAGAACCCCGAGGCCCTGCCTCCCATCAAGGTTGACGAGCCCACGATGTCTATGCTCTTCACTATCAACAACTCACCCTTCTTCGGCAAGGAGGGCAAGTATGTCACCAGCCGCCATCTGCGCGACCGCCTCTTCGCCGAGCTGGAGAAGAACCTGGCCATGCGCATCGAGGAGACCGGCTCACCCGACGCCCTACTCGTCTACGGCCGCGGAATCATGCACCTCAGCGTCCTCATCGAGACCATGCGCCGCGAGGGCTATGAGCTGCAGGTCGGCCAGCCCAAGGTGATTATCAGGGAGATAGATGGTCAGAAGTGCGAACCTATCGAGCAGCTCACCGTGCTGGTGCCAGAGGAGTTCTCGTCGAAGGTCATCGACGTCGTAACACGCCGCAAGGGCGAGGTGGGCACCATCGACACCAAGGGCGACCGCGTGCAGCTCGACTTCACCATCCCCTCACGCGGCATCATAGGTCTGCGCAACACTCTGCTCACCGCCACCAACGGCGAGGCCATCATAGCCCACCGCTTCCTGGAGTTCCAGCCGTGGAAGGGCGACATGGACGACCACAAATACGGCGCCCTCATCGCAAAGGAGACCGGCGAGGCAACGGCCTACAGCATCAGCAAGCTGCAGGACCGCGGCCCCTTCTTCATCGAGCCTGGCGACCACGTCTATGCCGGCGAGGTCATCGGCGAGAGCCTGCGGCCGGGCAACGACATAGTCATCAACGTGGTGACGGCCAAAAACCTCACCAACATGCGCTCCAAGAGCGCCGACGACAAGTCGACCTGCAGTCCGGCAATAAAGATGAGCCTCGAGGAGGCCATGGAGTATATCCGCGAGGACGAATACCTCGAGATCACCCCCAGCAACCTCCGCATCCGCAAGATTATCCTCGACGAGATTGAGCGCAAGCGTGCCCGCATCGCTGCAGGTTACAAGGACGAATAAACTATAGGATGTCCCAGAACACCTGGGGCAGGTATACATTCTCCAGCGAGGTGGCTTCTTTGAACAGAGGGGCCACCTCTTCTGGCGTATAGCCCGCTATACCGCAGCCCACGGCGGTGACGAGGAACGTGAGTTCGGGATGCTGCCGTGCACAAGCGATGAAACGGTTCACGGCACCCTTCATCGCGTCTTTCCCTTCCATGGTGGGCAGCGCATAGGTGCGGCCGGTGAGACCGTCCCCCACCCCCCATTCGGCACCGAAGTGCTTGTGTGCAAACCACGCGGCACCGCCGCCATGGGCACCTTGAATGTTGCTGCCAAAGACAAAGACCTCGCCTTCGCCAAGCTCGGCAATGCGGTCCGCCGCCACACGGCGTCCGTTGACTATACTGGTGTTTTTCATAACGTTCCTGGTTATTTATTGAGTTCCTCTTTCAAGGCGGCCACGAAGGCGTGGATGTCCTCTTCTGTTGTGTCGAACGAGCACATCCAGCGCACCACGTCGGCGGCTTCGTCCCAGTCGTAGAAGAAGTAGCGCTCCTGCAGACGGTGCCACACGGCGGTAGACAGCTGCACGAAGACGCTGTTGACCTGCACGGGATACATTATTTTCACTCCTTCGACCTTCTCCACCTCCCGACGCAGCAGCTGCGCCATCGCGTTGCTGTGTTCGGCGTTGCGGCGCCAGATGCCGCTCTCGAGGTAGCAGATCATCTGCGCGGCCATGAAGCGCATCTTGCTGGCCAACTGTGTCATCTGCTTGCGGCGGTATTTCATGTCGACGTCGAGCGCGGGATTCAAAAGCACGCAGCTCTCCCCCATCAGCAGACCGTTCTTGGTGCCGCCGAAGCTGAGGGCGTCGACGCCGAGGTCGGTGGTCATCTCTTTGAACGAGCAGCCGAGGGCGACGGCGGCATTGGCCAGGCGTGCACCGTCGACATGCAGATACATATTATATTCATGCGCCAAGTCGGCCAGCACCTTGATTTCGTCGAGCGTATAGAGGGTGCCGAGTTCCGTCGGCTGACTGATGCTGATGGCTTTGGGTTGCGAGTGGTGCTCGAAGCCGAAGCCGTGCAGACGAGTCTTCACCAGCGCGGGTGTCAGCTTGCCGTCGGGGGTATCCACCGTGAGGAGGCGGCATCCCACCACCCGTTGCGGTGCACCGCATTCGTCGACGTTGATATGCGCCGTCTCGGCGCACACCACCGCCTCGTGCGAGCGGCACATGGCGTCGATGCTCAGCACGTTGGCACCTGTGCCGTTGAACACCAGGTACACCCTCGCCTGCTGCCCGAAGGTCTCCTTGAAGAGCTCCTCCAGCCGTTTGGTATATTCGTCGTCGCCATACGCCAGCGCATGCTCGCTGTTTGCCATCGCGATGGCCTCTATCACCTCGGGGCTCACGCCCGAGTGGTTGTCGCTACCGAATCCTCTTTTCATCTGAATGTTTTTCTATCTAGGACGCACGGCACGGATGGTAATTCCACCATAGCGACCACTGCGAGTAACGGGCTGAAGGTCGCCACCGAGCTGAGTCGACGTGAAAGCCAACTGCCAAGCGTAATTGGGGCCGTCAGCACCGAGTGTCGAAGTCCAATAATGACCACCTTCGCCCACATCGTGCAGAGCACTGACAGTCTCTCCAGCGGCAGGCAGGAAGATGCTTTTGCCGTTATTAGTGGATGTAAACTTCCAGCCATAGACGCCGTTCTGGGTTGTCCATTCGTGGGTGGTGTTGTTCACCATTTCCTCCCATTCCGTTTTGGTGGGAATGCGGAAACCGTTGCCGAGATTGGCGGTGGCGGCATCGTCGCCAGGCTCAAGAGTGGTCAAGTCGTCGGTGTAGCCATTGAGTCCGTAGTTGGGATCGTCACAATACTTTGTCAACTCGTGTGAGTCATGTCCGTAGCGATAATTGCCCCAATTGTAGACAGTCTTGGTTTGTGTCTCGCCCCAGGCGTAGTAGTCGCCATAGCCTTCGGGCGTCGTGGCACCCACGTTGCATTCGGCCCACAGCAGGCCGCTTGGCAAACCGAGGTCGACCAAATTAATAGTAGGTCCCGGATTGGGGCCAGGTCCCGGATTGGGGTTAGGGTTAGGCGTCGGCTGTTCGGTGCCGTTACCGCCGTTGCCGTCGTCTTCCTTGTCGCAGCCGACAAAGGCCACCATCGTTACGGCCATAAAGGCCACAAGCATTGTTCTGAAGGTCTTTTTCATATTGTTGTAGTTTTTATTTCTCGCTGCAAAGATACGACTTTTTCCGCATACGGCAAAAAAAAGTTAGCGGCCGCAGGGTTTTCGCCTGCGGCCGCCACAAAACAATTCGTTTAATTAGAGTAATTAGCCGTTCTTATCCTTGGGATTGTAGAATACGAACTGGCCGTCGATGACATCGATGATGATGGTCTCGTTGCTGTGGATCTTGCCCTCGAGCAGCTGACGGCTCATCTCGTTGAGGATCTCGCGCTGGATGACGCGCTTCACCGGTCGGGCACCCATGGCGGGGTCGTAGCCCACCTCGGCCAGACGGTTGACGGCCTCGTCGGTGGCGCTGATGGTGATCTCATTCTGCTCGAGCATCTTGGCCACCGAGCGCAGCTGTATGCGGACGATGTCCTTGATCTGGTTCTGCGTCAGCGGCTGGAACATGATGATCTCGTCAATACGGTTCAGGAACTCGGGACGTATCCTCTGCTTGAGCATCTCCATGACGGCATTCTTGGTCTCGTCGAGGTCGTACTGCGAGGGTACGCCGTTCTCCAGCTTCTCGCGGATGATGTCGGAGCCCATGTTGGAGGTCATGATGATGATAGTGTTCTTGAAGTCGCACGTGCGGCCTTTGTTGTCGGTAAGACGCCCGTCCTCGAGCACCTGCAGCAGTATGTTGAACACGTCTGGATGAGCCTTCTCTATCTCATCGAACAGCACTATCGAGTAGGGTTTACGACGCACGGCCTCCGTCAGCTGACCGCTCTCGTCGTAACCCACATAACCTGGAGGTGCACCGATGAGCCTACTGACGCTGTGACGCTCCTGATACTCACTCATGTCGATACGCACCATCATGTTCTCGTCGTCGAAGAGCACCTCGGCCAACGCCTTCGCCAACTCCGTCTTGCCGACGCCCGTGGTGCCGAGGAAGATGAAGCTGCCTATGGGGCGCTTGCCGTCGGAGAGGCCTGCACGCGAGCGGCGCACAGCGTTGGCTATCACGTTGATGGCCTCGTCCTGACCCACCACACGCTTGTGCAGCTCGTCCTCGAGGTGCAGCAGACGCTCACGCTCGCTCTGCAGCATACGCGTCACGGGTATGCCCGTCCACTTGCTCACCACCTCGGCTATCTGCTCGCTGTCCACCTCCTCGTTGATCATGGCGTTGTCGGCCTGCATCTCCTTGAGGCGGGCCTTGAGCTCCTCGACCTTCTTCTCGGCCTCGCGGATGCGGCCGTAGCGCAGCTCTGCCACCTTGGCGTAGTCGCCGGCACGCTCGGCCTGCTCGGCGTCGAACTTGTAGCTCTCGATGTTCTTCACCTCGGCCTGTATCTCCTCCACGATGCTCTTCTCGTTCTGCCAGCGGGCCTTCATCTGGTCGCGCTGCTCGCGCAGGGAGCCCAGCTCCTTGTCTATCTGTGCAATCTTGTCTTGGTCGTTCTCGCGCTTGATGGCTTCGCGCTCAATTTCCAGCTGACGGATACGGCGCTCAATCTCATCGAGCTCCTCGGGCACCGAGTCTATCTCCAGCCTCAGTTTGGCGGCGGCCTCGTCGATGAGGTCGATGGCCTTGTCGGGCAGGAAGCGGTCGCTGATGTAGCGGTGCGAGAGCTCGGCGGCGGCGATGATGGCCTCGTCCTTGATACGCACACGGTGGTGCACCTCGTAGCGCTCCTTCAGGCCACGCAGGATGCTGATGGTATCGGGCACCGAGGGCTCGTCGATGAGCACACTCTGGAACCTACGCTCCAATGCCTTGTCTTTCTCGAAGTACTTCTGGTACTCGGCCAACGTGGTGGCACCGATGGCGCGCAGCTCGCCACGTGCCAATGCCGGCTTCAGTATGTTGGCGGCATCCATAGCCCCTTCTCCGCCACCGGCACCCACGAGGGTGTGGATCTCGTCGATGAAGAGGATGATCTCGCCGTCGGCCTCGTTGATCTCGCGGATGACGGATTTCAGACGCTCCTCGAACTCGCCCTTGTACTTGGCGCCTGCGATCAGGGCACCCATGTCGAGCGAGTAGATTGTCTTCGACTTCAGGTTCTCGGCCACGTCGCCGCTGACGATACGCTGCGCGAGGCCTTCGGCGATAGCGGTCTTACCCACACCGGGCTCGCCAATGAGGATGGGGTTGTTCTTGGTACGGCGCGAGAGGATCTGCAGCACACGGCGAATCTCCTCGTCACGTCCGATGACGGGGTCGAGCTTGCCAGCCTGAGCCAGTTGGTTGAGGTTCTTGGCGTACTTGTTCAGGGCGTTCATCGTCTGCTCCTGGTTCTGGCTGGTGACTTTGCTGCCTTTGCGGAGGTCGGCGATGGCGGCGAGGAGGGCTTTCTCGTTGACGCCGGCGTCCTTGAGGAGCTGCGACACACGGTCGCGGCCGCTGAGGATGCCCAGCAGCAGGTGCTCCACGCTGACGAACTCGTCGTTCATCTTGGTGGCGCGCTGCTGAGCGGCCACCAGCGCCTGGTTGGCGTCGCTGCTCAGGTACACCTGACCGCCGCTGACGTGCGGCATACTGTTAAGGATGTCATCCACCTGCTGTGTGAGGCGGGGGATGTTGACCTCCATCTTCTTGAGGAGGTAGGGCGTCACATTCTCGTCTTCCGAGATGAGCCCCTTCAGCAGGTGAGCCGTCTCGATGGCCGGATGCTGCCCTCCTACGGCAACCTCCTGGGCCTTCTGCACGGCTTCCTGCGCTTTGATTGTAAACTTGTCTAAGGTCATAGTTATTTGGTTTTTATTTTCTGACCTCGTCTATGCAAAATGAATACCAAACAAGAAAGACTGCCAAAATGGCAGTCCTCGTGTCAATATATCCTCTTCACCCGTCCTAAACCCGTCATGAACCCGTCCTAACCATCCACAAAAACCACAAAAACACTCAACCCACAACTCCCACAAGTTCGGCGAAATCATCTATAATTCTCTCTGCACCGGCCTTCTTGAGGTCCGCGGCCGACTGGTTGCCGTAGGTTACACCGCAGGTGCGGCATCCGGCAGCACGCCCCATCATGATGTCGAACGAGGCGTCACCCACCACCAAGGCCTCGCTTGCATCGACAGCAATCCTCTGCAGGATGAGCCGCACAGGCTCGGGATCAGGCTTCCCTCTCTGCACATCGTTGGCGCTGACGACCATGCTGACGTATGGCTCCAGCCGGAAACTCTTCACGAAGCCTTCAAGGGTCGGCCGTCCGCGACTGCTGCAGATGGCCAACAGCAACCCCCGCTCATGCAACTCGCGCAAGGTTTCCATCACATGTGGGAAAAGCGTGACCACGCCGTCATGGTTCTTCTCGTCGAAGATGCGGCGGTAGACTTCCGCACAACGGTCTCCCATGCTGTCGTCAATGGGCAGCAGACGCATGAAACACTCTTTCAGCGGCAACCCAATCATGGCCCTGCATTCAGCATCGCTGCGCGCAGGCAGGTGCAACTCACGTATAGTGCTCTGCATCGAGTCGACAATCAGCGGCTGCGTGTCGGCAATCGTGCCGTCGAAATCAAGTATTATCAACCGTGTGGCCACCGGCATCAATACCCCTCCGGGTTCTTAAAGGCAGTTCCCATCGGGATACCCCTCGGGGTTCTGTCTTTGCCAGTTCCAACTGTCGCGCACCATATCCTCAATGCCGTACTTGGCTTTCCAACCGAGCTCAGCCTCGGCTTTGGCGGGATTGCAGTAGCAGGTGGCGATATCGCCGGCGCGGCGCGGCTTGATGCTGTAAGGCACTTCTACACCGTTGACGCGCACGAAGGCCTTCACCATGTCGAGTACGCTGTAGCCGTTGCCAGTACCGATATTATATATACCTATGCCACAACGACGGCTGATGGCCTGCAGGGCGCATACATGGGCGGCGGCGAGGTCGCACACATGTATATAGTCACGCACACCGGTACCGTCGGGCGTGGGATAGTCGTTGCCGAAGACGCCGAGCTCTTTGCGTTTACCCACAGCCACCTGGGTGATGTAGGGCATCAGGTTGTTGGGAATGCCGTTGGGGTTCTCCCCTATCCTGCCGCTCTGGTGCGCCCCAACGGGGTTGAAGTAGCGCAGCAGCACGACGTTCCACTCCGCATCGGCTTTCTGGATGTCCATCAGTACCTGCTCGAGCATGCTTTTGGTCCAACCGTAGGGGTTGGTACACTGGCCTTTGGGACAGTTCTCCGTGATAGGTATCTCCACGGGGTCGCCATAGACGGTGGCCGAGGAGCTGAAGATGATGTTCTTGCAGCCATGCTTGCGCATGACGTCGACCAGCGTCAGCGTGCCGCCGATATTGTTCTCGTAGTATTCCCACGGCTTCTCCACACTCTCGCCCACAGCCTTGAGACCGGCAAAATGGATGCAGGCGTCGAACTTGTTCGCCAAAAATACACGTTCGAGCCCTTCGCGGTCGCGGATATCCACCTTACAGAAAGGAATCTCGGGCACACCGATGATTTCCGCCACCCGCCGCAACGACTCAGGGTTGCTGTTGCTCAGGTTGTCGACCACCACAGCGGTGTGGCCGGCCTTGTAGAGTTCAATCAATGTGTGGGAGCCTATGAATCCGGCTCCGCCGGTAACTAATATATTCATTTTTTTATCTTTTTCCCCTCCCCTCATCCCCTACCTGGGGAGGGGACGGAGAGGGGTGGGGCTATATGCTTTCTGTATTTCGACCGCCACGTCATCTTCTTCTAGTGACTTTCACCTTCGATTCGCCGCGGTTCTGGAACACCTTTCCACAGCGCATACAGGTGCGGTCGACTTCATATATGGTGGTGGTGGTCTCGGTGTCGTAGGTCACACGGTTGTAGTGGTCGGTAATGTATTTGGTGTTGCCCGACTGGGTCTCCGTACGCTTGACAAATTCGTCCTTTGTCTCGGTACCGTGGCTAGTACTGGTGCTTAAATCATGACGGGATCCTCTGCTGTGCCGTGCATAATAGCCGCAGAAGGGGCAGATGTCACGCTCTTTCCTGTCGCGCACAAACAACGTCTCTACAACACATGCCGCCGCCAGCACAACAAAGCCGACTACACGCCAGAAGGTGGGATGCAGCAGGTTGGTGCACATAAAGAGATAATAGGCCGCCGCCAGCAGCGCTAGCACCGGGAAGAGAGTGCAGAACCTCCCTGATGTCTTGTCAAAGTACAGCAACGGATAACATAGTATATATGCCATCAACGGTATCAGGAAGGCATACCACCAGGTGCTGACCAGTATCGCCTGCGAGAAACCCAAGATAAGCACTCCCATAACGAGCAGTATCACCACGTCCCACACCTTCTTACGACGAATGGCAAAGACAAGGAAACCCAGTGCCATCGCTATGGCAATATAGCCAATGACAATGCCGATATTCCGGTAAACATTGTGGCTCTTCTGCCTGAATTCGAGGTAACCCACATCCTCCTTGTCGTTGGCTTTGGCCACTACCGAACTAGCCAGCATCTGTTCGGCCACCCCTGTTCGGGTCAGCGAGTCTATCTTCTGTAGCTGCGATGCCTGCACCCAGCCGTAGTCCTCCCGTTGACGCCCGGTCTGGCCAAACTTGGTGTAATACATGTGTACCCAACTGCCCGACTTGGCTGTAGCCAGTATCGTATCACCCTGATGAAGGGTGACATAGCAGTCCTTTTTATTCACCTTGGGATGTTTGTATGCCGGCAACTCCTTCGACTTGACCACAAAGGCCTCCATGCGTTCCTCGGGGTCGTCGCTGCCGGCATAGATCATCTCCTTCAGCGGCAGCCAGCCTGACACAATCTTCGAGAACGCCCCTCGGGAGACAACATAAAGCCCCCACTCACCGCTGCTGTCGCGCTGTTCTATATTGAACGGCGACACACGTCCATTCAGTTGCTTGACCACTGACGCAGTATCGGTCGGCGAGGCCAAGAGGGCGATGTCGTCGTACGACATCCAATACTCCACCTTCTCAACAGGAGCCTTACAACCCACCAACAACAGCAAAACTATTGCTACAGGAAAAAAAATCTTCTTCATTTCAGTATCGTTATTAATTAATAGGGCCATTATCACTTGCCAAGCACAGATTTACCGTTTTTGTAATGGTTGTAAAGTATATGGAGTCTACTGGCTTTGAATTTATGTATTCCTTATTTGACATCCGACTCGACAGCTTTCTTGTTCCAGAGGCGGAGGAATTTCTCCACCCGCTTGCGGCTGTAGCCCTTGTTCTCCTCGAGGCTCTCGCTCTCCTGGATGTGTATTGGGGTGCCCTCTTCGTTGAGCACCACGAAGACGGGATAGCCGAAGCGGCCGGGGTTGCCGAGGTACTTCATCGCCTCGAGGTTTTTGTTGCCCTTGGAGTAGTTCACGTGGATATATACGTAGTTCTCCTCCATCAACGGCGCTATGACGCTGTCCTTGGTGGCAAACTCGGCAAACCGCAGACACCACGGGCACCAGTTGCCGCCCACCTGGCACATCACATAGCGTCCGCTCTCACGTGCCTCCTCGACAGCATTCTGCATCTGCTCCATAGCGTCGATGCCCTCGTCGTAAACCTTCGGCGCCTGTGCCTGAATTCCATAAGTCAAGCCAATCGTCAGGGACAAAAACAAAAAGAGTTTTTTCATTATATCATTCTTTATATCTTACTTTGCAACCACATACAAATGCCCACTTTTTTCTCCGAACTTTTCTGCCCTTTCTCCGAACCAAAGACATTTTCTCCGACCCCCTATCCGTTTTTCTGTTTACTTTTCTGTGAACCTCCAGTGGTTTTCTGTGTACTTATTTCTGCCGGTTCCTCGGCCACTTCCGTATCTCAAATAATTTGCAAAGATACGAAATTTCCGTGACATAGCCAAAAGATTTTTACCAACAACAAGTCTATTGGTTTTGCTCCCCTTTTGCTCACCTACCGTTCCCCTTTTGTCTAACGTTATGGTAACTATAGTGTAATGCTACTCTAACAATAGTGTATATACTGATAGCACGTGGTGGATTGCGCTGCCGACCAAAACACCCTCCGCACCCCTCCGTCCAGCACCCTTCACCCTCCCCAGCGCTCACATTCGTGCTCCCGAATCACGCCATCAATACCTCATTCCAGAGCCTTTTTTGTGACAAAACGACCACCCCCCCGCCGAAAATAAGGTGTCCCCATCCTGAATCCATACCGTTGCGCCCCTTCCTCCCGACTTCGCCCGTCGGCTTTATGTTATTGAATATCTATCACATCCAAACACTCCGTACACTTCGGTAGCGTTCTCGCCACCACCCTACATCGGGGTAAGAGTGACAGTGACAGTTGTGACAGTTGTTTTGAGGGGCTTTCACAACCAAAAATATCATCTATATCTATATATATCTATAGATATATATAGATATAGAATTTTTTTTCCGTTTGTATGGTCTAATTTTTAACTGTCACAACTGTCACTCTCGTGAACATAATCTCGTCATTTGCAAAACTATTCGTTGACCTCTCACTTCCGTCATACTTCCACATATTCCCATCCACCCACCTTAACGGCTACTAGACGGCTACAAGACGGCTACACAACAGCACAAGACCCCCTCACCAATTTTCAATTCTCAATTTTCAATTCTCAATTTTCTAAGTTCGCCGTTCTCTTCCACTTTTCAATTCTCAATTTTCAATTCTCAATTTTCGTAACGGCTACAAGACGGCCACACAACAGCACAAGACCCCCTCACCAATTTTCAATTCTCAATTTTCAATTTTCAATTTACACAGCCACCACTATAGCGTAAAGAAAAAAAAATTTCGCAACCATTCGTAGACCGCAATCCCGCCGTCGTACTTTTGCATCCGGATTGGGAAGCGTCTTGGCCAGCGCCGACCTCTCCAAAACTCTATAAACTAGTCCTTTGACATACTGAGTCCCCATTCAAATATGAGCCCAATTAACGCCAATCAACTATCCCCCAACCACTAACACCCTCTAAACGGCTACTAAACGGTTACAAGACGACCACTATCCACTAGTCACTGGCCACTCCCACTTCTCTCCCGCCGACTCGCCGTTGTGGCTGTGGCAGCAGCTCTTCTTGTCGTTGAAGATTACGGCTCTTTCATATACTCTTTGGCGTACTCAACGTAGTGGGCGGCATTGTCCGTCTGGCCGGGCCGGGTGGGCTTGATGTACTTGGCGGGGACGCCACCCCAGATCTCGTGAGGCGGTATCTTGGTGCCTTGCAGCACCAGGGCGCTGGCGGCGACAATGGAGCCCTCCCCCACCTCGCAGTCGTCGAGCAGTGTGGCACCCATGCCTATGAGGGCGCCGTCGCGGATGGTGCAGGCATGGAGGGTGACATTGTGGCCGATGGTGACGTCGCTGCCTATACGCGTGGGGCCGATGTCGTGGGTCACATGTATGCAAGAGCCGTCCTGCACGTTGGTACGGTCGCCGATGGTGATAGGCGCCACGTCGCCGCGCACCACAGCGTTGAACCACACCGAGCACTCGTCGCCCAGCGTCACGTCGCCCACCAGCGTGGCATTCTCGCTGAAGTAGCAGTCCTTGCCCCAACGGGGCGACTTGCCTTTGTATGATTTGATTAGTGCCATGAGGATAAAAAGAAGTCCGACTTGTCGGACAAGTCTGACAAGCCGGACTATTTACTCGGTTTTTCTTACCAGGCGAAGAGAGGACGGTTCTGCATCATCTCGTTGACCTGGCCGGTGATCTTGGCGCGGACGGCCTCGTCGGTCGGGTTGCAGAGGACGGTGTCGATCATGTCCACGATGACGGGCATGTCGGCCTCCTTCAGACCACGGGTGGTGATGGCGGGCGTTCCGACGCGCAGACCGCTGGTCTTGAAGGCGCTGCGGCTGTCGAAGGGCACCATGTTCTTGTTCACCGTGATGTCGGCGGCCACGAGGGCGTTCTCGGCTTCCTTACCGGTGAGCTCGGGGAACTTGGTGCGCAGGTCGATGAGCATCAGGTGGTTGTCGGTACCGCCGCTGATGACCTTGTAGCCCTTGTTGACGAAGGCTTCGCACATCACCTTGGCGTTCTTCATCACCTGCTGGATGTACTGGTCGTAGCTGTCGGTCAGAGCCTCGCCGAAGGCGACGGCCTTGGCGGCGATGACGTGCTCCAGAGGACCGCCCTGGGTGCCCGGGAACACGGCGCTGTCGAGCAGGGCGCTCATCTTCTTGATCTCACCCTTCGGGGTGGTCTTGCCCCAAGGATTGTCGAAGTCCTCACCCATGAGGATCATACCGCCGCGAGGTCCGCGCAGGGTCTTGTGGGTGGTGGTGGTGACGATGTGGCAATACTTGACGGCATTGTTCAGGTAGCCCTTGGCGATGAGGCCGCTGGGGTGGCTGATGTCGCCCATGAGGATGGCACCGATCTTGTCGGCGATCTCACGCATCTTGGCCCAATCCCAGTCACGGCTGTAGGCGCTGCCACCGCCGATGATGAGCTTCGGGTGGTGCTCGAGGGCCTTCTTCTCCATGTCCTCATAGTCGACCATGCCGGTCTCTTCCTTCACCTGGTAGCCAACAACCTTGTAGTTGATACCGCTGAAGTTCACGGGGCTGCCGTGCGAGAGGTGACCGCCGTGGTTGAGGTCCATGCCCATGAAGGTGTCGCCGCTGTTGAGGCAGGCCAGGAACACGGCCATGTTGGCCTGTGCACCGCTGTGGGGCTGCACATTGGCCCAGCAGGCGCCGTAGAGCTTCTTGGCGCGCTCGATGGCGATGGTCTCGCTCTGGTCCACCACCTGGCAGCCGCCGTAGTAGCGCTTGCCGGGGTAGCCTTCGGCGTACTTGTTGGTCATGACGGAGCCCATGGCTTCCATCACCTGGTCGCTGACGAAGTTTTCGGAGGCAATCAGTTCGATGCCTTTGGTCTGACGCTCACGCTCTTTGCGGATGAGGTCAAAAATTTCGTTATCTCTCTGCATATCTGTTTATTAAATTGCAATTAATATAAAATTCCTGCTGCAAAGATACGAAACTACTGCGACATGGCAAAATATTTTTTTTCGCCACCCCGCCGCAAGGGAGCCGATACGGAGCCTTTACCGCATTTCTTCGGTAGTTCTTCAGTAAAACACTGAAAAACGATGGTCGAACGGCCGTAGAAACTCCGTAGGGGGCCGAAGGGACTCGGTGGGATTTTTGTCGCGCAGTTGTGAAATTTTGTGTATCTTTGCAATCCGAAAATGAACGAGGCAATAAGAATGAAGTGCAAATGGCTCATAGTGTTGGCCGTGTCGCTGGCATGCGCGCCGGTCAACGGACAGCTGATACGCCTGACGGGCAACTCAGCCCGGAGTGCGCTGTACCTCGACCTTGACCGCGTGTGGAGCTACAACCTCTACGAGCATTCGCGGTGGGGCGCCGGACTGCGTCTGAAGTGCGGCGAGGGGTCGGAAGCGGGCTTGCGCCAGTACGACCTCTGGGGCGGCTACAGCAGTTACGCACAGCTGATTACCGGCGGCGGTGCCGCCGAGTGGAGCCTCGGTCCATCCACACTCTATGGCGCCGCCGGCCACAACCTCTGGGCTGCCGCCGTGCGCCACACCAAAGCCGCGAGCTTCAACAACCTGTCGTCGCTGTCGTCGTTCATGGCCAAGCGCATGAACGAACGCAGCTATGCGCTGGCAGGCTATCGCCACAAGGTCTCGGGCCTGACGGTGGGCGGCGAGGCCATGGTCTACGCCGGACGCCGGCTCTACGACGGCGCGGGACTGCTCTACCGCCGCGACGGCGACGTGCTGCCGCGCGAAGACGGCTGGGAGGTGCGCCTGCAGCTCAAGAACGCCAGCGGCCTGTCGCTGCAGCTGCAAGGCGGCGACGTGTGGCCCGCACGCAACGCTTTCGTGCGCCTGATGGCGGAGTGGGAGCATGCGTGGCGCGGCAAGGTGCTGGGCGGCGAAGTCTACGCACAGGGCGGCATCGTTACGCGCGAAGCGCCATACACCTACCTGTTCGACCTTGGCGGCACCTGGGGGGCGCCGCTGTACTTTGAGCGTGGCCTGCTGACGGCGCGGCCCGTGGAGTTCACGGCCGACTTCTTCGGCTTCGCCTCCCTGCGCTTAGAGCTCGCCAATCCGCTCTACAGCCATTGGAACGGCATGTTCGCCGTGGGCAGCAACCCCGTACCCTTCGTGGGTGTCAACATGGCCTGGGGCATACTGCGCGGCATGGACAGCGAGGGAACCATGCTCCGCGAGGGCTTGACGCTGCAGGCGCCGCATCAGGGCATCGTGGAACCCATGGTCGGCGTCGACGGACTGCTGCGCTGGGGACTGGTGGACTGGGGTGTGGCGGCGGCGTGGCGCCTGACCCCAAAGGGGGCCATATACCACCGCGAGGGGTCGAAAGAGAACCTCGCCATACTGGTGACGGCAAAGCTGACACTGTAAGACGCGATGTCGCCGACAGGCAAAAAAAATCACACCGGCATACAATAAAGGAAAACTTGGCGCGTTATATTAAATCAATAGTAAAAAGACCGATGAAACGGATGATAATAACCTTGGTGCTGGCGGCCATTGCCGTAGGTGCCGTAGGACAAAGATACAGTTTCACCTTCGTGCCCAAAGGACGCACAGACACGGTGCTGTACATAGGGCGCTACTACCGCGACGCGGTGACGCTCGTGGACACAGCACGTGCCAAAGGCGGCAGCTACACCTTCAAGGGCAGCCGGCAGTGGGCGCGCGGCGTCTACGCGCTGGTGGCGCAGGACGGCAAGAAGGTGGTGTCGGACATCTGCATCGACGGCAGCAACAAGTTCACGTTGAGCGGCGACGCCAACCTGACGGCCGGGAGCGTGAAGGTGAAAGGCTGCAAGGTCAACAAGCAGATGTTCGAATACATAGCCACCGAGAAGGCCGCCAAGCGCGAGCTCGACAGCCTGCGCGAACTGAAGAAAGACGCCACGCGGCGGGCCGAGGCCGAGGCGGCCGAAGAGCGTCTGATAGACCGTATGACGGCCTACGAGAAGACCGCCACCCATCCAAAGAACGCCAACATCTTCTTTGAGTTGCAGAACGCCTGCGAGGCGCCCGAGGTGCCCGACAGTGTGGAGGAAAAGAACACCTACTACCGGATGCACTACTGGGACAAACTGTTCGCCACGCTGAAAGGCAACAATGCCTTGAAGAGCACGCTGCTCTACAGCCCGCAGCTCTTCAGCAAACTCAACTACTTCTTCTACGGTCCGATGCTCTACTACGCCGAGAGCGACACCATCAGCAAGGAGGTGGACCGCATGATGGCGCGCATAGGCGGCGACACGGCGCTGGCGCGCTATGTGCTGGGACATATAGAGCCCAAATACTTCCGCGCCACGAAGAACGTGGGCTGGGATGCCGTGTGGTGCCACATAGCCAGCGAATACTTCCTGAAGAACCGCTGTCCCTGGGCCACCGAGGGCACGCTGCACAACATGCGCTACAACTACAACCGTATACGGCAGAGCATCATCGGCGCCCACGGGCAGGAGCTGTGGATGGCCGACACCAACCAGAGCAGCGACCCGAAGGACTGGATAAGCAGCCACCGCTTCCCGACACCTTACGTGATACTGTGGTTCTGGGACCCCGACTGCCACCACTGCCAGGAGCAGAGTGAGGAACTGAAGAAACTGTACGACGACATGGTGTCGCGCGGCGAGAAACGCTTCGAGATATACGCCGTGGGCTACGAAAGCGACGTGGAGAAGTGGAAGAACTACGTGAAGGAGCACCAGTTCAACTGGGTGAACGTTGGCGGCACCAACGTCAACATAGACTACCAGGAAGCCTACAACGTGCACGGTGCCCCGACAATGATAATACTCAACTGGCGGCGCGACATCATAATGAACAAAGTACTGCCTGCCAAGAACCTGATGACGTTCCTGGACGAATACGAAAAGAAGCAGCAACAGAACTGACGAGATGGACATAATCAACATATTGCCCGACAGTGTTGCCAACCAGATAGCAGCCGGCGAGGTGGTGGACCGCCCAGCCGGTGCCGTCAAGGAGCTGCTGGAGAACGCCATGGACGCCGGCGCCACACAGATAGACCTGGTGCTGAAGGACGCGGGGCGCACGCTGATACAGGTGACCGACAACGGTTGCGGCATGAGCGACAGCGACGCGCGCCTGTGCTTCGAGCGTCACGCCACGAGCAAAATACAACGTGCCGACGACCTCTTTGCCATCCACACCATGGGCTTCCGCGGCGAGGCGCTGGCCTCAATAGCGGCAATAGCACAGGTGGAGCTGCGCACACGCCAGACCGGGGCCGACATAGGCACGAGGGTGGTGATAGAAGGAGCACAGATAGTGAGCCAGGAACCCACGGCATGTCCCATGGGCACAACGATGACGGTGAAGAACCTCTTCTTCAACGTGCCGGCACGGCGCAACTTCCTAAAGAAAGACGCTGTGGAGCTTAGCCACATAGAGGAGACCTTCCGCAGGATAACATTGATACACCACGACATAGGCTTCAGCCTGACACACAACGGCAAGAAGCTCTACGACCTGTCGGCAGGCAGTATGCTGCAGCGCATTTGCGGCCTCTTCGGCCAGCCCATGAAGGAACGGCTGTATGCCGTGGAAGAGGAGACAGACCTTGTGAAGATACGCGGCTTCGCCAGCCGTCCGGAATACAGCCGCAAGACACGCGGCGAGCAGTACCTCTTCGTCAACGGCCGCTTCATAAAACACCCGGCGCTGAGTGCGGCGGTGGAGAAAGCCTACACCGATCTGCTGCCCGACCACAGCTATCCGAGCTACTTCATAGGGCTGCAGGTGGATCCGGCGCGCATAGACGTCAACATACACCCCACGAAGACGGAGGTGAAGTTCGTGGACGACCACGCGCTGTTCGCCATACTGCGGTCGGCGGTGAAACGCGCCATAGGGCAGTTCTCGCTGGCTACGGAGCTGAGTTTCGACACCCCCGAGGAGTTCAACATTGGCCCTGCGCCCGCAGGATATGTGCCGCCGGAACCCAAGATAAGCTACAACACCGGATATAACCCTTTCAAGGCCACCAGCAGTCAGACGCACCTGCGTATGGAAGGCTTGGAGAGAGCCAAACGGGAGGAACGGATAGAACAGCCAAGGCTGACGGACGAAGCCGAGGAAATTGTCGACACACCGACGATGCAGGCGGCGCAGACGGCAGCATGCATGCAGTTGCAGGGACGTTATATCGCCACACCGCTGTCGTCAGGTCTGGCCCTGATAGACCAGCAGCGTGCCCACGAGCGCATACTCTACGACAGACTCATCAGCAGCCAGCAGTCGGCGATAAGCAGTCAGACGCTGCTCTTCCCTGTGCAGTGCCGCTTCTCGGCCGCCGACGCCGAGCTCTTCGGCGAGCTGATGCCCGACCTGAAAGGATACGGCTTTGTGATTGACGCCATGGGAGGCTGCACCTTTGTTGTCAGCGCCACGCCGGCGGGTGTCAACGAGAGCACCATACAGGAGCTCTTCGACCAGATGCTCACCGACCACAAAGGGGCGTCGATGCAGAAACATGTTCAGCGCAGCCAGTGCCTCTGTGCAAGTCTGGCGCGCCAGATGGCCATAAAGCCCGGACAACAGCTGACGCAGGAGGAGATGCAGCAGCTGGTGGCCGACCTCTTCGCCTGCCCCATGGCCGAGATGTCGCCCAGCGGCAAAAGGACAATAACAATAGTAAAACCCGAAGAACTACTCAAATGACACAATACCAACCACAAGGATACAGACTGCTTCCACCGGCGGTAAAGCACCTGCTAATAATCAACGTGCTGTGCTACCTGCTCTACTATGCCCTGTCGCGACAGCACATCATAGACCTCAACTACTGGCTCGGAATATGGACACCATCAAGCGGCATGTTCCGCATCTGGCAGCCGCTGACCTACATGTTCATGCACGGGAGCTTCGACCACCTGTTCTTCAACATGTTTTCGCTATGGATGTTCGGGGCTGTGCTTGAACGATACTGGGGCACGCGGCGTTTTGTGTTCTACTACCTCGTGTGCGGCATCGGAGCCGGCCTACTCAACCTGCTGGTGCCCGGCGTGCATCTGAGCGTGGGCGCATCGGGAGCCGTGTATGCACTGCTGCTGGCCTTCGGCATGATGTTCCCCAACGAATACATTTACCTTTACTTCCTTGTGCCGATAAAGACCAAGTGGTTCATCATCGGCATGGTGGTGCTTGAGATATTCCTCGGCGTCTTCCGCAGCTACGACGGGGTGGCACACTTCGCCCACCTCGGAGGCATGCTCATAGGCTTCCTGCTCATACTCTACTGGCGTAAACATCCGTTTTCCAAATACCTGTGACAGATTATGAAAACAAGTAGACTCATACCATTGATAGCCAGCACAGCATTGCTGTGTACGTCGTGCTTCCGTCCAGAGGAGCATGTGCTGAAAGGTACGCTCTATGCCGACAGTGCAAAGACAATAGCAGCAGCGGGTGACACGCTGACCTTCAGGGCTGGCAGAAGCAATGACTATGGCCGTTATCTGGGCCAGTCGGTGACTGACGCTCAGGGACGCTGGGCTTTCCTGTACATAGAGAACGTCGAGAACCCCCATCAGAATGAGACAGGCACAAGTACCTATTACCCCTACGTGCTCATCATGCATGGCGGCGACACCATGTATACCGGCAGACCAGACAAAAACAACCTGACGCTTTATCCCGGCTGCTGGAACGACAATACATCAGACACACCAACAAGAAACGGAGTGAACAAATGAAAAAGACTGCACTTATCATCGTAAGTATATTGCTGCTCTGCCCAACCCTGCTGCGGGCGCAACAGCCGGAGAACGGTGTGGCTCGTCATGCCGTGAAGGTCAACATACTGTCGCCACTCGCTGGGTGCCCGTCTCTGAGCTACGAGTTCCGCATAGCGAGCCACTCGGCCTTGCAGGTGGATTGCGGCGGCACGATATTCAAGTCATTCAACAAAGACATGACCCCGCACTATTATTTTGCCGACGCGCATTACCGCTTCTACATCGTCAAGCAGGGCCGCCGCAGCCTGATGCCTTTTCTGGGCGTGGGTGTACACTACACCAACGCTTGGGAGCACTACAACATGTTTGTGCGCAACGACGGATGGAACATTATCACCGAACGCTACACCAAGCGTGATGAAGTGCTGCGACCCTTCTTCACCATCGGACTGAAGGTGAATATACCCTTTGGCCTGACGATAGAGAGTGCCTTCGGGGCACGTATCAACTACAGCATCGACTACAACAGCCCGTTAGGTCGGATTGATCCGCTGAACACCCTCTTCACCACCCGCATCGGCTGGGCATTTTAATAGCAACAAATAAACAACAACATACAATGGAATTAGCATCTAAGTACGACCCTCGCGCCATCGAGGAGAAATGGTACCAGTTCTGGCTTGACAAAAAGCTCTTCCACTCGGAACCCGACACCCGGGTGCCATACACCATAGTCATTCCACCGCCAAACGTCACCGGCGTGCTGCACATGGGCCACATGCTCAACAACACCATCCAGGACGTGCTGGTGCGCCGCGCCCGCATGCAGGGCAAGAACGCCTGCTGGGTACCTGGCACCGACCACGCCAGCATAGCCACAGAGGCCAAGGTGGTGAAGATGCTCGCCGACCGCGGCATCGACAAACGCAGCCTCACACGCGACGAATTCATGAAGTACGCGTGGGAGTGGAAGGAAGAACACGGCGGCATCATTCTCAAGCAGCTCCGCAAGCTCGGCGCCTCATGCGACTGGGACCGCACTGCCTTCACAATGGATGATGTGCGCTACGAGAGTGTCATCCGTGTCTTTGTAGACCTATACAACAAGGGGCTCATCTACCGCGGTGTGCGCATGGTCAACTGGGACCCCAAGGCCCTTACCGCCGTCAGCGACGAGGAGGTCATATACAAGGAGAGTCACGGTAAACTCTTCTACCTTAAATATTATGTCGAGGGCGAGGATAAATACATCGTCGTAGCCACCACACGTCCCGAGACCATCATGGGCGACACCGCTGTGTGCGTACACCCCGAGGATGAGCGCTACCAGTGGCTCAAGGGCAAGCGCGTCATCGTGCCCGGCGTAGGTCGCGTTGTGCCTATCATCATGGACGAGTATGTAGACCGCGAGTTCGGTACCGGCGCACTGAAGATCACCCCGGCGCACGACATCAACGACTACAACCTCGGCATGAAATACGGTCTGGAGAGCATCGATATCTTCAACGACAACGGCACCCTCAACGAGCACGGCGGCAAGTATGCCGGCATGGACCGCTTCGCCTGCCGCAAGGCCATCATGAAAGACCTCGAAGAGGCCGGCCTCGTGGAGAAGACCGAAGACTATACCAACAAGGTAGGCCATTCCGAGCGCACCGACGCCGTCATAGAGCCCAAGCTCTCGGCCCAGTGGTTCATGAAGATGGACGACGTGGCCAAGAAGGCCCTCGCCGTGGTCGAGAACGACACCATCCGCTTCCACCCCTCCAAGTTCAAGAACACCTACCGTCACTGGCTGGAGAACATCAAGGACTGGTGCATCAGCCGCCAGCTGTGGTGGGGCCAGCGCATCCCAGCCTGGTACCTGGAGCAGAACGGCCGCGTGGAGACCGTCGTGGCCCTCAACGAGGAGGAAGCCCGCAAGATAGCCGCCGAGAAATACGGCTACACCGGCGCCCTGCGTCAGGACGAGGACGTGCTGGACACTTGGTTCAGCTCATGGCTCTGGCCTATCTCCCTCTTCGACGGCATCCGCAACCCCGGCAACCCCGAAATCAACTACTACTACCCCACCGCCGACCTCATCACTGCCCCCGACATCATCTTCTTCTGGGTGGCACGCATGATCATGGCCGGAGAGGAGTATATGCACGACGTGCCCTTCCACAACGTCTACTTCACCGGCATCGTGCGCGACAAGCTGGGCCGCAAGATGAGCAAATCGCTCGGCAACAGTCCCGACCCCATCATGCTCATGGAGAAATACGGCGCCGACGGCGTCCGCATGGGCATGCTGCTCACCGCCCCTGCCGGCAACGACCTGCCCTTCGACGAGAGCCTCTGCGAACAGGGTCGCAACTTCAGCAACAAGATGTGGAACGCCCTGCGCCTCATCACCGGCTGGCAAGTCGGCGACCTCCAGCAGAGCAAGGAGAACGAAGTCGCCATCCAGTGGATGGAGCAGCGCATGGCGCAGGTCATCGAAGAGATAGAGCGTGACTTCGAGCAATACCGCCTCAGCGAGGCTCTCATGGCCACCTACAAGCTCGTCTGGGACGACTTCTGCTCGTGGTACCTCGAGATGATCAAACCCGCCTACGGCACCCCTATCGACCGCGAGACCTACGACGCCACCGTCAACATCTTCTCGCGCCTCATGCTCCTACTGCATCCCTTCATGCCCTTCGTCACCGAAGAGATATGGCACGCCCTGCAGACCATCGGCAAGGACGACGAGAAGGCCGCCTTCATCAATGCCAACTTCAGCATCATGAACCAGCACATGCCCACCAGCGTCTTCTTCGACCAGCGCATGCTCGACGAGTTCGACACCGCCCGCGAGGTCATCGCCGGTGTGCGCAACATACGCAACACCCGCAACCTCTCGCCCAAGGAAGCGCTGGAAGTATCGTTCATTGCCGCTGACGACCGCTACCGCTTCGCACGTTTCGACGGTATCGTGAAGAAGCTGGCCAACGTCAGCGCCATCAGCGAAATCAAGGAGAAGCCCGCCGGCGCCCTGTCGTTCATGGTGGGCACAATGGAGTGCTTCGTGCCCATGCCTGAGAACGTCAACAAAGACGAGGAACTCAAGAAGCTCCAGGAAGAGCTCAAGTACGCCGAAGGCTTCCTCGCCAGCGTGCTCAAGAAGCTCAGCAACGAGAAATTCGTTGGCGGTGCCCCGGCCGCCGTCATCGAGAAGGAGCGCAACAAGCAGCGCGACGCTGAGACCAAAATCGCAGCCCTCAAAGCACAGATTGCCAGCCTGGCATAAAACCCTTCACAAACAGAAAGAGCGTCCTCGGCCGAGGACGCTCTTTCTGTTTATACCTGTCTTTTAATTACAGCGCCATCTCCTGCAGGAAGCGGACGCTGCTGTGGATGTGCTTGTACATGATCTCGTCGATGTCGACAAAGTTGACGCACTTGCGGTAGTCGGCAACCATCTTCTCAATCATCGGGCTGCTCTTGAGGCCTTCCTGATGACGGAAGTCGAGGGCCTGGGCGGCGTTGAAGAGCTCGATGGCCAACACACGCTCAGTGTTCTCGCACACGCGGTAGCACTTGGTGGCGGCGTTGCCACCCATGCTCACAAGGTCTTCCTGGTTCTGGCTACTGGTGATGCTGTCGACGCTGCAGGGCGTGCAGAGCTGCTTGCTCTGGCTGACGATGCTGGCGGCGGCATACTGCGGAATCATGAAGCCGCTGTTGAGGCCGGGCTTGGCCACGAGGAAGCTGGGCAGACCGCGCTTGGCATCGATGAGCTGGTAGGTGCGGCGTTCGCTGATGGCACCGAGTTCGGCGACGGCGATTGCCAGGAAGTCGAGTACCATGGCGAGGGGCTCGCCGTGGAAGTGACCGCCACTGATGACCATGTCCTCGTCGGGCAGCACTATGGGGTTGTCGGTGGTGGAGTTGATCTCAGTCTCCACGACGCTGGTGACATAGCCTATGGTGTCCTTGGCGGCGCCGTGCACCTGCGGGGCGCAACGGAAGCTGTAGGGATCCTGCACATGTTCTTTGTGACGCTTTATTATCTCGCTGCCTTCGGTCATCTCGCGCACGGCGGCGGCAGTCTCCAGTTGCCCCTTGTGGGGGCGCACCATGTGGAGGCTCTCGTAGAAGGGCTCTATGCGGCCGTCGAAGGCGTCGAGCGAGAGACTCAGCACCATGTCGGCCTGACGGCTGAGGCGGCGGGCCTTGAGGAGGCTCCACACAGCGTAACTGCTCATGAACTGAGTGCCGTTCAGCAGGGCCAGACCTTCCTTGCTCTGCAGCTCAATGGGCTGCCAGCCTTTGGCAGAATAGACCTCCTGCACATCGCAGCGACGGCCTTTCCAGTACACGTCGCCCATACCGAGGATAGCGGGGAGCATCAGGTTGGCTAGGGGGCAGAGGTCGCCGCTGGCGCCGAGGGAACCCTGCTGGTAGACCACCGGCAGCACGTCCTCGTTGTAGCAGTCTATCAGGCGCTGCACAGTCTGCAGCTGGGCACCGCTGTAGCCGAAGCAGAAGTTCTGGGCCTTGAGCAGCAGCATCAGGCGCACCACCTCGGCGGGCACCTCGTCGCCCACGCCGCAGGCGTGGCTCATCACCAGGTTCTTCTGCAGCTGGCTCAGTTGCTCCTTGCTGATAGAGATATTGCAGAGGCTGCCAAAGCCCGTGGTCACACCGTAGATGGGCACCTTCTGGTTCTCCATCTTCTGGTTGAGGTAGTTGCGGCACTTCTCGATGCGGCGCTTGGCCTCCTCGCTCAGCGCGAGGGTCATCTTCTTATCGATAATCTCCTGAATCTTGTCCAGGGTAAGTCTCTCTTCGGGATTGAAATGATATGTCATTGCTTTATGGTTTGTGGAGTGAGAGGATGTCTATGGGAGTGAAAGGGAGTGAGACGACAAATGTTACTGCTGACGCTTTGTCCTTTCACTCCCTTTCACTTCTTTTCACTCCAATTGTTATTCATTTTTCCAGCTGTGCTTTGGCCTTGGCGGCGATGTCGTCGTCGACGAGGATGCGGCCGCAGTTCTCGCACACGATAACCTTCTTGTGCATCTTGATCTCCATCTGGCGCTGGGGAGGTATGTTGCTGAAGCAGCCGCCGCACGAGTCGCGGTCGATCTGCACCACGGCCAGACCGTTGCGGGCGGCACCACGGATGCGCTTGTAGGCAGCCAGATAGCGCTCGTCGATGAACTGCTCCTGCTCCTTGCTCTTGGCGCGCAGACGCTCCTCGTCCTTCTCGGTCTCGGCGATGATCGACGTCAGCTCCTCACGCTTGGCCTCAAGGTCTTTCTGACGGTTGTCCAGGAGCACCTTGGCGGCCTCGATATGCTGCTTGAGCTCGCTGATGTGGGCCTTGCCCTCCTTGTTCTTGCGCTCGCAGAGCTGTATCTCCAGGTTCTGGAACTCAATCTCCTTGTTCAGCGACTCGAACTCGCGGTTGTTGCGCACATTGTCCTGCTGCTTCTGGTACTTCTTGATCTGCTCGTTGTGCTCCTCGATCTCAGCCAAACGGGCTTTGTTGGCGGCCTCGGTCTCCTTGATCTCAGCGGTGAAATTCTCGACGCGGGTGTTCAGACCAGCAATCTCGTCCTCGAGGTCCTGCACAGCCTGCGGCAGCTCGCCACGGATAATCTGGATCTTGTCAATCTCACTGTCTACAATCTGGAGTGTATGGAGTGCCACAAGGCGCTTCTCCACTGCCAAGTCGGCGTCCGGACGCAGTATGACGGGGGCTTCCTGGACTTCTGTTTCGGCTTTTTTGGTGCTGACTTTCTTTGCCATCTTTATTATATATATTATTGTTTTACACTCAAATATAGCTGACAATGCCCTGCTGCACGTCAGAAATTCGACATGCAAAGGTACTAAATTTTTCCGATATTGCACGGAAAATTATTTCTTTTGCAAACTGCTCGCTCTCGTAGTGTCCTATGTCGGCCAACACCATGCGTCCGTCGGTACGCTGGAAGTCGTGGTATTTCAGGTCAGCCGTCAAGTAGATGTCGGCCCCGGCCCTCATGGCGTCGCCTATGAACTCGGCCCCGCTACCGCCGCACAACGCCACACGCTGCACAGTGGCCTGCGGCCAGTGGTCAGTGGCCAGTGGGGCTACACGGACGAAGGGAATGCCCGTCACATCCTTGACCCTCTTGAGGAAGGCCTCCAGGGGCATCGGTTCCTCAAGCATGCCCACCATGCCGGCACCCACGGCACCGTCGACACCGCCCTCAGCGTCGCTCTTGGCACTCAGCACCTTGCATCCCTTCAACCCCAGCTTCGCGGCCAGCACTCCGCTGACGCCCCACGGCAGGTTGTCGAGGTTGGTATGCGCCGCATAGACCGCTATGTCGTTCTTCGCCAGCGTCATCACCATGCGCCCCGTGGCGCTGCCGTCGGTCATCCGCTTCACACCCGTGAATATGAACGGATGGTGCGTCACGATGAGGCTCGCACCCGTCCGCACGGCCTCGTCGACCACCGCCGGCGTGAGGTCCAACGCTACCAAAGCGCTGCGATAGTCGCTCCGCGAGTCGCCCAGCAGGAACCCGCTGTTGTCGTAATCCTCTTGATACTCAGGCTTGAAAGTAGCATCAAGCCACCCTATTACTTCTCGTGTTTTCATGCTGCAAAGATACAAAAAAAAATCCAAACCGCAATGCATCCCCTACGGAGTTCCTTCGGCCGTTCTTCAGTATTTCTTCAGTAGTTCTTCAGTGTATCACTGAAGAACTACTGAAGAAATGCTGTACCGGGTCTGTACCGGTTCCATACCGGGACCATACATTTTTTTAGGGAACCATATACCTGTTGTCAGTCTGTCAACAGGTATACAGTTCCATTTTTAAAACAATCTCCTTCATCCATTTGGTCACTTTAAAAACATTGTGTATTTTTGCATAATCAACAATACAAACAGACAAAGTTTAAATGAAAACGAAATCATTAATTTCCATGATGGTACTGCTGATGCTGGGTCTCGGCGGATGTAAGTCAAATCAGAATCAATCGGATTATTGCACAGTAAAGGGGACTATAAAAGGCCTTCCCAACGGTACAAAACTCGAATTGCTAGACGGGTTTGACGATTTTGTTGTTGTCGGCAAAGGCGTAGTCAAAGACGGCACCTTCGAGATTCACCCAACTGTGTCAGCCCCCACCCATGTGTATCTTTATACCCAAAAAGATTGGCTGCAGCTGAAGGACTTTATCCTTGAGCCGGGAATAATCTTGGTGGAGGTGGATGCCGACAACATAGCGGATATGGAGACGGGGGCGACGGGTACGGTCTCGAACAATATCAGACGGAGAGTCATGGAATATGATTTGCGGGGCGACAAAGATTCGGCCGATGCCCTAAGGGCCGAGGTGATGGGTGCAGAACAAACCGGTGCGTTGGCATTGGCCACAATCAACTCCTGGTGCAAGTCGTCGGTTCAGGCACTTGATATTCTGGACCGCCTCTCGCCCGAACTGGCCGGATTGGAGTATGTGGCAGGACTAAGGGCAGAATTGGCGCAGCGCATGAAGACCGAACCTCGGACGGAAGGCAGCGATATCGTCCCCTTGTACATTGACATGAATTATCCCGACGTGAACGGCGACAGTATAAGTCTGGGGGCTGTGGTCAAGAATGCTGCCAACCGCTATGTCATCGTCGATTTCTGGGCCACATGGTGCTCGGGCTGCCTGGAGGCCATGCCCCGTCTGAAGGAGATTTACGCCACCTATCACGATAAGGGCTTGGAAGTATACGGAATCTCCGTGGACGCCCAATTCAATAGATGGAAGGACTATGTTGCGAAAAACAATCTCACCTGGGTCAACGTGTGCGATGGCAGCGGCGGTAGGAAAAAAAGCAAAGCTTGGCATGACTATGCCCTTTCCGGTATCCCGAAGACGCTCCTGATAGATTGTGAAAGCGGGGAGATTATAGTCCGTGACGGACTTGTCGAAATAGAGGCCATGCTGGCCAAGCTGCTCCCATAAGCACTGCTCCTTATCCTGCGGGCACGGGAGGTGGTTTTGCACCTTTTCCCCATGATGGCTGCAGGAATGCGGCTTTTTGCTGTCACCAGGTATATAAATCCTTTTTTTTGCGCGGGTGTAGTTTTTGGGGTATTTTTTTCGTTTATAGTAATGTGAGACCAGGGGACCCATTCGACGCGCTGCTCCACCAATACCGCGGACTGCTTTTCAGCCTCTGCAGCCATTTCAGGCACAGGGGTTTGGAGAGGGATGACCTTGTGCAGGAGGCCGTCATAGCCCTCTGGCGCAACCGCGAGCGGCTGCTGGCACTGGGCGGCGTGCAGCAGGCGGCGCTGACGTGGAAGATAGCCCGCAACGCCGTCATCGACGCCCTGCGGCGCACCGAGGAGACTGAGGCGCTGCCCGAAGGGCACGACAGCCCCGCCGAGGACCGCACGCTGGTGGACCAGCTGCACGAGCGCATAGCGCTGCTGCCAGAGCCCGACCGCTCGATAGTGCGCCTGCAGCTCGAAGGCTACAGCTACGAGGAGATAGGGCAACAGCTGGGGATGACGGAGAAGAACGTGAGTGTGAGACTGGTAAGGATAAAAGAAAAGATAAGAAAGGAATGGATATGATGAACGACAGAGACTTTGAAACACTGTGGGAGAAGGCAGAAGCCGGAAGCCACGCAGCGAGGCTGGCGGCGGAGTACCCCGCCTGGCGGCGCAAGACGCGCCGCACCATAAGTATGGTGGCCGGCGTGGCCGTGGTGCTGGCGGTAGCCGCACCGATAGCACTGGCACCCTCGACGACAGGCAACTTCAACAAGGTGTACAGCAACCGAGCCGACATACAGGACCAGCAATGGGTGGATCTGGCCGACGAACTGCTGATGAACTAAAGCGATTACGAACATGAAACGACTGATATTATTGATGCTGCTGCCGCTGGCCTTGGCCGTCGGCTGCTCGCACTGCGGCGAGGCCCCGGCCGAGAGCGCCCTCTATCAGCGCTATGCCGCGCTGCCCGAGACCAGCGTGGCACAGGTGTGCGGCTTCCAGCTGAGCGACTCGGTGAGGGTCGACGTGGTGCTGCTGCAGGCCGAGAGCGAGGCGGCGTGGCAGAGCATGAAGGCGGCGTTCGCCATAGACGACAGCGCCGGTGTCACCAGCTGGCTGGCATCGCCAGAAGAGCCCGCCACACGCGTGAAATGGGACGGGCAGCCGCTGCTGCGCGTCATAGCCTCGCACGACCGCCAGGCCATAGGCATCTACAGCCTTGACGACGATCAGCAATACGACGCATTGGTAGACTACCAGCTCAACAAAATGATTAACGAACAACAAAGCCATGAAAACTAAGACATCACTGACAATACTGCTGGCCGCCATGCTTGCCCTGACGGCATGCACCAAACACGAAGAGACAACCCTGGCGCCCGCCGCTGCCGAGGTGCAGACGGGGCGCACCATTGTGTATGCCGCCGGCCACAGCGAGGGTATGGCCACACTGAAGACCGAAGGCGAATGGGATGCGATGCTCGACCGCCTGTGCTCGATGGCCGCCGAGGGCAACACCGTCACCTTCTATAATATGGGCGCACACGCGAAGGCCACAGGCACCGCCAAGGAGAACCGCCAGATTACCACCGAGGACCGTGATGAGATAAAGGCATGGATGAAGCAGATGGAGAAAGAGGGGCTCACGGTGACCGTCACCTACGACAACAACACAGGCCGCTGGCACGGCGAGGCCCGCGAGACCTCGGCCAACCGGCATGACCTCGTGGACTGCTATTCGGGCCACATCGTCTGCGTGACGATGCGCGCGACAGGCGACCCCATGACCGACGGCACACAGGTGCCGGCGCTGGTGACTGCCGACAGCACGGCATTGATACTCAAGAAGGACGGCTACATACTGGTGTGCGGCGGCATGGCCGACGACGACGGCATGGAGATGACGCTCTGCGGTACCCTCGACGTGTGCCACGACCTCGACGGTGACGAATACCTGGTGCTCGACATCAGCGAGAACCGCGCCGAGTTTGTCGCGGGCAGCTGGCGCACGGCCACCACCGGCGAGGTATACACCTTGGCCGACGACGGCACGGCGACGCTGACGGCAGCCGACGGCTCCACGCCGACGGCGAGCGACACATGGAGCCTCGGCGCCGACGGAACGCTGTGCTGCCCGCTGCTCCCTGCCGACAGCGGCTGCTGGCTGATACACTGGCTCAGTGTCTCAACACTGGTTATCTCCAATGGAAACAGCCAGTTGGTGCTCGAGCGTATATGACTTATTGGAAAAAACACACCCTTCTGTAGTTTTTGGCTTTCCAGTCACGTTCTTATAGGCGAAGACAACTTCAGAAAAACGACAAACAAACAATATCAAAAACAAAAACACACAAACAACAATGAAAAAAAACATCATCATCATCGCTGCTGCCGCTATGCTCAGCCTGACCGCCTGCCAGAAGGAAGACATCGTCAACAATGGCGCCAACGTAACGCCCGTCAACAGTGGCAACAATGCCGCCAAGGTGCAGACCACCTCTGACCTAGACAATACCGACTGGACCTGCACCGTGACCTACACCGAGTTCCTCAGCAACCTTGGCATCAACACCACCTGCATGAGCGGCATAGAGAACGACACCATGAGCTTCGACCTGAACTTCGATGGCCAATATGCCCACTTCACCTTCCCCGACAACGTCATGGCTTTCGCTGGTGAAGGCGAGATGACTCAGATCTACGGTGTCTCCTACACCTATACCTACGACGGCGCCAGCCACACCGGCTATCTTGATGGCGTGGCCGAGGACGAGGAAGGCGAAGAGACCGCTGCCGAGCTGCAGTTCACCTACGACGATGCCACCGACGTCATCACCTTCAACCTCCCGATGTTCCGTCCCGAGGACGGCACCCCCGTCACCCTCACCCTCAACTTTGCCCGCAACTAATAGAACTGGTTAATAATACGACAGCAGGGCCTGCTTTTGAGCAGGCCCTGTTGTTTTATTCACTTATCTGGTGTAAGTTGGTGCTACCTGATGTGGAGGAGTCGCCATGATTCGGCGTACTTGCCATCGACATAGCCGGTGATTTCCTGCCAGCGGTTCTGGAGGGCTGATTCTTTGTTGAGCTTGCGCTCGACAGCTTCGTAGATGTCCTGGTAGGTGTAGGTGTCGAAGTTGGATGTCGAGGCGAGGCTCTTGATTTCCTTGAGGAGGAAGTAGGTGAGGAAGCCGTGGTGCTGTGCGTCGAAGGCAAAAGCTGTCTTGTCGGGAGCAGCGGCGAGGAGAACTATGGCGTCGGAGTTCTTGTTGGCTTTGCGTTTGGCCTTCTTGGCTTTGGCATCTTTGACGACGGGGCGGTCGGCGCGTAGCATGTTGGCGCCGTTGCGCTGATGACCGTCGAAGGAGGCGTCGACGATGACTGTGAGTCGGCTGACGGGATATACCTCGCGTTTGCCGCTGCCTTTGAGCATGGCACACAGCGAGTCGAGCGAGAGACACTGTGCGGCGAAGCGGGAGTCGTCTTTGCGCGAAAGTGTTATGTCGTAGTTATTGGGGTGGCCGAGGTCCTTCTTTTTCTTGCAGCATGAGCGTTTTCCGCCGAGGGCTTTGATGCCGTCGAGGTTGAGGTGGTTGGGTATGAGGTATGTGTTGCCGGAGAGGTCGGTATAGCCGTGACCGGCGAAATAGACAAAGATGTCGGCCTGCGGCTGGGTCTCTTCACCTTGGTGTTTTGCTACGGCCTGCGAGAGGTCGGTGAGCCAGTGGATGCCGTCCTGGAGGATTTCGGCACGGGAGGCGTTGTTGAGGACCTTGACCTGGCGTTCAGGCACGCCAAGTGCGCGGACGAAATACTGACGCAGTATCTCGCCGTCGTTGGAGGCGTAGGGAACGGAGGGGAGGAATGGGTGGTCGTAGTCTTCGTTGGCAACGATGAGGACGTAGGCGTTGTCGTAGGTGGTGGAGCTCTGCGGTATGTTGAAGTCTACGTAATCGTCCTGTATTTTGTCGGCGATCATGAGGTCGATGGTCTCGCGGAAAGCGTCGTGGACGGTGAGTTCGATTGATGAGCGGCGGTAGAAGGCTCCGGTGTCGGCATAGGAGCGGGTAACGTACGAGTAGTCGTTGACGGTGCGCGAGAGGTTGCGGACGTTGTTCTGGAGGAAGTGGCGTACGGACTGTGCGCGGATGTAGGCAAGCTGGCAGTTGTTGGTGATACCTGTGGTGTCGACGGAGATGCGGAGTTGCTCGTTGTTGAAGGTTACGGGCATGTAGCGGAAGTTGCCATAGGAGCCGTCGTAGGGTATCGTGCGAGAGAGCTCGACGCCGTCAGTGGTAGAGAATATCTTGACCGAGACGCGCTTGGAGGGTCGGAAGATGTCGTCGAGGATGTCTTCGACGAAGGTCTTGGTGAGGTTACAGATGGCACGTGCAGAGTTGGAGGAGTCGTAGTTGAAGACTCCGAGGGGGTAGTCGTCGGTATAGCCTTCGAGGTGACGGCAGTTATAGGATATGTCAAAGACATAGTTGAGCTCGGGGGTGCCGTCCTGAGAGGTGCCGTCGACAAGGGCCGTGCGTATGGAGATGTATGTCTCGTCGTAGAGTTTCTGCTGGTTGGGAAGAGCTATGAGCATCTGCTCTGCGCGGCGTTGCATGGTGCGCTGACGGTTGGCGATGTCCTGCTGGAGGTATTCGCGGATTGCGTCGCGGTACTGGTTGTTGAGTTGCTGTTCGCCGGTCTGGGCAATAGTGGTTGAGAACTGAAAGATAATTGTGATTAGCGCTGCAAGTAATAATGTCTTTTTCATGAGGCTGTCAATTTTGGGCGTTTATAATGTTTTTTATGATGTCGTCTGCGGTAATATTTTCGGCCTGAGCATAATAGCTGAGGACGATGCGGTGACGGAGGGTGGCGAGGGCCACGGCGTCAACGTCTTCGTTGTCGGGCGAGTATTTGCCATGGATGGCGGCGTGGCTCTTGGCTCCGAGGATAAGGTACTGGGAGGCACGCGGACCTGCGCCGTAGGATATATATTTTTGAGTGTTGGTTTCTGAATCATGAGTGGGACGCGTGGCTGCGACAAGGCTGACGGCATGGCGGACGACGTTGTCGGCGACTGGCATGCGGCGGATGGCCTGCTGCATGTCGAGTATCTGCAGGGCGTCAAGCACTTGCTGTACCTGTGGAACCTGATGAGCGGTGGTCTGCTTGACTATCTGCACCTCCTCATCGAAGGAGGGGTAGTCGAGGCGGACGTTGAACATGAAGCGGTCGAGCTGTGCCTCAGGGAGTGGATAGGTGCCTTCCTGCTCGATGGGGTTTTGTGTGGCGAGGACGAAGAAGGGCGCCGGGAGTTGGTAGGTGGTGCCGGAGACTGTAACGGAGTGCTCCTGCATGGCTTCGAGGAGTGCAGCCTGTGTCTTGGGCGGAGTGCGATTGATTTCGTCGGCGAGAACAATGCCTGCAAAGAGAGGTCCGCGGAGGAACTGCAGCTGGCGGTTCTGGTCGAGGATCTCGCTGCCGGTGATGTCGGACGGCATAAGGTCGGGAGTGAACTGTATGCGATTGAAGGAAAGGCCAAGGGTGCGGGCGAGGGTACTGACCATAAGTGTTTTGGCCAGGCCCGGCACACCGAGGAGGAGGCAGTGACCGCCAGAGAAGAGTGTGAGGAGTAGACTGTCAACGGCGTCGGTCTGGCCTACAATGACTTTGGCTATCTCGGCGCGCAGGTCGGCATAGCGCTTGACGAGGAGGTCTAGTTGTTCTTTATCAGACATGAGACAGTTATTTTTATTGAAGGTTGTGGAAGACACAGTCTTTGTACTGGTCGGAGAGGCGGATATAGATGGTCTGCATGTAGCGTTTAGCCCACCGCTGCAGCTTCTTCTGCTTGGCGTCGGCGAGGGCGGCGTTCTGTATGTTGTCGTAGTCGTCGGTGAGGTTGGCTGTATGGGCAGGGTATTTCTTGTTGAGGCGGACGATGCGGTAGGCATCGCGGCTCTTGTCAGTCTTGAAAGCTGTGGCGTTGCTGACGGAGCCTTCGTCCATGCCCTGTACACCGACGTTGTAGTAACTCTGGTCGATGGCTGCTTTGTCGAAGCGTGAGGTGCCGTCGGCGTGGTTGACAGCGACACCGCCGGCAGGCGCGTTGGTGGCGGTACTATAGGTGCGGGCGGCTTCCTCAAAGGAGATGTGGCCGGCACGTATCTCGGTGGCAATGCTGTCGAGCCTCATACGTGCGGCGAGAAGGTCTTCGGGCGACACCTGTGGCACGAGGAGGATATGGCGTGCGTTGACGGTGTTGCCACGCCGCTCAATGAGCTGTATGATGTGGAAGCCATACTGGGTCTCGACGATGGGCGACACCTCGCCGGGCTTGAGGGCAAAGGCGGCAGACTCGAAGTCGCTAACCATGTCACCACGCGAGAAGAAGCCAAGTTCGCCGCCTTTCTTGGCAGATCCGGGGTCTTGCGAGTAGAGGGTGGCAAGCATGGAGAATTTCTCGCCTTTGATGATACGTTCGCGAAGCTCGGCGAGCTGGGTGCGCACACGGTCACGCTCGGCCTCTGATATCTTCGGCTCAATGACTATCTCGGAGAGTTCATAACGTTCAGGCATCATAGGGAGGCTGTCGGCAGGGAGGGTACTGAAGAAGTCGGCCACCTGACGGGGAGTGACGGTGACGTCTTCGGTGAGCTGATACTCGACACGACGGGCGAGGAGGTTGTTGTGTATCATGCGCTGGTACTGCTCCTTGAGTTCTTCATAGGTGAAGCCTGTAGCTTCATGCAGGGCTTCGCGGGTGCCGTAGTTGCGCATGTCGTTCTTGAGGTAGTATTCTACATACTGGTTTATCTCGTCGTCGGTGACCTCGACGCTATCCACCTCGCCCTTGTGCACCAGGAGCTGGCTAAGGATGAGGTTCTCGAGAACAGCGCAACGGTTGTTGAAGGCGTCGGCGGCACCTTGTTTGAGGCGTATCTGAGCATAGGAGCGCTCGATGTCGGAGTACTTGATGATGTTGCGTCCCACGACGGCGGCGACCCCGTCGACGATGTCGTCCTGGGCGACGGCGGCGGTGGGCAGATGGTAGGCGGCAAATAGCGAGATGGCAGCTATGATTAGTGTTTTTTTCATGATGTCTGTTATTCGGTATGAGGTATTAACTGTTCTTTATGCGTTCCACATGGCCACCCTTCTCGGCTTCACCCACGAGGTCGGCCTGCAGCTTGTCGAGTATCTCCAGCTTGCGGTGGTTGAGAATGATGGCACGTATGTTGTCGCGCTGCAGCTCAAATGGCGACACTTCGTCGGTAACCTTGTAGTCGAGTATTCTCACGTACCAGCGCAGGGAGTCGTCGGCGAGCACTATGGAGCGGTTCTGCTTGAGGTAGAGGCCTTCGTTGTAGGTGGTCAGAGGCACGACACTCTGGAGGCTATAGAAGGGCATCCATGTGTCGCCGTCGTAGTTGCCCTGCCCATCCACTTTCGTGGCCAGCGACTGCATCTCAACGATGTCCTCGTCGCGAAACGACTGCTTGCATACAAGGGCTTTCAGTTTGCCGTCGGCTTTGTTGTTCTTGGGGGCCGACACGTAGACGGCCTTCACAATGCTGCTCTTCAGCAGGAACTGGCTTCCATGACTCTCGTAGTATTCTTCCATCTGGGCGTCGGTGACGACGGTATCCAGCAGTTGCTCCACTATCTGGCGCTCGTAGGCGTAGATGAGAAGGCTGTTGCGGTATTCGTTCATCTGGCGGCTGAAGTCGTCCTTGACGTTCTTCTCAGCCTTCGACAGCATGACCGTCTGCCGCACCCATTGGTCGACATAGTTGTCAACGATAGCCGCGCTGTCCTCTCCGCTCACTCCTTCTCCCACAAGGCCGACCAGGTCGTCCATGTGCAGTTCATGCTCATAGACCCTTGCCACCAGCGGCGACTCTTCTTCGGCGTTCTTGCATGCCGTAAGGGAGAGCAGCAGGACAAGCAGCAGGCTAATAGTTGATCTGTTTGACAACATCGTAGTTTATCTTCACGTTGTATTTCTTGTGCAGCATGTCGTTGTGCTTACGTTCCACCTCGTTCTGGAAGCCGTTCATGTAGTATCCGCGAGCTTCCATCTGGCCTTTGAGCATCGGCGGCAGCACCTCTTCGACGACAACGGCTCTGTAGCCTTTGGTCTTGGGCGACATATAGACGCCTTTCTGCCACTGGCCGGCCGAGAGCAGATTCTGGCGGCCCATCTCCACAAGGTCGGGGGCGACGCTCACGGGGCGTGTGGCTGTGCATTTATTGCTCAAGGCATCGGTGAGCATGTCCTTCATCTCAAGGCTCCCCTTGCTTTTCTTGAGGGCTTTCTTGAGAATTCTGGCGGCCTTGGCGGGAGCGATACAGGCGCTGTCGACCACATTGACGGTCACCACTCTGGCGCGTGTCTTCCAGAAGTATACGGAGTCTTCGGGGTTGTCCAGGCGCTTGGTGCTGCTCTCGCGGGCGTAGAAGTCGGCGAACCCCACGGTGTCGTGCAAAGCTTTGCTCCACACCATGGCGTTGTTGTAGTTGAATATCATCAATCCGCGACGGTATTCGTCAACCACAGCGGCCAGCTCGGGGTTGTCCTTCTCAAGCCTGCTATCGACAAAAATCATCACCACGCTGTCGATGAAGTCGCTATATTTCATGTTGACGAAATACTCAGACTTCAGCGGACGGCCGCCACGCTGGTGGGTGGCGATGTAGCGCGCCAGGTCGAGCGTCGTGTAGTTCTTTCCGGGCAAGGTGAGGATGGTGTGTATGTCGGTCACCATGCTGTCGTTGTACTTCCACTGGTTACGTGTGGCCTCAACGGGCACTATGTCGTAGAGCTGCTGCAGCGATGCCTGCATCTTCACGGGCTCCTTCTTCTTGCGTTTCTTGCCTTTGGGCTGCGGCACCGGCGTCTGGGTGAGGTCCTGTATACCGTAGCGCTTCATGCAGCTGCGGGTGAAAGCCTTGCGACTCTCCTCACCGCGCTGGTCGCGGGTCATCTTCTGCTTGTAGTAGGGCACCATGCTCTCGTAGGGGGGCAACGTGTCACGGCGCACCATCTTGATGATGTGCCAGCCATACTGGGTAAAGAACGGCTTCGATATTTCACCGTCCTTCAGGTACTGGGCCACGTCGACATACTCCGGGGGGAGGTTACTCAGGGTGGCGTTGGGCATCAAGCCGCCGTTGTCGCGGGTGGTGCGGTCGTCGCTCTGGTGGGCCACGATGGCGAAGTCCTGACCTTCCATCAGGCGGCGGTAGCAGTCGTCAATCTCATACTTGCGCATCGTGCTGTCCTGACTTATCATCCAGATGTGTGCCAGGTCGCACTTGCCGAACATCTCCACCTTGTCGAGCAGCTTGATGATGTGGTATCCGAAGCGGGTGCGCACAGGCATGCTCACCTCGCCAACCTTCAGCGCATAGGCGGCGTTCTCGAAGGGATATACCATGTCAAAGGCCGTGAAGTAGCCAAGGTCGCCTTCGTTGGGGCGCTGGGGGGCGTCGGGCTGCAGGCGGTGCACCTCCTCCGACGACACGGCAAAGAAGTCCTCTCCGGCCATAATCCTGTCGCGCAGGCCCATGATGTGTTTATAGGCTTTCAAGCTGTCTTCGGGCGTAGCATCGGGCGACAGCATGACGAGTATATGGGCGGCGCGCAGCGAGTAGTGGTTGCGCTCGTAGGCCTCGTGGAGTATTCGCTCCAGGGTGGCGCTGTCAATCAGATAAGGTGCCGCCAGCTCGTCGCGGTAGGTCTTCAGCTCCTCGAGCAGGTTGGGCATAGTGTCGAATCCCAGCGAGTAGGCGTCCTTGAGCTTGGCCCGGAAGGTGGCGTACAGGTCCACATATTCGTCCAGCGCCTGGCGTTTCTCGGCCTCGGTGACACCGGGCTTGGCGGCAAGACGCTCGCCGACGGTGCTCATAAAGTCCTTCATGAACTCGTCCTTGGCAATCTTCTGTCCGCCCACCTCCATCACAACAGGGTTGTGGGGCCACGTCTGCGCGCCGGCACCGGCAAGCAGCAGCATGGCGGCTATCGTCATCAATACTTTCTTCATCTCTTAATTCTTAACTCTTAACTCTTATCTCGAATAGTTGGGTGCCTCGCGGGTGATGGCTATGTCGTGCGGATGGCTCTCGGTGCGGCCGGCCGCGGTGATGCGTATAAACTTGGCCTTCTGCAGGTCGGTGATGGTGGCGCTGCCCGTATAGCCCATGCCGGCCTTCAGGCCGCCGACCATCTGGTATAGCACCTCGCTGAGGGTTCCCTTGTAGGGCACGCGGCCCACGACGCCCTCCGGCACCAACTTCTTGGCGTCGGTCTCCTTGTCCTGGAAGTAGCGGTCCTTGGAGCCGCTCTGCATGGCCTCCAGCGAGCCCATGCCGCGGTAGCTCTTGAACTTGCGGCCCTCGAAGATGATGGTCTCGCCCGGAGCCTCGTCGACACCGGCCACCAGGCTGCCCACCATGATGCTGCTGGCGCCAGCGGCAAGGGCCTTGACGATGTCGCCGCTGTAGCGGATGCCGCCGTCGGCGATGACGGGCACATCGTAGCCTTTCTGTTTCAGGGCACCGCACACCTCGCACACAGCCGTCAGCTGCGGCACACCGATGCCGGCCACTATGCGCGTGGAGCAGATGCTGCCCGGTCCTATGCCCACTTTGATGGCGTCGGCGCCGGCTTCGGCAAGCATCAGGGCAGCCTCGCCGGTGGCTATGTTGCCAACCACGACGTCGATGTCCTTGTAGGTCTCCTTGACCTTCTTGAGGGCCTCGACCACACGGATGCTGTGGCCGTGGGCGGTATCGATGACGATGGCATCGGCGCCGGCCTTCACCAGGGCGTCGACACGGTCCATCATGTCGGGCGTAATGCCCACGCCGGCAGCCACACGCAAGCGGCCGTTGGCGTCCTTGCAAGCGTTGGGGCGCTCCTTGGTCTTCATGATGTCGCGGTAAGTGATCAGCCCCATGAACTGGCCCTTCTCGTTCACCACCGGCAGCTTCTCTATCTTGTGCTGCTGCAGTATGTCGGTAGCTTCGGCGAATGTGGTGCCCACATGGGTTGTGATAAGCTTGGTGATCATGATCTCGCTCAGCGGGCGCTCCATGTCGCGCTCGAAGCGCAGGTCGCGGTTGGTCACCATGCCTATGAGCATCTTGTTCTCGTCGACGATGGGGATGCCGCCGATGCCATACTCCTCCATCAGGTGCAGGGCGTCCTTCACCTTGGCTTCCTTGTTCAGCGTCACGGGGTCTATTATCATGCCGTTCTCGGCACGCTTCACCTTGCGCACCTCGTTGGCCTGGCGCTCAATGCTCATGTTCTTGTGCAGAACGCCGATGCCGCCCTCCTGGGCCATACCGATGGCCATAGCGGCCTCGGTCACAGTGTCCATAGCGGCACTCACCAACGGGGTGTTCAACGTGATGCGCTTCGAGAAACGCGACGCTACGCTAACCTCGCGCGGCAGCACAGCAGAGTAGGCAGGGACCAAAAGGACGTCGTCGTAAGTCAGTCCTTCACCGATGAATTTTGAAGTGTCAGTATACATAGTTTATATTTTTATTTTCGTCAAACTTTGCGATGACAATTAATTTGCAAAAATACGACTTTTTTTTAATGTATAACAAAAAATATTGACGCCGTCCTCCGTCGGCACCATCCTACTCACTATCTAACAATCGTTTGGCCCGACAAAAAATTTCCGCCCACACCCCACCGTCAAGCCTTCGTCCCACACCTCCACCCGCCCCCTCCGCCGCCCCGAACCCCACCTAAACCCGTCCTAACCCCCACCTAAACCCCATCAAGACCCCATCTAAACCCCACCAACACCCCATCAAGACCCCATCTAAACGGCTACAACACCCCATCTAAACCCCATCTAAACGGCTACAACACCCTATCTAAACCCCATCTAAACGGCTACAACACCCCATCAAGACCCCATCTAAACGGCTACAACACCCTATCAAAAAAACAACCCTTAACTCCAAACTCCCAACTCCTAACTCCAACTCCTCCCCTACGGATCCGGTACAGCAGTTCTTCAGTAGTATTTCAGTATTTCACTGAAGAACTACTGAAGAAGTATCGTTGAAGTACTGAAGAACTGCCGTACTGGCTCCGTAGAAACGACGGTGCAACGACGTATTTTGACGTTGCTGGGACCTGGGGGCCGAGGTAGCAGCATCCACCTCTACGACAACGGCGACCTCATCACCTGCCACTACCGCCGCCTGGACATTGATAAAAAATAATTTTTTTCATATCAGTTTTTATTCGTATCTTTGCATCCGAGAAACCAAAAGCTTGACACCATGAAAAAGTTAGTCTTCATTTCATTCTTGTCGCTATTGCATCGTTGTGGCAAACGAATGCCTTCGCCCAAGACACCATGGAGTATCTTGACCCACGGTATATGTTCAACCGGAGGATATATCAAACAGTACCTAACACTCAGGCGGTAGGATATATCCTTAACCCACAGAATTACTGGAGAATGCTTAATTGCCAGACGTGGTCATTGCACGAAGATGGTGCTGAATTATATAGCTATTTCACCAAAGATACCATTAAAATCTATGGAGTAGCAATAACAATGACAGAAGTGGACTCCGCAATACTTAGAGAAAAACATTTTCAGGCGACATTGGCCCATAGGCCTACTGGTGTGTTCACATTCATAGATACCGTGGAGTGGGTGCATGGA
>ONJY01000023.1 GCA_900318275.1 uncultured Bacteroidales bacterium | reverse complement strand
ATGTTTTTTTCGCGCGTGCGAAAATATTTTTGTATCTTTGCCACAGCGGCCCGTGTGGCCACATGGTATTTTATTGTATAAAAATCAAACAATTGCAGCATAATATGTCACTATTGTCAATACGCAATTTGCACGCTTCGATAGGCGAACGCGAGATATTGAAAGGGATAAACCTGGAGGTGAACCGCGGCGAGGTGCACGCCATCATGGGCCCCAACGGCAACGGCAAGAGCACGCTGGCGGGCGTGGTGGCCGGCAACCCGAAGTATACGGTCACCGCCGGCGAGGTGCTCTTCAAGGACAAGAACATCCTGGAGCTGCCCGTCGACCAGCGCGCCTGCGAGGGGCTGTTCCTCGGCTTCCAGTATCCGGTGGAGATACCGGGTGTGAGCATCACCAACTTCATGCGCACCGCCGTCAACGAGCAGCGCAAGTATCACGGCCTCGACCCGCTGAGCGGCAGCGAGTTCCTGAAGCTCATGGAGGAGAAGAAGAAGGTGGTGGAGATGACCACCAACCTGGCCAACCGCTCGGTGAACGAAGGCTTCAGCGGCGGCGAGAAGAAGAAGAACGAGATATTCCAGATGGCTATGCTCAACCCGACGCTGAGCATACTGGACGAGACGGACAGCGGCCTCGACATCGACGCGCTGCGCATAGTGGCCGGCGGGGTGAACCAGCTGCGCTCGAAGGACAACGCCACCATCGTCATCACCCACTACCAGCGCCTGCTGGACTTCATAGTGCCCGACTTCGTGCATGTGCTCTACGAGGGCCGCATAGTGAAGACGGGGCCCAAGGAGCTGGCCTTGGAGCTGGAGGAGAAGGGTTACGACTGGATTAAAAAGGAGCTTGGAGAATGATCAGAAAGGATATACTGCCCGACGTGTGGACAGACGGCTGGCGTTGCGAGGCGCCACAGCAGCGGCTCGACGTGCGGCGCGGCGAGGAGCTGCAGCTGGTGCTGTGCCACCGCGACGACGTGCCGATGTTCATGCTGCACGAGGGCAACGGATACCGCATCATGGACGACGCGGAGCACATGGCCATAGCCTTGGACGAGGGCGCCCACCTCAGGCTCTACCGCCTGCAGGGCATGAACACTCCCGTACGCCACCTGACGCAGCTCGACATCACGATGCAGCGCGACGCGCAGCTGGAGATGTGCACCGTCACCCTCGGTGGCGGCCACGTGAGGAACAATGTCGTGGTGCGCATGCAGGGCGAGGGCTGCGGCTGCAAGGCCGACGGGCTCTACCTGATTGACCGTGAGCAGGAGTGCGACAACTACATCTTCGTGGAGCACGCCAAGCCCCATTGCCAGAGCAGCGAGCTGTACAAAGGCATCATGGACGACGCGGCGCGCGCCCGCTTCAACGGCCACGTGCTGGTGCAGGACGGCGCCGTGAAGACCGAGGCCTACATGACCAACCGCAACATACTGCTCACCGACAAGGCCCACATCGACACACGCCCCTTCCTCGAGATATACAACGACGACGTCAAATGCTCGCACGGCTCCACCATAGGGCAGCTCGACGAGCAGGCGATGTTCTACCTTCAGACACGCGGCATCAGCGAGCGCACGGCGGTGACCATGCTGAGCTACGCCTTCTGCGACGAGGTGATACGCGGCATAGCCATTGAAAGCCTTCGCGACGCTGTGGGCGACATGGTGAAGAAGCGCCTGCACGGCGAGCTCTCGCCCTCGTGCGACGAGTGCGCCATACGCTGCACCACGCCCTGCAACGGCGAGGTGGCCAACTTCAAGATCGACCCGAGCAAGTTATAATTGAAAATTGATAATTGAAAATTGAAAATTGAAAGTTGGTGAGCAAATAGCCGCAACAATTAGGCGAATCATGGTTGTCGCCGTAATTTTCAATTCTCAATTCTCAACTATCAATTCTATTGATGCCCAATGTGGCGTCAAGGTGAAGAGCGGCGACCGGAGCCGTTTCATGGAGGCCTTGGCGCACTACAACAGCCACAACTTCAAGAACGCCGCCGCCGAGATGCGCAAGGTGGCCGCCCGCAACCCCAAGGCCGCAGAGCCCCAGTTCTGGCTGGGCATGACGGCTGTGCACGACGGCTTCAACGCCACAGCCATCAGGCGCTACTTCACCAAGTGCATAGAGCTCTGCCCCACCTACCCCAACGCCTTGGCGCACTTCTACATGGGCATGATATACTACACCGACAAACGCTACGACGATGCTGTGGCCGAGCTCAACGAGTACTTCGCCCGCGCCAACGGCAGCGACGACAAGGAGGTGACCGCCGCCTACGAGGAGGCCTCGAACTACCTCTACTGGTCGCAGTTCCTCGCCGAAGCGATGCTCAACATGGCGCCCTTCGACCCCGAGCGCCTGCCGGGGGTGAGCTCGAAGCACAACGAGGCCCTGCCCTACCTCAGCCCCGACGGACATACGTTCTACTACCTGCGCGAGGTGCCCGTGGAACAGGAGCGCACCTTCTACCACCGCGAGTTGGAGGAGAAGCAATGGAAGCTGTACTACAGCGTGTGGCAGGACAGCACCTTCAGCAGGGGTACCGAACTGCCGCCACCTTTCAACAGCGGCGACCCCGAGGGCAGCGTGTGCCTGACGGCCGACGGCAACGAGCTGTACTACTCCATCATACGCCGTGAGAACGGCTATGCCAACAGCGACATCTACCGCGTGCGCCGCGTCGACGGTCGCTGGCAGCAACCCGAGGCCCTTGGGCCCCAGGTGAACGGGCAGCGTTCGTGGGAGTCACAGCCTACGGTGAGCCCCGACGGGCAGACGCTGCTCTTTGCATCGAACCGCAAAGGAGGTCACGGAGGTACCGACATCTGGCGCTGCCACCGCCTGCCCAACGGCGACTGGAGCCGCGCCGAAGCGCTGGGCGACAACATCAACACCGAAGGCAACGAGAAGATGCCCTTCCTGGCTGCCGACGGCCACACGCTCTACTTCCTCAGCAACGGATGGCAGGGCTTCGGCGGCTACGACGTATACTTCGCCAACCTCAACGACACCTACGGCAACCGCCCCACCAATCTGGGCCTGCCCATAAACACCGAAGGCGACGAGGCGAGCTTCGGCGTCACCCCCGACGGACGCCGCGCCTACTTCGCCGGTCGCACGGAGGCCTCACGCAGCACCGACATACTGATTTTCGACCTATACCCTGCGGCGCGCCCCGAGGCCATGCGCCTGCACCGCATGACAATAGGCCACGGTGCGGCGTCGCGCGACACGGCGATGATGCTCGCCGACCAGGGAGTCAACATCGTCACCCTCTCGGACGAGGGGACGTTGCCTGCCATCCTCTGCGCCAAAGCACGGCAGATGCCGGCGCGCGTGACGCTGCAGGACAGCGTGATGCCGCTGGCGGTCACCTTCCTCACCGGCAGCCGCTTGACGACGGAGGGGGAACAAGTGACCGACGCCCTTGCCAAATGGCTTACGAACCACCCACGGGTGCATATAGCCGTGGAATGTCCCAAATACACCGACGCCAAGACCGTCTACGACCGTCTGCGCCGCCAAGGCCTGCGGCCTGAACGCCTGGCCTATCGCGGCGGCACCGACATAGCAAAACCACAAATAGTGAAACAATGAAGCCGATTATACGCATATTGAGTTACCTGAAGCATTTTCCATGGCATCTGGGAATAAACGTGTTCTTCAACCTGCTGCACATAGTGTTCAACCTGGGCTCGTATGTGATGATCGTGCCTTTCGTAGAACTGCTCTTCGGCCTGGGCGACGTGCCGGAGACGGAGCCAGCCTTCAGCATAAGCCAGGAGGGGCTGACGGGCTGGGCTTTCTGGCATCTGCACCAGTACCGCGATGCCATAGGGCTTTGGAAATGCCTGGTGATTATCGCCGGAGGCTACCTGACATTCTCGCTGCTGAGCAACCTGTTCCGCTACCTGGCGCTCTTCTTCCTCGACGCCGTGCGCAACGGCCTGATAGAACATCTGCGCAACGACCTGTACCACCGCATCACCATACTGCCGGTAAGCTACTTCAACAAACAGCGGCGCGGCGACCTCATCAGCCGCATGTCCAACGACTTGGCGGATATTGAATGGAGCATCGTCAGCACGCTGCAGATGCTCGTCATAAGCCCAATAAACATAATAGTATTCAGCGCCACACTCATCTTCGTGTCGTGGCGACTGTTTGTGCTGTTCCTCGTGGTGCTGCCAGGCGGCGTATGGCTTATCTCCAAGATTGGCAAGAGTCTTAAACACAACTCTCAGATTGGCCAAAACAGGCTGGGGCAGCTGTTTGCCACGCTGGAAGAGTCGCTGGCAGGGTTGCGTGCCATCAAGGCCTTCGGCCACGAGGAGGGCATGACAAAGCGCTTCAGGGCATCGAATGAGGACTACACGCGCACAATGGTGAAGGTGGCACGTAGGCGCGAGATATCGTCGCCGCTGTCGGAAATACTGGGCACCCTGGCGCTGGTCATCATACTCATCGTAGGCGGCTCGTGGGTCATCGGCGGCCATATAGTGCCCTCGGTGTTCATCTTCTTCGTCATTATCTTCGCACGTCTGATACCGCCGATACAATCTGTCGTGAAGGCATACAACAGCCTGCAGAAAGGGTCCGCCTCGGCGGTGCGCTTCCTCGAGGTGCTCGACGCCGACGAGATGATAATGGAGAAGCCCGACGCTACGGTGCTGCCGGCATTCAGCGACGGCATAGAGTTCCGCGGCACAGGATTCCACTTCGCCGACGGCATACCGATACTGCAGAACATAGACCTGCGCATCGAGAAGGGGCAGACGGTGGCCATCGTGGGTCCGTCGGGGGCTGGCAAAAGCACCATGGTCGACCTGCTACCGCGCTTCCAGGACATCACGTCGGGCGACATAATCGTCGACGGCCACAGCATAAAAGACCTCAACATCGACAGCTTGAGACGCCAATTCGCCATCGTGAGCCAGAACTGCATATTGTTCAACGACACCGTGGCCAACAACATAGCCTTCGGCTCCACACAATATAATATAGAAGCCATCAAGGCTGCAGCACATGTTGCCAACGCCGCCGAATTCATCGAGGCTTTGCCACAAGGCTATGACACACCTGTCGGCGACCGCGGCATCACACTCTCGGGCGGACAGCGGCAGCGCCTGTCGATAGCACGCGCCTTACTGCGTGACGCTCCAATCCTTATCCTCGACGAAGCAACGTCGGCCCTCGACTCTGAAAGTGAGCAGGCCGTGCAGCAGGGCCTCGACGGCCTTATGCACGGACGCACATGCATCGTCATAGCACATCGTCTTTCCACAATACGCCATGCCGACCTCATAGTGGTACTTGAAAAAGGGCATATCGTGCAACGCGGCACTCATGACCAACTACTGGCTCAGGAAGGCCTCTACAAGAAACTTGTGGAGATGCAGAGCTTCGCGTAACGACACTATAAACAAGACTATTGTAAATATTATTTTGCCATATCGGAAAAAGTTAGTAATTTTGCAGCCGCTTTGGGAGTATAGCTCAGCTGGTTCAGAGCGCCTGCCTTACAAGCAGGAGGTCACTGGTTCGAACCCTGTTACTCCCACGCCAAAGCCCTCACCAAGAGGGCTTTTTTGCATTATTTAAGAATTAATTTCATTGCCGTATGAAACAATTGTCGTACTTTTGCATTTCGTAAATGACAAAGAAAATAATGTATAACCTTAAAAAACAGTAAAATGAAGAAAGTTTTATCATTCGTTGGCTGCGCCCTTTTTGTCGCCGCCATGACCGTTTCCTGCGGTAACAACAACCAGGCCGCTGAGGACACCCTCGCTGAGGACACCATCCTGACCGAGGCCGTTGAGGAAGTCGCTCCTATTGAGGGTGAGGCTGACAACAGCGCCATGCTTGCCGCCGCCGCCGAGGCTGGCCAGAAAATCTGCGAGTGCACCAAGGGTGACGCCGCCAGCATCGAGAGCTGCATGACCAGCGTTCTTGAGGCCGGTTACGCTCAGTACAGTGGCAACGAGGAGTTCGCCGCCGCCGTGCGCGCCGAGATCGAGAACTGCGTCAAGGAGAAAGCTACCGCCGCCGCTAAGGATGCCGCTCAGAAGGGTATCAAGGCCGGTGCCGGCGCCATCGCCAACGAGCTCAAGAAGTAAATAAACGACAACAAAAAAAGGCAGGTTCTTTATCGGACCTGCCTTTTTTCATACCCATACAGCCATGAAAAGAACATTGCTGACAATACTGCTCACAGGAGCATTGCTCACCGCCTGCCACAGCAATCAGAAGCCCGAAGAGATACTAGACCACCAGCAGATGGTGGACTTCCTCACCGAGTCGTGCCTGATAGAAGGCTACTGCGCAATAGAGACACGATATAACTTCGACTCATTGACGCCCGAGATGGTATACGCCTACGACGAAATACTGGCCGAGCAGGGCATCAGCCGCGAACAAGTTGAGGCGAGTCTCGCCTACTATGCAAAACATCCTGAGGAATACCTGACCATCCACGAAGATGTGGCGGCAGCGTTAAACGCCCTCGCCGACACCAGCTCATTCTCTGGCGATCTGTAAGCCGCCAAAGGAAATAGCTATAGGCTTTCTGCGTGCAGCAGAAACATTTATCGGGTTAGAGGTCTTCGAGGCAAGGAACCACTGCAGGTAATCAAACATCACGCCGGAGCAACGACCCGTAAGACGGCTCTCGCGGGCATCAAAAAGAAGCACCTGTGTGGTAATTGTGTCGGGCCACCAGTTGGCACGTATAGTGCCGTCAGACATGTGCAACTCCGTCATCACAGAGTCGTTGCTATAGTATTTAAGGTTGCCACATTTCATATCGCCGGCAAGAGAATTGCCCGGCATGGTATAAGTCCCCGTAGGGGAACTTACGCTCACCCAACCAGTATGTTCACCTACTTCATTAAGTATCTTCAACTCAAAGCGGGGATATGCGGCATCCGGATGATGGGCGTCAATATAAATCCACTCGAAATGATTAGTAGTGGTATCCCTTTCTATATGCGACGTATATGAAAGCGTCTTCCAGTGGCTGTCACCGAAAACCACAGTAATGCTGTCGGTGATTTCCAGAGCCGAGTCATTGTTATAACCATTATAGGTAGTGTCTGGAGGTACAGGCACTGGCTCAACCTCCGGCATATCCTTGCGGCAAGCCGAGAACACCATACTGGCGATGCATGCCACAACAAATAACATTCCGAATATCTTGGCGTAATTTTTCATAATGCGCGATACAAATGTAAAATATTAACGCCGTTCTACACTAATTATTGTATAGAGTTATCTTTTTTTACCATTGGGTCGTGGGCCAACCACCGACCTTCTCTTTTACGCATCTCGATGGTATCACTGAAGTCTTTGATTGGTGTATGCTTATGGTAAACAGCGTATGCTGTAGTATCTGACAGTTGCTTTACAGAAACAATATCTATCGTCGCCGGAGTATCTGATTCTATATAACTGCTATCAACAAACTGCATAAAATAACGAACCATCTCCAACGTCGTATTATTTGTCTCCTCCGTACAATATTGTACAGCTTCATCAAACCGATAATTCGCCACAGCATAATTGTAATCGTATGCTGCATTCTTTATATCTTTGTTTCCACAGGACGCAAAACACATGCAAGCCAAACAAAGAAAAAAATATCTTTTCATTCCGAACACATTAATAACAAAAGGGTGCTCCACTGCTGAAGCACCCTTTTGCATTATCATTACTGATTAGTTTCTTTTACGAGTACCCATGGTAGTCTTAACAGTCTTGGTGCCATCGTTATTGTTGGTCACCTGGGGCTCTTCGGCAGCCTTGGTCTCTTTGTTGTTTCTGGTACCCATCTGGGTGGTCACGGTCTTGGTGCCATCATTATTGTTGACGACAACAGGCTCAGCCTTTTTTTCTGCTTTTTTAGTAACAGCCTTCTTGACGGGTTCCTCAGCGACGGCGACGGTAGTGGTGTCAGCGACCTCTTCCTCAACCATCTCCTCGATGACGGTGGTGTCCTCAACCATGGTGTCTTCCACCTCAGCGGCTTTGTTATTGTTGCAAGCAACGGTCAGAGCCATGGCGGCAACAGCGAGTGCTAAAACTTTAATCTTCATCTCTATTGTTTTTAATCGTTAGACTAATTAGTTATTTAGATAACGAGGTCCCATTTAGCATTGGTGAGGGTCACAGCAAGGGCCTTCTCGCCAAAAGCAGCGGAGATGGTGCCAGAGATAGTCTTGGCCTGGGCATCAAAAGCGCTGACAACGATAGAACCATCAGCAGCAGGAGTGTCATACATGCTGGTGCCATCGAAATACACGGCATAATAGTCGGAGTTGGCGAAGCCATAGGTGTCAACAGCAGCCTTGCAGACGAACTGAACAGAGGCAATCTGAGCGGCGGCGTCCTTGTAGATGTCAAACTTAACGAGATCACCGCTAAGATTCTCACAGTCCATAACCTCGTCACAGCTCCAGCTGGTACCGCCAAAAGTCACAGCAATAGCGGGAGTGGGAGTGACGTTGCCATTGTTGGTTGTTTCCTCGTCTTTTTTGCAAGCGGTGAACAGCATAGCACCGGCGAGCAGGGCGACGCCCATCATTTTGAACATGTTTTTCATTGTCTTTTAATGTTTTATAGGTTAATAATTCTTTTCTTTTATTTTGCAAATGTACACCTTTTTCCTGACATGCAACAAAAAAAAGTACTTTTTAATATTTTTTATACATTCGCCTCACTTGCCGGACTTGACATCCAGCGCGTCACGCAGGCCGTTGGCCAGCAGCATGAAGGCCAACACTATAACCATTATTGCCGCGCCGGGGAGCAGGGCCAGGTAGGCGCTGTCGAGCAGCAGGTAGCCGTAGTAGTCCTTGACCATCATGCCCCACGACGGCATAGGGGGCTGCACGCCGATGCCGAGGAAGCTCAAGCCGGCCTCCAGCAGTATGGCGCTGGCGAAATTGCTCGCCGCCACAACAACGACGGCGCCCACGATGTTGGGCAGTATATGCCTGAAAATAGTGCGGAATGTGCTATAGCCCAACGCACGCGTGGCCTCCACATACTCTTTCTCCTTGATGCTGAGCACCTCGCCACGCACCACACGCGCAATGTCGACCCACATCGTCAAACCCACAGCCACAAAAATCTGCCAGAAGCCCTTGCCCAAGGCAAAGGTGATGGCTATGACCAGCAGCACCGTGGGTATGGACCACACGACATTTATGACCCACATAATCAGGTTGTCAACCCAACCGCCGCGATATGCCGCCAAGGCGCCGAGGGTGATGCCCACCAGCAGCGCTATGAGTATGGCGATGAAGCCCACCGATAGACTCACGCGCGAGCCTATCATTATCATACTCAGCACGTCGCGCCCATACGGGTCGGTCCCCAGCACGAAGGTACGCTCGCGCACCGTAGTGCCGCTTGCCGCCACAGCCAGAGGTGCCCCGGCCACCGGCTCGGCATATATGCTGTCGCCCTCGGTGCGGTAAGAGGCTATAGGAATGGCGGTATAGGGCAGCGGCGTGCCCTTGATCATGTTGCGCCGCAACGGCACCGTGTCGCCCACGCAGAGAAACGTGGCTTTGGAGCCCGGCTTCAGCGTCGCCAACTCCAGATACTGCTGGTTGCAGAACGGCGTGGGGTCAGGTGTGATGAGATAACCCAGGATAGCCACTACTGCAAAGAAGCCGATAACCACCAGACTTGCCACCGACAGCGGGTTGCGGCGGAAACGCCGCCACACCATCCTGTCCAGCGACCCTGACGTCACTTCCTTTTTCTTTCCTATGAGCGATAAAAATGTCATACTACATGAACCCCAGCTCCACCTTTATGTCGTCGGGTATCATATCCATGCTCCATGGCGGGTCGAATGTCAGCTCCACATCCACGCTCTTCACGCCGCTGATGTAACTCACCATCTGTTTCACCTCCTGGTACATATACTCAGCCTCCGGACAGTCGGGGGCTGTCATGGTCATCAGTATCTTGACGTTCAGTTCCTCGTCGACATCCACCTTGTATATCAACCCGAGGTCGTAGATATTCACCGGTATCTCGGGGTCATAGATATTCTTCAGGCAGTTGACCACCGCGCTTGTTATCGTTTCTTTCGTTGGCTCCATAGCTGTTTGCTTGTCTACTATTCAACTACTGCCCTTTCACCTTGTATGCCAGCGCGTACATCTTCATCTGCTTCACCATCGAGGTGAGGCCGTTGGAGCGCGTGGGCGAGAGGTGTTCCTTGAGGCCTATGGCGTCGATGAAGGCCAGGTCGGCGTCGAGTATCTCCTGCGGCGTATGTCCGTCGAGGGCACGTATGAGCAGGGTGATGATGCCGCGCGTGATGACAGCGTCGCTGTCGGCACGGAAGTGCAACACGCCGTCCGCAAACTCGCAGCTTAGCCACACCCGGCTCTGGCATCCCTTGATGAGGTTCTGCTCCGTCTTGTCCTTCTCGTCGATGGCCGGGCACTCCTTGCCGAGGTCTATCAGGTAGGCGTACTTGTCGAGCCACTCGTCGAAGTTGGCGAACTCGTCGATAATCTGTTGTTCTGTCTCTTGTATTGTCATCATTTCGGTGCTTTATAAATCAGGAATCCGGCGGCGATACCGAAGATAATCTGCGGCAGCAGCACCGCCATGAACGGCGACAGGTTGCCGTTGGTGGCGAACACCGTGGTTATCTTCATGAACACCACGAAGGCGAAGGCTATGGTGATGCCTATGGCCAGGTGCACACCTATGCCGCCACGACTCTTGCGCGCCGCTATAGCCACGCCGATGAAGGTCATCACTATGATGGCCAGCGGGTTCAATATCCTCTGCCACAGCTCTATCTGCGCCTCCTTTATCAGTCCTGTGCCACGGTGCCTCTCCCTGATGATGTGCCTTATCAGCGCCGGCGTATTCATGGTGGTGATGTCCTTCGACAGCAGGTCGAAGTCCTCGGGCTCAAGCCCCAGGTCGCGATGGCCGCCGTCGTCGTATTCAACCTCCTCGTTGCCGTCAGGCTTCATGGTGCGCTTGGCGTAGCCGTAGCATATCCAGTTGGCAGTCGTTGTGTCGTAGGTTATCACCGTCGCCGTCTCGCGCTGCATCAAGCTTCCGTCCTCGTCAAACAGGTCTCGCTGGAACTCCGTCGCATAGTGTTGCGGCACATCGTAGGCCGCTGCAAACACCTGCTCACCCTGGCCCGACTGGAAGTGGATGTTGTTGTAGTAGTTGGTGGCGCGCGACTTAACATAGTGCTCCTCAAACTCCAACAGGTTGCGGTTCGAGATCGGTATGACGAAGTTGCCTAGCAGCAGCACTACAACAGCAACTATCAACGAGCCATAGACATAGGGACGCAGCATGCGGCGGTAGCTGACGCCCGACCCCAGTATGGCTATCACCTCGGTGTTGCCCGCCATCTTAGAGGTGAAGAATAACACCGAGATGAAGATGAACAGAGGGCTGTAGAGGTTCACGAAGCCCGGGATGAAGTTGCCGTAGTAGTTGAAGACCACCTGCCAGAAGGTGGCATGGTGGCTTATGAAGCGGTCGAGCTTCTCGCTGACGTCGAAGGTGATGATTATGACAATAATCAAAGCCAAGGCCAGCAAGAAGGTCTTGATGTACTTGGCTAAGATATACTTGTCTAATCTTTTCACTACCTAATCAGAGCAGCTGCTTCTGGAAGTTGGTGAGGCTTTCGAGGACGTTGGTCTTCACGTGGATGAACTCGTCGATGCCATAGCCCTTGTAGGTCTCCACCATCTCTTTGGGGAAGCCTGCGAGCACGAGGCTCTTCACCTTGCCCTTGAGGGCCTTGCACACCGGCTCGGTGAGCTCGGCGTACTCGTCGTCGCTCGAGCAGAGCACCACCACATCGGCACCGCTCTCCAGGGCAGCCTTGGCGCCCTCGTCGGGAGTGGCGAAGCCGGGGTTGTCGATAATCTCGTAGCCGGCCACACCGAAGAAGTTAGTGGCGAAGCCTGCGCGTGCCTTGCGCATGGTGAGGTTGCCGTAGGTGAGCAGGAAGACCTTGGGACGGCGTGCCGAGCGCTCGGTCTGCATGCGTAGCTCCTCGAAAGCCTCGGCGCCGCGGTAGGGTTTCAGCACACGCACCTCGTCGCCCTTCTCGCAGCAGCAGCAACAATGCTTCTCGCCGGCGGCCACCTTGTCGCTCATCTTCTCCAGCAGGTTGGGGTACTGGTTGGTACCGAGAATAGTGGTCTTGCGGGTGGCTATATCGAGGTCGCGCTTGCGGGCGGTAGCCTCAACCTCGTCCTGCACCAATCCGGCGCGGAGAGCCTTGCACATGCCGCCAGCCTCCTCTACTTTGAGGAAGTGCTCCCAGGCACCCTTGGCAATCTCGGCGGTGAGGTTCTCTATATAATAGCTGCCGGCGGCAGGGTCGACAATCTTGTCCAGATAGGACTCCTCCTTGAGGAGCAGCTGCTGGTTGCGGGCTATGCGGTAGCCGAAGTCATCGGCCTCCTTGTAAGCGTTGTCGAAGGGCAGCACCGAGATGCTGTCGGCACCGGCGACGGCGCTCGACATGGCCTCGGTGGTGGAACGCAGCATGTTGACATACGGGTCGTACACCGACTGGTTCCAGCGGCTCGTGGTGGCGTTGATGAACAGCTTGTAGGCGCAATCGCACTCGGGCTTGTACTGCTCCACAATCTTGCTCCACAGCATACGGGCGGCGCGTATCTTGGCAATCTCCATGAAATAGGTACTGCCCACGCCCACGCTGAGCTGTATGCGGCTGGCCACACGGTGGGCCTTGCAGCCCATGTCCGTCAGACGGCTCACCAGCTCGTTGGCGGCGGCCAGGCTGAAGCCGAGCTCCTGCACGATGTTGGAGCCGCTGTTGTGCAGCAGCTGACCGTTGACGGTGAGCACGCGGAACTTGGGCAGCTCGTCGTGGGCATACTCCACCAACTCCTTGGCCATCTGGAGGTCACCCTCCTCGCCGCGATGGAACTTGCCATGAGTCAGGGCGAAACGGAACATGTCGAAGTCCGTCGAGCCACAGAGCTCCTTGGGGTCGAAACCGGCCTTCTTGGCATACTCCACATACAGCTTCAGCAGCTGCAGATAGTCGCTTGAGCAGAGGAAGTTGATGCTGACGGCGTTGATATATATGCCCTTGAGGAGCTTCTCAAGGTCGGCCACGCTGGTCACCTGCTTGGCGCATAGGCCCAAGCTCGTGGCACCGCGCTGCACGGCGTCGAGGGCAATGCGGTTGGCCTCGGCGAGGTCCTGAACATGGATGTCCTGGCGCACCTCCCACACATTGTCGGCCACATGCTTGCCGCGGGTGTAGGGTTTCTCGCCGGGGTTGGCGTCGAGGTATTCAAGACCTTCAAGGTTCTCGGCACGGTAGTAGGGGCGCACATTGAAACCCTCGATAGTTTTCCACACGAGTTTCTTCTCGTAGTCGGCACCCTTGAGGTCCTTGTTGATCACCTCCTCCCATTTCTCGGTCGAAACAGGCGGAAATTCGCTAAACAACTTATTGTCTTCCATTATCTTGTATCGTTTATGTTTGCTTGTTAATAAAATGCAAATATACAAAAAAATATAACACGGCGGAAAAAAAAGTGCATTCCCCACCCCCACCCCATTACATTCCCTCGCACCAAGGCCGATTTGCGCCGTCGCCCACGCTCCGTCCGTCCTAACCCTCACATAAACCCATCCTAAAAGACAACAACACCCCATCCCCCAAGAACTTATAACTCCTAACTCATAACTCCTAACTTCTATGGAGCCAGTACAGCATTTCAACGATACTTCTTCAGTAGTTCTTCAGTACCAAACTGAAGAAATGCCGTAGTGGCTCCGTAGGGGAACGGCTAGTAGACGGCTGGTAGACGGCTAGTAGACGGCTAGTAGACGGCTGGTAGACGGCATGGGCAGCGGATAAAAAATGTGGCGACACAGCTTGCATGTCGGAAAAAAATCGTATCTTTGCACCCCGAAAAGAACCACAGTCATGACAAACGGACCATTCATCATATACAAAGCCTCGGCGGGCGCCGGCAAGACACACACGCTTGTCAAAGAGTACCTTAAGATGGCTTTCGAGCTTGGCGAGGGGCGCCTCGGCGAGGCGCTGCGCGCCATCCTGGCCATCACCTTCACAAACAAGGCGGCGGCGGAGATGAAGGACCGCATACTCAAGGAGTTGCACGACATGGCATCGGCACCCGTTGACCCCGACGGCGAAGGCATGGGCGCCGACCTGCTGCGCGAGCTGCAGCCGGCTGTGAGCCCCGAAGCCCTGCAGCACATGGCCGAACGCCTCTACAGCACCGTCATGCATCGCTACAGCGACCTGTCGGTGAGCACTATAGACAGCTTCACGCACCGCATCGTGCGCACCTTCGCCCACGACTTCGGGCAACCCATGAACTTCGACATCACGCTCGACGTGAAAGAACTCATCGACCAAGCTGTGTCGCAGCTAATGTCGATGGCCGGCACCGAGGGCTACGAGGAGCTCACCGCCGTGCTCAAAGCCTTCGCCGACAGCGAGATGGAGGAGGACAACACCTACAACATCGAGCGGCAGCTCACCGAACTGGCTGAACAGCTCTTCCACGAGGACATCAGCGACCACCTGAAGAAGCTCAGCGACCTGAAGCTCAGCGACTACACAACGATACGCGAAGGCTACGCCAAGCGCCAGCGCATCGTCGAGGAAACTCTGAAGAGCTGCGGCACAGAAGCCGTCGAGGCCCTGGCCGGTGCCGGGCTCGACGCCTCGGCGTGCCACCAAGGCAACCGCGGCTTCTACGGCTACTTCGCCAAACTGGCCGCAGGAGCCTGCGACGAACCCGGCAGCTACACCGTGGCGAGCTTCGCCGACGACAAGTTCTGCACCGCCAAAGCCTCCCCCTCGCAGCAGGCCGCCATGGAAGCCCTGGTGCCACAGCTGCGCTCCTGCTACGACCGTGCGCTGCACCTGCTGGCCGAGCGCAACACATGCCGCGTGCTGCTGCGCAACATCTACTCCGTAGCGCTCCTCGGCGAGCTCGACCGTCAGATGCGGCTATACACGCACGACAACGACATCATACACCTGAGCGACTTCAACCGCATGATAAACAAGATGGTGGAGGACGAGGACAACCCGGCGCCGTTCATCTACGAGCGTCTGGGCAACCGCTACCGCCACTTCCTCATCGACGAGTTCCAGGACACCTCTATCATGCAGTGGCACAACCTGGTACCGCTGCTGGAGAACGGCGTGAGCCAAGGCCATGAGTCGCTCGTCGTGGGCGACGGCAAGCAGAGCATCTACCGCTTCCGCCAAGGCGACGTGGCACAGTTCGTGCGCCTGCCGCAGGTGGAGGGCATGCGCCACCACGGCGGCACCCTCTCGATGAAGGGCAACAGCGCGGTGCGCGGCATCACCGACAACCACCGCAGCGGCACGGCAGTCATAGACTTCAACAACAGCCTCTTCTCCTTCCTCGCCCGGAAGGTCTACACCGACAACCCCATGGTGCAAGACATATATATTGGTCGCGACGACCAGGGGCGCCTCAACGCCGAAGGCTGCGAAGAACTGCACCAGCACAAGGTGAAGCCGTGGGCCGGATATGTGCAGCTCGACATCGTGAGCAAGGCCGACGCCGAAGGTGCCGGCTTCGAGGCTGTCAAGGATGCCATCTACGAGCGCGTGGGCGAAACGATAGCCATGCTGCACAACGAGCGCGGCTACGCCTACGGCGACATCGCCGTGCTCACCCGCAAGAACGGCGAGCTAGCCGAGGTGAGCGACTACCTGGCGCAGCACTACCCCGACGTGCGGCGGACCTCGTCGGAGTCCTTCTACCTGACCAAGAGCCACGCCGTGATGGCCATCATCGCCGCCCTGCGGCTGGTGGTAAACCGCGGCGACCGCGTGGCGCGCGCCACACTCCAGTGGCACCTCGACGCCTTGGGCATACAGGGTGAGCTCGACGTCGACCTGCTGGCCTCCATGAACCTCTACGACTGCTGCGAGGAGGTGGTGCGCGAGCTAAACCTGGACGGCATCGACAGCCTCTATGTGGCGTCGCTGCTTAACCGTGCCGCGGCCTTTGCGGCACGCCACCGGCAGGAGCCGGGCCAGTTCCTGGAGTGGTTCGACGAGCAGAAGAGCCTCTCGGCGGCAGCTTCAGACGATCTCGACGCCGTGCAGCTGCTCACCATACACAAGTCGAAAGGTCTCGGCAAGCCCGTGGTCATCTGCCCCGTCTTCTTCCAGAAAGAACACGCCGCCAAGCTGTGGGTGGACCCCGCCGCCACACTGGGCGGCGGCGACAAGGGCATGCCCACGACGCTGGTGACCCTAGGCAACAAGGAACGCACACTCTTCGAACCCCTTAGATACAAGGAGCAGCAGATGGCGGAGGTCGACGAGCTGAACGCCATGTATGTGGCCTTCACCCGCGCCAAGCAGCAACTGTACATCTTCACACAAGACATCGCCGACCAGAAAACACAGCCCGAGCATGACCGCCGCATGCCTACCCTGCTCAAAGCCTTTGCCCCGACGGGATACACCGGAGGGAACGCAGCATTCCGCAGCATTGGCGGCAACGACGAGCACAAGCCGACAGTGACCCTGCGGCAGTTGTCATACGACGACTGGAGCGAACGCGTGAGTATCGCCTCGCCGGCCGAGAAGGCTGTGACGTCGCTCATGGAGGACCGCCGCCGCTACGGCATCTACGCCCACGACCTGCTGGCCACGGTGCGCCATGCCGACGACGTAGAAGAGGCCATACAGCGCTTCGCCGCCAGCCGACAGCTGACGGACAACGAGAAGGAGGAGCTGGGGGCTCTGGCACGCAGCGTGGTCGGCAACCCGCAGACAGCACATTTCTTCGACCCTCGCCACGAGGCGAAGAACGAGTGCGACCTTGTGGCCAACGGCAAGCGCAGCCGTCCCGACCGCGTGGTGGTCACCCCCACAGAGACGTGGGTCGTGGACTTCAAGACCGGCACACCGATGTCCGACCACCGCAGCCAGGTGCAGGCCTACTGTAAGGTCTTGAGCGACATGGGCTATCAGGCAGTCAAAGGGTATCTGCTGTACCTCTCGCCAGAAATAACGGTCGAGGCATGTTAGCATTCCCGACAGAATCACTGCAAGATACGGTGCACTCAGCCATGTTTTTTAGCCAAAATGCTAAAAAATTAACATTTTTTTGTTGGTAATTCAGATTTTTTTTGTAATTTAGCACCCTGAAAAGAAGCCCCCCAAAATGGGCAAAAATGCGAATAAATAACTAAAAAATAATAATATGGAAGCCAAGAAAACCCCCAAGGCCGACCTTGAAAATCGCCGTGGACTCTATCTTGAGATAGGTCTTGTGGTGATTATGGCCGTCGCTCTGGTTGCCTTTGAATGGAAGAACTACGACCAGGAACAGATCGAGGTGGTTCAGCGTACCGCTATCGACGAGGTGGAAGACGTCATTATCCAGACTCAGCAGGAAGAACTGCCCCCACCCCCTCCCCCCGAGCAGCCCGAAGTGGTCACAGAACTGAACGTCATCGAGGATGACGCCGAGTCGAAGAACGAGGTTGACATGAGCTCGTTCCAGCGCCAGGAAGAGGCCACAAACATCGAGATTACCCCCGTCAAGATCGAGGAAGAAGAGGAAGAGGATGAGCAGGAGATCTTCCAGGTCGTTGAGAACGACCCCGAGTTCCCCGGCGGCGCCGAGGCCCTGTACAAATACCTCGCCCAGAACATCAAGTACCCCCAGCTGGCCCGCGAGAACAACATCACCGGACGTGTGTATGTGACCTTCGTGGTCGAGAAGGACGGCTCGGTGACCGGTGTGCGCGTGCTGCGTGACATCGGAGGCGGCTGCGGTCAGGAAGCTATCCGCGTGATTAAGTCGATGCCCAAGTGGACCCCTGGCAAACAGCGCGGTAAGAATGTGCGTGTGCAGTACAACCTGCCTGTCAACTTCTCGCTGAAGTAAACAAATTGTACACCCAAAGGACATAGGAGCAGTAGGTTCGTCTGCTGCTCCTTCTTTTTGTAATGATTAGCATCAACAACCTCTCGGTACAGTTCACCGGCACCAACCTCTTCGACCACGTCACCTTCAACATAGGCGACCGCGACAGGATAGGTCTGGTGGGCATGAACGGCGCCGGCAAATCCACCCTCTTGAAGATTCTCTGCGGCTGGCAGGAACCGGAGAGCGGCACCATCGTCATGGCCAGCGGCCAGGCTGTGGGCTACCTGCCGCAGGAGATGGTGCCCGACAGTATCGGCACGGTGCTCGAGGAAGCCATGACGGCTTTCAGCGTCATCGACGACCTGGAGCGCGAGCAGGAACGCCTGACGGCGGAGATTGCCGAACGCACCGACTATGAGAGCGCTGAATACACACGCCTGCTGGAACGGCACAACGAGGTGACGGAACACCTCACCCTCCTCGGCGGTGCACGCCGGCAGGAGCAGGCTGAGAAGGTGCTGCTGGGCCTGGGCTTCAAGCACAGCGACTTCGGCCGCCCGGTGGCAGTGTTCAGCGGTGGATGGCAGATGCGCGTGGAGTTGGCTAAACTGCTGTTGCGCCACCCCGACTTCCTGCTGCTCGACGAGCCGACCAACCACCTGGACATAGTGTCAATACAATGGCTGGAGAACTATTTGGCCAACTATAGCGGCGCCGTGGTGCTGGTATCGCACGACCGCACCTTCCTCGACAACATCACCAAGCGCACCATAGAGATTACCGCAGGCCGCATATACGACTACAAATGCCCCTACTCCGAGTATGTGGTGCAGATGCAGGAGCGGCGCGCCAGCCAGATGGCCCAGCTCACAAACCAGCAGCGACAGGTGGCACAGATAGAAGCCTTCATCGAGCGTTTCCGCTACAAGGCCACCAAGGCCAAGCAGGTGCAGAGCCGCGTGAAGATGCTGGAGCGCATGGAGAAGATCACGGTGGACGAAGTGAGCACCGAAAGCATACATTTCCAGTTTCCGCCCGCACCACACAGCGGCAAGATAGTGGTGGAAGCCAAGGGTTTGGGCAAAGCCTACGGCGACAACCAGGTGTTCGACGGCGTAGACCTGCTGCTCACCTCAGGCAAGAAGGTGGCCTTCGTGGGCCGCAACGGCGAGGGCAAGTCAACGATGGCGAAGATTATCGTGGGCGACATCAACGACTATACCGGCACCTTCAAGCTCGGCGCCGGTGTACAGATGGGCTACTACGCACAGAACCAGGCAGCCATGCTTAACCTCGACAAAACAGTCTTCGAGACCATCGACGACATAGCGCAGGGCGACATACGCCCCAAGATACGCAACATCCTTGGCAGCTTCCTCTTCGGCGACGACGACATCGACAAGAAGGTGAAGGTGCTCAGCGGCGGTGAAAAAGCACGTCTGGCACTGGCCAAGCTGCTGCTCACACCGAGCAACCTGCTGATACTAGACGAGCCAACCAACCACCTGGATATGAACAGCAAGGACATCCTCAAGAATGCTCTGCTGCAATACACCGGCACCTTGATAGTGGTGAGCCATGACCGTGACTTCCTCAGCGGCCTAACGGACGAGCTTTATGAGTTCCGCGACGGCGAGGTGCACGAGTTTAAGGGCGACATCATGGAGTTTGTGCAGAATACCGCGGAGACACCCACCCAACAAATTATCCAGGAAGCTCCCAAAACCGCCTCTGCCTCCAAGCAGGCTTACGAACAGAGTAAAGAGCGTGAGCGCGAGCGTCGCAAGCTGCAGAACGCAGTCAAGCAGAAAGAACAGGAGATAGAAGCCCTCGAAGCTTCCATAGCAGAAAGAGATGCCATCCTCGCCACCGGCGCTGTGCAGAGTGCCGACTTCTACAAAGAATACCAGTCTCTGAAAGACCAGCTGGAACAGAAGATGACAGAATGGGAAGAGGCGGTGATTGCCGCCGAACAATAGGCCCCTGCGGGTCGCTTTTGCTTTATACCGCCTGGCCGGCGGCATGGCCGGTGCTGAAGGCTATCTGTAGGTTGTAACCGCCGGTATCGGCATCGAGGTCAAGAAGCTCTCCGACGATATACAAGCCGCTGACGAGACGGCTCTCCATGGTCTTGGGGTTGACCTCCGACAGAGAGACGCCCCCTTGGGTGACGACGGCCTCGTTGAAGTCATGCGTGCCGGTGATGGTGAACCGCACCCCTTTGAGCCACGAAAGCAGACGGCGGCGCTCGTCACCGGTGATCTGGTTGAGGCGTTTGTAGTACTCTATGTGCATCTGCGGCAACGCCAGAGGTATGAGCTCTGCGGGGAGCCAAAGGCGCAAAGCATCGTTGAAGATACGTGTGCCATTGGCGTTGAGGTCGGCAATGAGACGCTTGTCAAGCTGCTCGCGGGTAAGTGCCGGCTTGAGGTCAATGGTGGCGGCAAGTGGTTCCTGTGTCATATGAAGCTGGCGGGTGATGACACGCGAGGTGCTGAGCACTATGGGGCCGGCAAGGCCGTCGTCGCAGAAGGTCATCTCGCCGAAATGGCGGCAGAGCACCTTGCCGGCGTCCTGCACAGTGAGTTCCACGTTCTTGAGCTGGAAGCCCACAAGTTCCTGCGGTATCTTCTCGGCACATCGAAGCGCCACGAGCGATGGTACAGGCTCGACGACCGTGTGGCCGAGGTCGGCGGCTATACGGTAGCCCGCGCCTGTCGAGCCCGTAGTGGGATACGAGAGGCCGCCTGTGGCAAGGATAACATGCCGGCAGGGGATGCGTTCGCCACGCTCAAGGATTACCGCCGTAGCCTGACGGCGTCCCTCTTCATCGAATGTCTCCACAGCCTTCACCGTGGCGTTCTTGCGAATGGTGACTCTGGGGTTGGCCTCAAGCCCGCCGATGAGGGCTAGGAAGATGTCCAGAGCCTTGCCCGAGGCAGGGTATACGCGGTTGCCACGCTCCACGACGAGAGGTACGCCGTGCCCCTCAAAGAAGTCCATGAGCTCGCGGTTGAAGAAACGGCCGTATGCGTTGCGCAGGAAACGGGCGTCAGAGCCTATATGCGGCAAGGTGTCGCGCAGGGTGTTGGTGTTGGTGAGGTTGCAGCGGCCCTTGCCGGTGATGCGCAACTTGCGCCCGGCTTGGTCCATCTTCTCAAGCAGAAGCACACTCAAGCCACGCTCGGCAGCGGTGACAGCGGCCATCAGGCCCGCGGCTCCACCGCCCACGACAACAACATCATACGCCATAAGTCCTGAACACTAAACGGCTCATACCTTGGCAGCCACATTGATATAGTCAGCCGGGTGGATGCAGAGCACAGGTATCTGCGACTTGTGCACCACCTGCTGTGCATTGGTGCCGAGGAAGAGCTGCGAGATAACCTTGTCCTGTTCGGTATTGATGATGACAAGGTCTGCCTTTATCTCGTCGGCGTACGCCAGCACGGTGTCACTATAGGTGGAGTAGGAACGTATCTCGTAGTGGAACGGCACTCCCTCGCGCTCGAGGTAGTCCACGCTCTGTGTCATGTATGTACGCAATGCCGACTCCTCCTCCTTGAGATCGAGCAGGCCGAGAATGTGCACTTCGGAGCCGAATATCTTGGCCATGGTGGCTGCAGGCGGCACCTTCTGGCGCGAGTTGACATTGACGCGTATGGGGCACACGATGCGCTCCAGACGCTTGTGGAAGTCGTAGCCCTGACGCATGGTGAGCACCGGACACGGCGAGTCCTGCACGATACGGGCGGCCTGGCTGCCGATAAAGTATTTCTCGAAGCCGGAAGCGCCGTTGGTACCTATGATAATCATAGGCGAAAGCTCGCGCTTTGCCGCCTCGGCAATGGCTGTCGACACCTTGCCGGTAAGTATCTCGCAACGAATCTCTCCGTGCTTCATCAAGTGGCTGTACTTTTGGCACAGCTCATAGAGCTTGTCCTTGGCCAGGTTGGTCATCATATCCAGCTGGTCGCTGGTGAAGAGTTTCTTCTCGCGCTTCACCCACACAAGCATTATGCCGCACTGCAGACGGTTGGCCACGTCAACAGCAAGCTCAAGAGCCACATAAGAGCCTTCTGAGAAGTCGGTACCGACGATTATAGATTTCATATCTGATTCTTTTTTTATACCTTTATTTATTGATTAACGCACTGCACAAGATATTATTGTGCAGCCGGCAAAAACTTTTTCCTTGGCCTTTGGAAATTAATTCGTATCTTTGCACTCGCAATATGAGTACTCCCATTGTGACACTGACCACCGACTGGGGCGATGCCGGCTTCTTCGCAGGCATGGTCAAGGGGTTGCTGTACAGCCATATAGATGGCGTACAGGTGGTCGACGTCACACATGGGCTTGAGCCGCACAACGTGATGACGGCCACCTTCGTGGTGCGTCAGGCCTGCACGGGCTTCCCCGCGGGGACGATACACATCATCGACGTGGCCACCCAGCAGCCTTTCCTCTGCATCAAAGCTCACGGCCAGTACTACCTATGCAGCGACAACGGCCTGGCAGCCATGGCCCTCGGCGATGCAATGGAGGATGTGCGCACCATCAACGTCAAGCCCGACGGCAGCTACAACTTCGCCGCCTACATGGTCTTCGCACGCGTGGCGGTGATGTTGGCGCGCGGCGCCTCGCTCGACGACATCGGCCAGCGCCCGGCGCAGATGATACAGCGCACCCTGCCGCACTACCTGCAGCAGGGCGAGAACTACCGCCTCTACGTGCACTACATAGACCGCTACGGCAACGCCTACCTCGGCATCAACTACAAGGAGTTCGAAGAGATACGCCATGGGCGCGACTTCGTGCTATCGGTGCGCGACCAGGAGGTCACCGAGCTCTCGACGGGCTACCACACCACCAGCGCTTCTACCGACCCGCGGCGCCGCCTGCGCCTCGTGGTCTCCGCCACAGGCCTCCTCGAACTGGCCATAAAAGAAGGCTCGCTGGCACAGCTGGTGGGGCTTCGTGTCAGCGAGTCTGTACTACTAAGATTCAAATGATTACTGCTGCGGCGTCTTCCAATTGAAGAACAGTTGCACACCGGCAAGCTGGTAGAGCTGCCAGTGACCGCCGCGGCCCATGCCAGCGAAGTCGGTGTCGTACTTCAGGTTAAGGGCAAAGTTGGCGGCTATATGGCTCGAGAAACGGTAGTCGAGCTTCACCTCCATGTCCAGATCAGTCTCAAAGGCGCGGCGCTGCAGCCAGTTCATGCCTTTCAAACGCTCGAAACCAGCCTTGTCCACTGCCTCAATACCAGTATACTTGGTTCTGGCACCGCCATCGCCCGGCACATACGACCAGTCGGTAGAGGCATCTATCGACTTCCATCCCATGTTCTTCGGTTTCTGGTAGTCGTAGAAGATCTCTATGCGGGCGTATAGGTCGAGGTTGGGTACGATGTCCTTCTTCAGGTACTGGGCGCGGATATAGCTACCGAGGGCAAAGTAGGCGTTTTTGATGTTTTTGTAGGTCGCGGAGTCGGCGGGGTCGAACGGCTTCTTGGGGTCGTCGACATCGTTCTGGATGACACCGTAGTTGTAGCCGTTGATGATGAACCAGTCGTTGCAGACGAAGGTAGTCTTGCCGGTCAGGAAAGAGAGAGACACCGACCAGTCGGGTTTCTTGTACTCAAAGGCGAGAGCCGTGGTCAGGTAAGCAGGGGCGAAGAAGTCGGAGACAAGCATCTTGCTATCTTCGGCGGCCTGGCCAACACCCTCATACTCATAGCCTCTACCGAACTGCGTCTTCAGGTTGGCCGTGAAACTGGCGCCCCAACCCTTGTAGGCGTTCCACGACAAGGCGCTCGTCAGGTCAATCTTATCGTTGCTCTTGCGGCGCGTCTCAAACAGAACACCCTCGGGGTCGAGGTCCTGCCAGGCATAGCCGTAGGCCAGGTCGGCCACATTGTCCCATACATACTTGGGATGCGTGTACTTGTAGTTGCCGAAGAATGTGGACGTGACGTCGAAAGTGGAGTTACCGCTCTTCGACCAGTTGTTGAACAGCTGCTCGCTGACCTTCAACGCCGGAGTGGTGCTGGTGGTCCATGTAGCGCCAGCAGCGGCATCGTCCTGTGCCGTTGCAACAGTAGCAACCAAAGCCATGGCTGCAAAAAGGGTAATGATACGTTTCATCGTTTTGTGATATTTGTTATTGTTTCGTTTATCTCGCTCATCGTGAAGCCCCGCGACGCCAGGAACGCCATCACTTTCCTCTTCACATCCGTCACCCATTCTCTGCTCTCCACTCCACTCTCTCCGCTCCCAACACTCCGTTTCCCACTCTCCGCCTCCCATTTCTTCTCGGCCACCTCTCTCAGCATCTCCATGTACCGTTCCTCGTCCACGGCGGCCATTCCCTCCTCTATCGCCTCGCGCGACAGCCGCTTCAGCCTCAGCTGGTAGCAGACCTTCTGGCGCCCCCAGTGCTGGTGCAGCACCTTGCTCTCGCAGTAGGCACGCGCGTAGCGCACATCATCAAGGTAGCCCTCTTCCACCAGACTGGCTATAATGTCGTCGGCGTCGGCCCTGCCGGTGCCCCACGCCGCTAGCTTCTCCCTCACACCGCTCTCGCAGCGCTCCTCGGCGGCGCACCAGCGGCGCGCACGCTCCAACTGCGCCTTGTAGGCCTGACTATTGCGGCACCCTTCGTCCATCACGTCTTCATTCTTTCAAAATGCAAAAGTACACAAAAAAAACAAAACAGACAAAAAACAGAGTAAAAAAGGTGAAAAAAAGCCGAAAAAACGCCAAAATACATAAAACAGAACACCCTGCAAACCAACATGCTACAGACACTCATTTTCTGTAAACGCAGAAACAGCCTGGGTTTGTACGGAGTCCCTTCGGCCCCTCTACGGACCCCCTTCGGTCGTTCTTCAGTGGAAGGCCGTCGAGGGATCGAAGGGGTTCCATAGAGGGGCTGAAGGGACTCCATCCGGACACCTGTCGGCACTCATTATAGTTTTTTTTCGTATCTTTGCATCGCAAAAAACAACACTGCATGGACGCCCAGACAGAACACCATCCACTTGAGCCCTTCCTGCCGCCCAACGCACGCCTGCTCATGCTCGGCAGCTTCCCGCCGCCGCGCCGCCGCTGGTGCATGGACTTCTTCTACCCCAACCGCACCAACATGATGTGGGAGATCTTCGGACAGGTGTTCTACGCCGACAGCCAACGGCTTGTGGACAACGAACACAAGACGTTCCGCCTGCCCGACATCAAGCGGCTGCTCAACGAGCGCGGCATAGCCATCTACGACACTGCCACCGCCGTGCAGCGCCTCAGCGGCAACGCTTCCGACAAGGACCTGTTAATAGTCGAGAAGACCGACATCCCCGCTCTGCTGGCGCAGATACCGCTGTGCCACAACATCGTATGCACAGGTCAGAAGAGCTTCTCGGCACTCACCGAGGCCTACGGCGTCGCCGTGCCAGGAATGGGCGAATACAACGAATTCACTATTACCGGCCGCGACATGCGACTCTGGCGCATGCCCTCATCCTCGCGCGCCTACCCCATGCCACTGCAGGAGAAAGCCGCCTACTACAGCCGCTTGATGAAGGCTGTAGGCATACTTTAATATTTTTTCGTACTTTTGCATTTTGAATCATTACGACATCATGATTGACCAAATATTAGAATACAACAGGAAGTTCGTGGCCGAGAAAGGATACGAGAAGTATGTCACCGACAAGTACCCCGACAAGAAACTCGCCGTGCTGTCGTGCATGGACACACGCCTCACCGAGCTGCTGCCCGCAGCCCTCGGCCTGCGCAATGGCGACGCCAAGATCATCAAAAACGCCGGCGGCTTGGTCATCACCCCCTTCGACTCGGCCATCCGCAGCCTGATAGTGGCCATCTACGAGCTGGGTGTCGACAGCATCATGGTGGTGGCCCACTCCCACTGCGGCGCCTGCCACATGAGCTACAGCCACTTCCACGACGAGATGCTGGCGCGTGGCGTCACCGACCAGACCCTCGACACCATCCGCAAATGCGGCATCGACCTCAATCACTGGCTCGAAGGCTTCAAGGACACCGAGGAGTCGGTGCGCAAGACCGTGGAGGTCATCCGCACCCACCCGCTGGTGCCCAAGGACGTCACTGTGCGCGGATTCATCATCGATTCCGAGACAGGCGCCCTGCAGGAGATACCCGTCAACAGCAAGAATAACAATTAAACGTCAGCAATATGTTCATATCAGCCCTTTCAGATTATATCAAGGCCAATGCGCCGATGAGCAACATCCCCGAATTGCTCAACCTCCACCACAGCAACCCGCTGGGGCTCCATCCTATCGTCATCCCAATCCTGCTGCTGGTGCTGGCAATGGCCATGCGCATTATATATTTCATCATCTACAAGAAGGAGCGCCGCAACCTCTATCCGCTACTCTACACGCTGTGGTGGGTGACCGTTGCCGCCACTTACTACTACTGCTTCTCGGGCGACCTGCCGCTCTTCGAGGATGATGACCTCGGACGCAAGGAGATATGCATCGGCTGGTTCTGCCAAAGCCAGGTGGTGGGCCTCGGCTGGTCGCTGGTCGGCGTGGCGCTGCTCAGCTTCGTGGCCTACAGCATGTTCAACGTGTTCCTTCACATCATAGCCCACCAGAGCGACCGCATGGGCCTCAGCGAGAAGCAGTGGCGCGAATGGAATTGGATCATCGTCATCATGCTCCTCGGGGCCTCTGTGGCCGGCATCGCCGACAACTTCATCCCCATCACAGGCGTCTGGATTATGATTGCCTACCATGTGGTGGTGTTCCTGATGGCGCTGGTGAAACTGGTGGCCGACACCGTGCGCACACGCCTCTTCTGGCGCTGCCTGTTCTCGGCCGTCTGCTTCCTCGTGGTCTTCGAGGCCGTCACCATGCTCGCCATCGAGTGCATCGAAGGCTGCATCTACCTCTTCCTCCCCATCGTCGGCCTCTTCATCTCCGCCGACGCCCACTACAAGAAGAAAACGCACACCGCAGCCGACGCAAAATAACAATCAGCTGCGACAAAGAATATGCATACCGAACACCTGACCATAGCGCCCATGCAGCGGAACGAGACTGGCGAGTGCGCCGAACTCGCGGTGCAGGCCTTCTCCGACTATGAGTATTTCACCCATTTCTTCCCCGACGAGCGGGAGCGCCTGGCTTTCATGCGCGCCATGATTCACAGCGAGTACCGCACCACCCGTCGCCGCGCACGGTTCCTGGCGGCACACCATGAGAGCATGCTGGCCGCCGTGGCCGACCTCTTCCCTCCCGAATGGAAAAAGCCCGGCGACCTGCAGTATATACTCCACGGCTGGGGCAAGGTGCTGCGGCTGCCCAAGCAGGACATCATCAAGGAGTGGCTCACGATGGACACCACAGCGGGCCACTACTGCCACACGCTGCTCGGCGGCACCACATGGTATCTCAGCTCGCTCACCGTCCGCCCCGACTGTCAGGGGAAAGGCTTCGGACGCGAGATGCTGATGGATTGCGTCATCCCGTATGTCCGCACCAACGGCGGCACACGCCTATGCTTCTTCACCAACAGCGAGAGCAACCTGGCATTCTACCAGCATCTGGGCTTCGACGTCGCCGACTACCAGGAGCTTGACTGCCGCAGCCACAAGATGGGCAGCTGGAGCTTTGTAAAAGAATTGTAATACATAACTATGGAAGAGACAGCAAGACAAGTGGAGACTACCCAGCTTTTCCGCACAGCGCAGAGCTGGGACGGTGTTGAGTTGCCCGACTACCTCCAAGGACGCCCCGAACTGGTGGCCTTGAAGTATGTGTTCCCCGCAGGCTGCAAGCTGGGATGGCACCACCACGAGGTGATGAACTTCGGCGTACTGACACAGGGCGAGCTGACCATCGTCGCCCAGGACGGCACCGAGAAGGTGGTCCACGAGGGCGAGGCAGTGGTCGAGATGGTCGGCACCGTCCACCACGGCGAGAACCGTGGCACCAAGCCCGCCATCCTCTACATGTTCTACCTCTCGCAGAAGGATATGCCTCTGTCGATACAACACCCTGATGAACTATGAAACACATTTTGACAACCCTCCTGGCGGCGGTCCTGCTGGCCGCTTGCTGCGGAGACAACAATGAGAAAGAGATGCCGATAACAGTCAACATAAAGTATACTGGCGTTGACGGCAACGCCCTGAAGTTCGCCGAGGAGATGACCGCCAGCGGCACCGTCGCCGCCATCCGCGCCGAAGAGGGCAACCTGCGGTATGAGTATTACCAGTCGCTCGACGATCCCGAGACCGTCCTGCTCATCGACAGCTGGGCCAGCCAGAAAGCCATCGACCGCCACCACGCCACCCCCATGATGGCCACCATCGCCGCCCTCCGCGAGAAGTACGACCTCCACATGACCGTCACCCGCTACACCCCCGCCGACCAGCCCGAGACAGACGAACGGTTTATCCGGAAATAATAAATATGATATGAAAGCATTGCAGATAAACGGAAGCGCACGTGCCAACGGCAACACGCGCATCGCATTGGAAGAGGTCGGCAAGACCCCATGCACTTCATCCGCTGAAGCCGCACAAACCTTCAGAATGCATCTTTCTTTATGCTCTTGTGAATATTGCTTTATCACTATTTATGTTTAACGCGTTAAACAATTATTTTAAATTTTTGTTTAGCATATTAAACAAAATACCCCTACGGCAAAAAGTTGCCACTTTGGTTGTTCGGATTAACCTACTAACAAGTCCTATTCTCATGTAGCCTTCGGCGACCTTTCGGCGCTGGCTCGGCGGAACCTCGTGTATTCCCACTAATGCATTCACACATTCTTTTCACGCATTAACACATTCTTAAAGGCATTCCCTTCTTTATGGGTTATACAATCCTTCTATGTGGGTTCTTTGTAATATATCTTGTGACAAGTTAATTGGGGTTCATTTCATGAGGCGAAATCGTTGGAATTGACTCACGAAATGCCCAGCATCGGATATTTATCAACAATCTCTTTGTGCGCGCATGTGCGATTGGTTTATCTTACACTTGTACGTGCGAGGGATTGCCCCGGGTGTTAATAACTTAATTTGGACTCAATTACAAAATAGTAGTATCTTTGCAATCAAAAAAATGTGAATTCTATTTTTATGAAAAGATATACTATCAACCCTCCAAAAGGAGAATTTACTCAACAAGATATAGATTTTCAAAAATTTCTTGAAATACTAAAACAATATCTTGGAAAGTATCCTGATGAAGATTTTTTCAATGCAACAATGTCTTTGACATGTAAAGACTATCGTTTACATTACCTTAAATCCCAATATTATAAAGGGCATGGCCAAATGGAAAAGGCGGTTGCAGAATTACACCAGACACTTGAATCTATTGAACAGATAGAGCCAATTGTGTCTGATGAATTTGACAATCCTAGCCTACTTATAATTGATAACGTTCCAAAAAACATCATTGAAGAAACAGATGTCTATTTTTCTGCAGGAGAAACATTTGCAATGGCTGGATTATTCGACGATTCTCTAAAATGTTATCAGAAATACCACATCGCAGCAAAAGTAAAATCCCATTATTATCCTAATTTATACTCGTTTAGACCATATAATGAATACTCTCTTTCGGACTTAATTAACAGAGAGATCACTTTGGTGCATCCATCTACCTTTAATGACCCTTTTGACACGCTCGTAATGCATTGGAAAGACCAACTCGAACATCGTTGTGCTGAAAAAACGCATGTAGCACCATATAAGAAATCGTTTGATTATTATCGAATACGTTCTTTTTCTGAAGATAAAGGGAGAAACAAAGCCTATAAAAACATTCTTATGTGGTCTCACTACGCAGACAATCATAGAGGATTTTGTGTTAAATATTCATTTGCAGAAAGTTTTGTGAACAATGAGAACATAGCATTGTTTTTTAGGCCGGTAATCTATAAGAATTCATCTGAGAAAGTCAATATTGATATCGATAGCATCAATTCCGATTTGGCATATTGTACTAAAAACCATTCGTGGAAATATGAAAACGAAATTAGATTGATTGGATATCTTCCTAATACAAATTCTTTTTACTCCCCAATACCAATGGGTAGGTTTTGCAAAATTGACGCCGTTTATTTTGGCGCCAGAGCTTCGGACCAAAACATTACAACAATAAAACAAATACTAAAAAATGAAAATGTGAAGTATTACAAGATGGCCAGTACACCAACAAACATATACAATATTACTGCGCAAGCTTTATAACTACATTTGCAAAGGTACGAGTTTTATATGATATGTGACAGATTATTTTCAACAATGAACAAACTTGGGCGCGTTTCTGCCCTAAAACAAATCCAACTTTTTGAAAAAACAAGAATTTCGACCAACATTCAATATCATTTGGGAAAATAACCCAGTATTTCATCAAGCATCTTTTCACTAAGTTTATACTGTTCAATAATATCAACAAAAGCAGTCCTAATGTTGGCCTTTCCGGCTTTCATCCGTCCTATGGATTGCTTCATTTTCAGAAGACTATCATTCAGTTTTCTGAAAACCTGCTTGTCATATGATTGCAACAATTCGATGGATGGGTCTATAAAAGATTTTTCCAAGGCGAATGGATTGATTTCTGCATCTCCAGTAAACGCAGCATTAAATAAAATGGATAATTCTGAATAGACTTGAGGAGGCATCTCTTTCAAAACATGTGAACTTGCGGCATAAAGTTCTCCTGCATATTCCATTTTTACATAATCAAAATCATCTGTAAAAGCACGACTATATCTTTCATATGAAACCATCGCTTCTTTTGCTTGATCATGCAAGAATTTAACAATTAGAGTAAAGTTAATTATCTTTTTTTGTTTTGCATGAGCTTCTTTATTCGATTTAAAATACTTATTTAGAAATTTAAAAAGGTCTTCTTTGTCCATGTTGTCGAACATGGAACCGTCCAAAGAATGGTATATAGGTAAAATGGGGGTAAAATATGCTGTAGGATTATCACAATAATCTTTCACATATTTTTCTAATGCTACTATTTGGCAATCCATTGTCTGTGCATATGTCAATAATTCAGACTTCCATCTTTCCCCATTCTTTCTCATCTTTTTATTATCGAAAGAAATTTGTGCCGAACGCTCTATTGCTACACCGAGAACGATCATAATAATTGGGAAGATAATGCTGTAAAAAACACTTGTAGATTCTTTGTGCTCCGCATATATTATTTGTGATACCGGTAAGGGGTGTTCAAGGTTTATTGTATCAGAGTTAAATGATGCAAAAATTGTATCTGGTATTTGAATATTATTGGGTTCAATCCTTTTTTGTTCGACAGAAATAGAATTATCTTTTATGTTCGCAGAGTCATTGGATACCTTTAAAGTATCGATCTGCATTGACAATATTATTCCTATAAGACAAATATGCAACATGTTAATTCAAGTTTAATATTAAAATAATAAATGCTTTCAAATTCTTCTACCATAAGTATCAATCATGATTTTTTCTCCATTGAGTTTCACTTCACAATGGTTCTCTTCAAAAAACTGAATCACCTCATCATAAACACATTCTATAACTTCTCGCCCATTTCTGTTTATAAAGCCCCATTTATTATTCCTGCATACTGCAAGGCGACCGCACGCAAAGCCATAACCGTCAATCTTATCATATCTTGGCTCACATATTTCCTTTCCAACCTTATTTAGTACCCCCCATTTCCCATTTTTACATACATTTATTGATGTAAATTCCATTAAAGGATGTTGTATATCGTCATATACAACAGGCACGATTAATTGTCCATTATGATTATAAAGCCCTTTTTTGCCTTGTTTAGTCACAGTCACCATTCCACCCATTGTCATTACCTCATCATATTCAAAAGGAACAATAACCTGGTTCTTTTTGTTAATAACACCCCATAAGCGTTCTTTTATTGCCATTAATAAAGTCGGTCCAAACATAGACAAATCTGCAAGAATCAAGTAGTCAAAGGGTATTACCAACTCCCCTTTTGTGTTTAATGCTCCAAATTTCCCTCCATTTTCAACAATTGCGATTCCATGCATAAACGCATCAGCCTTATCGTATATACACGGAATCACTTCTTTCATAGCCTCGTTAATATACCCAAACTTCCCATTCCTCTTTACCAAGGCTAATCCCTCGTTGAAAACATCCACTGCACTGTATTGTTCAAGGCCAGAAACTTTTCCATTACCCATTAAATACCTCCATGACCATTGGTCATTTTTCTTCACTCGTATTCTATTGTTATCGCGTAATATTATCTTATCATAATCAAGAGGAATTACATTATCAATATTGTTATTATATGCTCCCCACAATTTCCCCCTTTTTACAATAATCAGTCGAGGATAAATTTCAATTCTATCATATTCAGGATTTAGTACCACGGAAAAGGATGTAATATCTAGAAGACCCCATTTGCCGTTTCTTCTAACTCTACTGAAATGGACAATTCCATCATATTCGATTTCGTCATATACAAAAGGAACAACTTGAGCCATTGTGGGATAATTATATACTCCCAATAGCCCATCTTTTTTCATTACAATATATTTGGTCTTTTCTAAGCTAAACCTATCAATATACATATTCATGTTCGGCCCCAATACATCATCGGGTATATTAACGGTTGTGATATGGCAATATGCTTTTTTCCTTCCATCATCACATTCTATTATATCATGATTACATGGAAGCTTTACCGAACCATTATCACACAACAAACCACATTTCTCTTTTTGATAAGTTTCTATTAAATTCCATGGTCCATAGTATCGTCCAATTTCATCGTAAATATATGGAGCTATACATAATCCCTTTAGATTATACATCCCCCATTTATTATCTTTTTTTACAGCTACAACAAATCTATAATGGTCCTTATATCCATATTGATTTTCTGAATGAATTATGGATATCTCTGAAATTTCAAAGGGGGTCAAATAGTTTTCATATTTGTCTATTACAGCGTACAAACCATCTCCTCTCCTTAGAATGGTAAATGCAGCTTTTTTTAAAGCTATAGAATACTTACTCGAAAAGAGTATGCTTTTCTTGACAACATCTGAATCATCTTCCTGATACAATTTAACATTGTACAACAACCACTCTTCGCTACTTTTACATCGGAAACTGCCTTTCCCTATATATTTAATAAAATCATAAAAGGGTTTGACAACCACGTGGCCTTCCCTATTAATTAATCCATAATGATTATCCGTTATTACAATAAATGCCTCTTTTATACCTGTCCCTATACCATCATATTCGGGGACAACTTTCAGTATGCCCTCATACGAAGCAATGCCAAATTTTCCATCCTGTTCTAGGATATAGCATTTTTTCCCTTGGCTGTCTGTTATACTATCATATATAAATGGTAGTAATGGCTCATCATTTCTATTAACAAGCCCATATTTCCCATCTTTCTTCAATATAGCCACTCCATATTTACTATAATTACGAGTAACCGTAATATCATTTGCCGCGAACAACCTTCCTTTATTGTCTATTATTATTCTCTTTCCTTTGACATTTTTAAAATAGTTTATCTTTTCCTTAAACAATATTTCCTCGGCTTGTGTGAATGGCACAACTACATTTCCGTGTTTATCAATCACGCCCCAAGAGCCATCTTTCTTTGCACCCGTAACACATTCTTCCTCACTTCCAAAAGGTTTTATCCATTCATAACATAATGGAATAATATCATTACCATTCAAATCTAAACATCCCCATTTGTCATTCTTGCAAACGTTTATCAGTCCCGAGGAAAACGTCCGCAATATTTCGTCATATATGAATGGGACAACCACAGCGTTATTCTTTCCAACAACACCATAGTGTCTCCCATCGTATTTTATCTTCAAATCATTCATTTCCAATTCAATTATTTCAACTGCTTACAAATTGTAAGCAACTCAACAGATTATTCCTAATTCAAAAAATTCGAACTTGGTTGCCTTCAAATATCTGCACGGTGCTCTGCTGTGTCATATACCCGTTTTTTCTATTTCAGTCATTCACTAACACATTTCCACATTAACACATTGGTTCCACATAATCGCCGACCTCAGTTCACACATTCTCAATATTGTTTTCACATTGCAAAGATACACATTTTTTCTGTAACGGCAAAATCAACTATCCGAGCCAACGGTAATGGTGCCGATGAATACCGACGGCGACACACGGCGGTTGATATTCCGATGGTTTTTGTCGGCTTTCTTCTCGTCGGGGGAGAGGGTCGAGACGCAGGCGGTATTGGCAGCCTCGACGATGGCATAGAGGGAATAATTGATTGTGTTATCGTGTGAATGTGATAGTGCGTTAGTCCGATTTGCTTGTTTGTCCTTTGACTCATTCTTGCATTTTGATTCTATCTCCTCGCTGAGGTCGGGCAGGTCGAAGGCGACGCAGGCGGCTCGCCGCTCAACGCAGGCCACGAGTTGGCAGACCTCCACTTGGAACTCGACGGCATAGATGAAGACCACATCGTCGAGGTTGGCATGATTGGCTCCGATGTAGGGCTCGAACTGTAGCTCCACATGCAGGCCATCAGCATGGCAATTGGTAAAATCCACGCGGGCTATCGGGCCGGTGGAGAGAATCAGGCGGGGATAGTCGATATGCACCGTGCCATCGGCGTAGGTGAAGCATTGCTTGTTGATTTTGGCGAACTCGTTGTTCTCGACATGCCAGTGAGCGTGGGCTTCCTTGGCGAGGCCGCGCTGGATGACGGAGCCGAGGATGGAGGAGGTGTGCTGCATGGCCTTGAAGAGCGCCCGCTGCCGCAGCTGCGCCTCCGACTTGTTGTCGGTGAACGACGTAGCCTTGCTGCGGCTGAACTGCTTGCCGAAGCGGGTGTAGAAGACACGGTCGCCGATGGTGCCAGTCTGCTCTATAAGGGATGGTTTGACCTTTGCCATAGTATAGGTATTACTCCGAAGGGAATCTGAACACAATCTGATATAATGAAGAACGGAGGAACAGTATATTTAGTATAGAGTTACAGTATAGTCACCCAAAACGGGGACAACAGGGGAGCAATAGGGGAGCAAAAGCAATAGAGTGCTATATAGCATTCTATCAAGAATATATATCCTTTATTAAATGATAACAAAAAGGGCATCCCGCGGGATGCCCTTGTCTATTTGCTGGTTCTCACTTCGGTTTAGCGGCGGCGGCCTTCGCCGTTGCCGCTGGAGCGACGCTCGCCACCGTTACTGCCTTCGCGACGGCCATGACCACCACGGTCGCCATCCTTGCGGGGACCACGGTCGCCACCTTCGCGGCGCGGGCCACGGGCGGGCTTCTCCTCCACATAGCCTTCGGGCTTGGGCAGGAGGGCCTTGCGGCTGAGCTTGATCTTGCCGTTCTTCTCATCGAAGGCGATGACCTTCACCTGGAACTCGTCGCCTTCCTTGATGAGGCCTTCGAGGGTGGCGGGATGACCCCACTCGTACTCGCTGATGTGCATCAGGCCTTCCTTGCCGGGCAGGAACTCCATGAAGGCGCCGAACTCGACAATCGAGACGACCTTGGCATTGAAGATATCACCCACTTCGGGGACGGTGCAGATGTCCTTGATCCACTTGAGGGCGGCAGCGATGTCGTCCTTGTTCGACGAGGCGACGTCGACGATGCCGAACTCGCCTTCCTCTTCGATATTGATGATGGTGTTGGTCTCGGCCTGAATCTTCTGGATGACCTCGCCACCCTTGCCGATGACGGCACCGATGAAGTCTTTCGGAATCTTGATCTGCTCGATGCGGGGCACGAAGTCCTTGTAGTCCTGACGGGGCTCGGGGATGGTCTCGAGGATCTTGTCGAGGATGTAGAGACGACCCTGGCGGGCCTGCTCGAGTGCCTTGGCCAGCACGTCGTAGCTGAGGCCGTCGACCTTGATGTCCATCTGGCAGGCGGTGATACCGTCGCGGGTGCCGCAGACCTTGAAGTCCATGTCGCCGAGGTGGTCCTCGTC
>ONJY01000001.1 GCA_900318275.1 uncultured Bacteroidales bacterium | reverse complement strand
CACCTGGAGCGGCCTCACCGTCCACGTCTACGGCTTCACCATCGGCGCCGGCCGCGACAACCTCGGCCTCGGCTCCCCCTCCGCCTACGTCGGAACCGGAAATGTCGGCTGATGAGTGGTCAGTGGACAGTGGCTAGTGGTCAGTGAACTACTGTTGGCTAATCTAATGGAGATAGAGGGAGATAAAAGAAGATAGAAGGAGATAGAGGACAATACCTTTAGCTAGCAACGACGTCAACAAGCGCATTTGTCCTCTCACTCCCTTTCACTCCCTCTCACTCCCTATAAAACAACCTTAACCTTAACTACTGTCGGCTAACTAAAAACTAAAAATTAAAAATTAAAAACTAAAAGAACGGCTCCTTCGGGGGCCGTTTTTTTTAGTTCCAGTCACTCTTCACGTATCTTGCCGTTGGTGGTGCGGCGGTAGAGGGTGAAGTGGCTGTGGCTGCCGGGGTAGTTGCCGTCGACGGTGCGGATACGGTCCGCTACCGGCGTTTCGCTAACAGCGCTGCAATACCGGCAATGGGAAGCAGTGTAAGTATGACGGCCCACCAGTTGACGACGTCGGAGTGCTCCTCTATCACATAGTCGCCCCCTATCATGCGGTCGGCGCTGACCATGTGCTCCGACATGCGTCCGCCAGGCAGCTGTATGCGCCACAGCACCCACCTGTTGAGTTCCCAAAGGTCTTGGGACTTCTGTAGTGCCTCGAAGCCTACATTGTTGATCCTGTTGATGAATTCCAGCTCGGGGAAGGCTGTGGATACATTGCTTGCCGATTTGAATTCGTTGGGCAGCTCGGCGAGGGTGAGGACTAAGAGGGTGTCGTGGTATTTGTCCAGCAGAGCTCGTTGCGTGCTGTCGCAGACGGTGGCGTAAGCTGCCATCTCTCTCTCGAACAGACAGTGGCTCCACCATCTTACATACTTGGTGTTCAGATTGTCGAGCATGCCGTAGAGGTCGGTTCCGGTCCAGTCGGCGGGCAGTTCGTTGGGGGTGAAGAGCAGCCGCTGCTCGTCGTCGGTGAGGTAGTCGGAGATGGGCACCGGCAGGCTGTCGAGCTGCGGGAAACGGGCCGTGTAGCGGTAGCGGGTGGTGAACCAGCGGAAGCTCTTGCCGACGGTCACCTCGGGTTGCAGTATCCTTGGCATGCTGTCGTGCTGCACGCTCCATCCGTCGCGTATGATGCCGATGGTGTAGGAATAGCGCATGGTGTCTTTCTCGCTGCGGAAGTCGAAGGGCAGCGGTGTGGCGAGGGTATCTTCCTGCCAGCCTTTGAAGAGGGCGGTGTCGCTGCGTGGGGTTAATATGCTGCGTGAGCCGTCCAGGTGGTGCGTTACGCTGTCGGTGGCCACATAGTGTGCGGCACACGAGGCAAGCAGCAGCGATGCCGCTGCGATGATGATGGAATGACGTTTCATATTGCGGTATGTATTTGATGGTTGCGAAGCGAGTTTCTGTAGCCTGCAAGGGGTGCCGGTAGGTCGTCGGGCGAGGACGGGAGCGTCGCACTGACGGTCTCGGCGAGGGTGGGCTTGGGCGTGGTGTCAGCTATGGGTAATGCCAGCGGTACAATGGCCAGCAACAGGCATGCTGCAGCCACTAATGCCTGGCGTTGTCTGCTGCGGTGCATTTTGCGGCGCATGCCGGCGAGGATGGCATCGGTGTCAGGGGTGTCGACAGGCTGGTGCTGTATTTTTGCTATGAGTTCATTGTATTCCATATTGCTTCAGTTTTTCGCGGACGGCGGTGCGTGCCACGTATAGGTTGGCTTTCACATTGTCGGCGCTCATGCGGGTGGCTACGGCTACCTCGTCGGCGCTGAGGCCTTCTATTTCGCGCAGTTGGTAGACTATACGCTGTTTGGGTGGAAGTGAGGCGACGGCTTGTTGCAGCAGGTTGAGGAGCTCGTCGGCAACCATGTCGTCGGGATTTACTGCTTCAGTGTGCAGGGTGGTGATGAGTGAGAAGTGTCGGTACCTACGGCGCAGCTCGTCGTAGCAGCGCCGGGCGCAGATGGTGCAGAGCCATGTGGACAGGCTTTTGCTCGGGTCGTAACGCCTCGAGTGTTTCCACAGGCGTATGAAGGTCTCCTGCACAGCATCGCTGGCAGCGTCGCGGTCATTCAACAGGTGGTAGGCCAGACGGTAGAGGCGTTCGCGGTGACGCTCGATGAGTTGGCGCAGGGCTGCCTCGCTGCCGCCACGCAGCTGCTGCATCAGTTCTATGTCCGTTGAGCTGTTCATTTGCCTATTATACGCTCGAACAGGCCGCAGGTAAAATCACTCTTCGCGAATTTTGCCGTTGCTGCTGCGGCGGTAGAGGGTGAAGTGGCTCTTCACCTTCTCAAGGAAGGGGCTGAGGGCGTGGGTGGAGCGGCCGTAGTATTCGTCGTAGATGACGCAGAGGTGGCGGCGCGAGCGCGAGAGGGCCACGAAGAGCCGCCGCGCGTCCTCCTGTATCTGCTTCTCCGTCCAGCTGTGGCTCCCGGGGTAGTTGCCGTCGACGGCGCGGTAGACGACCACCGTGTCGAATTCCAGCCCTTTGGCTTTGTGCACCGTGGAGATGATGTAGCGCTCCTGCAGCGAGCTGCCGCACATGTCGGCTTCCTTGCTGGTGCAGAGGTCGGTGACGTAGCGGTCGAGCTGCAGGCGCAGGGTGGGGTAGAGCTCCGGCCGCACGACGTCGGTCTCTATGTAGTGCACCAGGTGGCCCCATTTGTCCACCTTCTCCACGTTGTCGCTGTCGTAGAAGAACTGCATCTCCTCGATGATGCCGCTGCCGGCGGCATGCATGCGCGCATGGGCGTGACGGTAGATGTCGGCGTAGCGCTCGCGGAACTTGTCTATCTGACGCTTGTGCCCCTCGCAGAAGAGCAGCTGTTTGGCCACGAGCTGTGTGGCGTTGAGGTGGCAGAAGTTGAGCAGCGACAATGTGGCCATGATGTCGTCGTCGGCCTGGTGGCTGTTCTGCCCTTCGAGGTGCAGCACGTCGAGCAGGTGCCCCAGCTTGTACTGCCGCAGGCGCGGCCGCACGAGGCGTATGTATTTCAGCGTGTCGAAATAGCGGGGGCAGAGAGTGTCCAGTGACCAGTGGCTAGTGTCTAGTGGGGCGGCAGCCGTCTGACCACTGGCCACTGACCACTGGCCACTCACCCGCAATAAATTGTTGCGGAGTATCTGGTAGTCGTATTCCACGTTGTGCCCCACGAGCACCTTGCCTTTGCAGTACTCCATGAACAGCTGTAGGCCTTCGGCGCGCGGATGGCGCTTGCTGCTGCGGTATACCTCCAGCATGGGGTTGGGCTTGCCGCCGACGGTGGCGGGCAGCTCCTTGGTGGTCTCGAGGATGATGTTGAAGGGCTTGCCCACGACCTTGCCCTGCCGCACCTTTATGGCGGCAATCTGTATGATGTCGTCGTGGTACACGTCGAGGCCCGTGGTCTCGGTGTCGAAGATGACGAGTTCTTCGCTGTCGTAGGCGCGCACGAATTCCTGCAGGTAGGAGCTGCCGGGATAGAGCAGGAAGTCGGTGGGCAGCATGGCGGCGCGCCGCAGGTCGCGCATCAGGTCGCGCGCGGCGGTGTAGGTGGGCGTCACCTTCAGACCCCAGAAGAGGCGCGCCCAGGCTATGAAGACGCTCTCGTCGGCCAGCACGCTGAGGTGCGCCAGCAGCATGCGCACCGTGGGCAGCGAGAAGAGGTCGGTGCCGCTGATCTTGAAGTGTTCTATGCCCTGCGCTGTCATCGACTCGCTCACCTCGTCGGCCTCGCGGTTGGTGCTGACGAGGATGGCCACACGGCCGTCGGCGTCGAGGTCGCCGTAGCGTTTGGCGAAGCGGGCGGCGTAGTAGCTCTCGAGGCTGGCGTCGCCGACATTGAGCAGGCATAGGTCCGCCGGCTGCCGTTCGCTGGTGTTGTCGGTCGTAGGCAGCAGGTCGCGCCGTATGCCGAGGTTGCGCACGGCGAAGTCGTTCTGTAGGTCGAGCAGGTATTTGGGCGAGCGGTAGTTGGTGTGCAGGTAGTGTATGTTGCCAGCGCAGCGGCGCTTGAGGGCTTCGAGTGTCTCGAGCTTGGCGCCGATGAACGAGAAGATGGCCTGCTGCTCGTCGCCGAGGTACACGATGGTGGCGTCGTCGGTGGCCAGCAGGTCTATCAGGGCGAACTGCAAGGGGTTCAGGTCCTGCACCTCGTCCACCTCAATCCAGGAATAATTATTGTGGAGTGAGAGGGAGTGAGAGGGAGTTAGAGGGAGAGAGAGGACGTTACCGTCAGCAGGCACATTTGTCATTTCACTCCCTTTCACTCCATTCTTACTTCCTTTCACTCCTTTTGTTAAGAAATCGTACGCCAGCACCAGCAGGTCGTCGTAGTCGAGCAGGTCGTTGTCGGCCTTGTACTGCTGGTAGGCTTTGGCCAGCAGCATGGTGTTGGTGGCAGGCAGCTCGTAGAGCACCGTGTAGCGCGCCGTCAGGTCGTCGATGTTGGCGTATATCGCCGCCAGCGAGTCCTCGTCGAAGGGGCGCCCGAGGACGTCGCAGAGCTTGGCCATAGCGCCGGTGTGCAGCAGCTCGCCGTGCAGTATGAGGTCGCCGCGCACGCCCAGCGTCAGCTGCCACAGCGAATGCTGGTAGCGCATGAGCTCCGTGGTGCGGCTCTGGATGCCCAGTTTCTTGCAGAGCTCCTCCTGGACGATGTTCTCCACGTCGCCTTCGTCGATGATGGCGCTGTTGTGGTTCACCAAGCCGAGGTTGAAGAGCATCTGCGAGCAGTAGCGGTGTATGTTGCCCACGTAGAGACCGTCGGGCACGGGGTTCCCCGTACGGTCGGCGATGCGCTGCGCCATCCCTTTGGCGGCGCGGTTGGTGAAGGTCAGGCACAGCATGTCGCCGTAATCCACCCCCTGCTCGTGGGCATGCACCACGCGCTCTGTCAGTATGTCGGTCTTGCCGCACCCCGGCGGCGCCAGCACCAGATGCCGCCCGCCCCTGATCTCTATCGCCTCCCGCTGCCACGGGTCAAACTGTCGCTGCTGCATAGAATTCGGTGTTAATAGTTGTTCTTCAGCCACCAGGCGAAGAAATAGTCGTAGATTCTTGTTCCGTTGCCGGTGTTGGAGATGATTTCTTTGTCGTTTAGCCCTTTGATGGCGGATTGAACGGAACTTGCCGAATCGAGGGAGTATTTCTTGATGAATGCTCCCGAGGTGGCTGATTTCACAATACCTTCGTGCGCTATGGCCTGTAGCACCTGTTTCTGTTTAGGGGAAAGCATGTTCAGCTGTGTTTGGTAGGCACCTTCCTGGATGTCGATGATGTTTTGTCTCGCCTGAGGCAACATGGCGGGTGTGCAGGTCTGGCTGGCAGCGGTGATGGCAAACAGCTCGTTCAGCATCATCTGCATGTACCATGTGATTCCCCCATAGTCATCGTAGATGGTCGACACTACCGCCGGGTCCAATTGTTTGTCATAAAGTGAGAACAGGCGGCAGGCGAAGTCTGTGTACACCTCGCGGTTCAATGGGCGGAGGTCCATCAGTTGGGCACTTTGGTAGAAAGGACGTGACTTCGAGTGGAACATCTGCTCGATGGAATGCTGGCGGCTGCCGCTGAAGATGAACGAAGTGTTGCGGCAGTTCTGTATGATTCCACGCAGGGTGGCTTCCACTCGTTTCTCCTGGAATTCGGCTATCTGCTGGAATTCGTCGAATGCCACAATGCATGGCTCGTCGGCCTCCTCCAGATAGGTGAAGATCTCCTCCAGCGTTGTCGTAGGATTCTCTACCGTTCCGATACCGAGCTCTATGGAAGGTTCGCCGGTGAGGGTGTCCACTTTGAATCCGGCACGTAGCGACTTAATGGTCTTGAAAAAAGCCTCCCATTGTTTCTCTTTCTTGCTCTTCAGCTGCTCGAATACTGCCTTGCCGAAGATATAGCACATCTCCTGAAGGGATGAGGCCGGATAGATGTCTACGAAGAAAGTATAATATTTCTTGGTAATCTCGTCCTGTGAGAACAGGTGGTGTATCAAACCTGTTTTCCCCAGGCGTCGTGGTGACATCAGAACGACGTTTCTTCCGTTCTCGATATGCTTGATTAGGAGCGCTGTCTCCTCTTTTCGGTCGCAAAATAACTCGTCCGGAATGCTCCTCGAAACGATGAATGGATTGCTTATTTCGTTGTTTTTCATTATAATGTCGGTTATTGAGATAATAATTATTGCTTTTATAATAATTGCAAAAGTAATAAAAATATTTCAACCGACAAAATGTATGCAAAAAAAGCTGCGGCCAGACGAAAAAATCGTCTGGCGATAGATTCATATCATTTCTTAATCGTAAGAAGCAAGCGCAATATCTTGATGACTATTTTAATCACCCCGCTGGCGGCAGGAACATATTTGGCCACATCTTCTGCGATGTCGAGCACATCGGCCAACGGCACGCTTTGCGCCAGCTTCTGCACGGTCATCTTCTCACTCTTCTCCTGTTCCATCTTGTTGCAGTTGTTTGAGGTTCCCGATAAACTCGATAAGCTTCGATGCATCCTTTCCGCTCTTCTGCTGGTATTCGTCTATGCGAACCAGAAGTCCGTCGAGGTCTACTCCTTTCAACATGGCGCGGATGGCCTTGGTGCTTAGTTCCGATGTCTGCGACGACACCTCCTTGACTGTCTGCGAAGTCCAGTCGGAAACGTCTTTGGTGGCTTTTGAAGTCCATTCCGAGGCGTCTTTGAGGGCTTTGCCGGCGCTATCTTTCAGTTTGTCGATGTTAATGAGTGCCATAAAACAATTAATTCATAACCGAAGTATTCTATCAGATAGGGCGGAAAGATGGTGAGCTGCTATAATTTTTTCAGCAATTTGCCGGTAAGCTTGCCTAATAGGCGGCTTTTTACACGTTTGCCAACTTTGCCTTTTTTTACAGCATCTATGTCGCCCAGCACTTTGGCTGTCTTGTAAAGGACGGATCTCGTTTTTGATATTGACATAGCAGTGAGTATTTGGTTTTTTATTTTGTGGTTGTTGTCTAAAAGGATGTTTGCAATCAGTTGATCTGCCAAGCTACTCCGGCACTGACGGCATAGTATTTATCCGGTTGCTGTAGGTTCAAGTCTGCCGCTACATCAAGCTGCACCTTCGGGTGCACCATGTATGTCACACCGAAATCAACCGAGTAGTCGCCCTTCGAATTGAGCAACGGGTCTTTCGTTTGATAATATCTGTTGTAGCTCTCTACGAAAAGACCGAGCTTGTCGACAGGTGCGAAGCTGAGCGTCAAAGCCCAGAAGGCTGCCGGCGCAGGGTCGCTGCCGCCCCATTCGGCGCCGGCGGAATAGCCGATGCCGAGCCAGTCGGCGACATCGTGGTTGACGAGCAGGTAGAGCGATGGCGCCAGGTGGTCGGGAACAAAATCCCTGCTGCCGATATGTGGACAAGCCATCTCTATCAAGGCCGACACGCTGGGCATAAGCCCCGCCCCTTCGAGCATCTTTATCTTGCTGCCTATGGTGAGGGCCGACACTCCGTATTTGGAGTCCTCTGTGTGGCGTTGACGTAGATTCAGTATGTCAAAGCCTAATCTCAACTCGGCGAAATTGGTCAAGCCATAGCGCAGGAGTGTGTTGTTTAGCGTGAACGCTTCGCTGTCGAAGGTGCGGCTGAAGCCCACACCCGTCTCCCACTGCACCCTATGCAGCGGCAGTACGTCGGGACCGGTGGAGGCTCCGGGCCTGTCGGCAGTGAAGCCGACTCCCTCTTGGGCAAGTACCATCATCGGCAACATCATTGCCGTAAGAACAACATATTTAAACTTCATGTTTTTTGAGTGTTTCTATTGCAATATATATAGCTTCAGTCAGTTTGTCTATTCCCGTTTCGCCGTTTCCGTTGACTGGTGGCACATGCACAAATCCTGCTCGTGTGGCCAACCCACTTTGTTCTATGCGATAAAGACATTCGTACATCGCGTGGTTGCATACGTATGTGCCGGCGGAGTTCGAAATCTCGGCGGCCAGTCCGGCCGAGAGGGTGGCATCACGCATCTCTTTAATGGGAAGTGTCGAAAAATAAGCTGCAGGACCATCGCGGCGTATGGGTGTCCCAGCGTAGGTTTTCCCTTCGTTGTCCATTTTGCTCGATTCATCGATGTTGATGGCAACACGTTCATAGCTTATCACCGATCGTTTTGTTGCAACGCCCAACATCAGGACCACATCAGGAGCGAACCGCTCTACTGCTTCCCACAGCACGTCGCCCACTCTGTTAAACACAACGGGCAGACGTCTGGCGTAGACTTCTACACCGTCAGGATGAACCAATGCGATGCGTTTCGCCACTTCCCATGAGGGATTGGCATTCTCACTGCCGAATGGTTCAAATCCTGTAATAAGCAGCTTCATGACGTCTTGTTGAGCTCAGCTTAAACCATACAGTTTTGTCCAATAGTCCGAATCTATCGTACGCACAAGGTATTCGTCTTTGTGTAATCCTGCAGGACGGTTGTGTTCGAGGTTGCGGTTGAGCACGTCGGCGATATTGACGATGGCACTGTGCACCTCTTTGCCGAACACCATGAGTTTGTATGACATGGTCAGCAGCAGCACGTTGGCTTCTGTTTTCGACTGCAGGTAGCGCGATATGTTCTGTGGGTTGAGTTTAGGCTGCACCTTGTGGGCATCGACAGTCAAGCCAATTTTCTGCAACGTGTTCTGCATGTCGGCGAAGAGCTTCTTCACGGTGTCTCGGTCGGGGGCTATGCCTCCTTCGAAATCGAAACGCTCCTCTCCTGTCTCGCCACCGAACTCGAAGTGCATGTGTGTTTTGTTCTTGACAATTTGTTCACCGGCAATGACAATAATCCAGTCTTCCTTGCCTCGTCCGGTCAAGATATGGTCGGCAAATCTCAGGAAATTTGCGTTTTCTTTGCTTTCATCGTCTATGGTGTAGAAATTGCACCTTTTCTCGCGTTCGGAATGCTGGCGTGAGAATATCTCGTTGGCCACATAGTTGAATCCCCCCAGCTGGGCAATATGCCAGTCGAAGTAACTCAGCCCGTTGTCGCCCAAACCCAGCGGGTTGACGATGGTGACGCTGGAACCACGTTCCAAGTGACATCCATAGCTCTCGTTCACACAGAACTGGTTCACCACCATCATGTCGGTCTTTGGCCCATCGTTTACAACTGCAGCCAGATTTTTGACACGCAGATTGCTTGATGCTGCTACCGATTTGATAATCTCTTCCTCGGTGATGCTGAGATTAAGCGTCAGGTCGCCGAAGCTGAGGTTCTTTGCCGGCCAGTACATGTTCTCTCTCCTGGTGCTTTTCACCAGCATCATCTCGTTGATGGCGACAGCGGTGTCTTTCAGCTCTTGTTTTTTCTGCTCTTCTTCCATCACGTCGCTGAACGAGCTGCCCACCAATCCCGCCGGCACGGCGAAGATGGCGATGCCGAGGATGCCCACCAGACAGGCGATGATCTGCCCCGCAAGGGTGACGGGCGGCATGTCGGCAAATCCCCCGGGGTCGCCGATATACTGGGCGAAAGCCCATACCACCGACGTCCATCCGTTCTCATACACCTCCGGCTGCGCCTCATGCTCCACGAAGTAGAGGATGAACGACAGGATGAGTGTCACGATGGCAAGGAACTCGAGCGAGACGAGCAGCTCGCGACTCTTGTTGCTTATGGCTTTCGAGAGGATGCGGAAGGCCTTGAGGTAGCGGAACACGCGCATCAGTCGCGCTATTCGCAACGCCTTGAGCAGCGAGTAGGGGATAGGCAGCAGGAAAGCTATGTAGAAGGTGTAGGTTGAGAGGATGTCGATGAGCCCGTAGAACGAGAAGCAGTAGCGCACCCTGCCCCAGAAGCCCTTGTACTTGGGGTCGATGAGGTCGGCACACCATATCCTCAACGTGACCTCGACGGTGAAGAATATGGTGGTGAAAAGGTCTATGGCTCTCAGCCACTCACCGTAGCGGCTGGCAACGCTGTCGAAGGTGGAGAGGAACACCTCGACGGTGCTGATGATAATCAGTCCGATGATGGCATAGTCGACCCAGTTCTGCCATTGTTTTGTGCGCAGGTTGTCGTCGAAGACACGCGCCAGCTCTTGCTTGAATTTCTTCATCATGTTTGAATAGGTTGTTTCGAGAACAGCAGTTGTTTGTTAGTTATGTTGTCTGTCAATTATTTTCCAATGTGTCCATCAGCACCTTGAGGGCGGCAAAATATCGTTCGTCCGGGGCTTTCAGTACCGAGAGCACATTGAGGTATACCGCCACAACGGTGGCACCGCTATGGTTGTAGATGGCGCGGTCGATGTAGGTGTCCTTCAGCCCGAAGCATGCCTTGTTGTGGGTCGCGAAGGTGAAGTTGAAGGTGTAATCCTTGCGTGCGGCGGAATGCACCGTGACTTCGGCAGCGTTGCGACGCAGCCGTTCGCAGAATTCCTCAACCCACTGGCGGTCCGCTTCGGCCACATGCGAGCCGTCAAACCGATACCCTTCGGTACCCGATGGCATGCCCCACTGCACCTCGATGTCGGCACGACCCGAAGCACCGCTCATGATGTGCACCACCCGCTGGCCGCGATGTATCTGCTTCAGCGCATCCATGTAGTCTTCGAACATGGGGTTGCCGTCGGTGACCTGCATGTCGGCATAGAACGGGCTGTCGTGCTGGCCGGTTTCGTTGGCGGCTCCGTAGAAGCGTTTCTCACGGCTTATGATATTGTATGAGGTGTTCTCGGCCAGTGTGGCCATGATGTGCGAGATGCCATACTCGACGGCCCCCATCGAGCCGAGCAGCACAAGCTTCTCGTCGGCGTCCCAACGGCAATAGCCGTAACTGGTGTTGGAAAGGAACCGCTCCACCACCGTCAGGTCGTTCACTCGCAGGCTCTCGTCGCTCTTCATGGCTCGCAGCCGCAGGTCGTCCGACGTGCGCACGGCCTCCAGTATCTCGTTGTCCGTCAGCATGCATATTGAATGGAGGACTTCCGTAGACAGATAGCGCGCAGGGGCGGGTCGGCTATGCGTATCGTCGCTCAACAGGGCCTTTTTCTTCGAGTGGTTGGCCTCGAAGCGTTGATATATCAAATCACGTTGTTCCTTCAACGTCTTTTCTTTTTTGTCGTCCTCGATAACCTCGATGAATCCAGAACCTATCAGACCTGCCGGCACGGCGAAGATGGCTATGCCCAGCACACCCACGATGACCGCTATCACACGGCCCCAGAAGGTGATGGGCGGCGTGTCGGCGAAGTTGCCCGGGTCACCTATATACTGGGCGAAAGCCCAGAGCACGCTGCGCCAGCCGTTGTCATAGACCTCCGGCTGTGCCTGATGCTCGACGAAGAAGAGCAGGAACGAGAGGATGAGGGTCACGATGCAGAGGAACTGCAGCGAGATCCACAGCTCGCTCCGTTTCGACCGGAAGGCGTCACCCAGCAGGCGGAACGACTTCATGTAGCGGAACACCCTCAGCAGGCGGAACACCCTCAGCACCTTCAGCGCTGCATATGGTACGGGGAATATTAGCGCCACATAGAAGCTGTAGGTGGAGACGAGGTCGACGAAGCCATAGAACGAGAAGCAGTACCTCACCCTGCCCCAGAACCCCTTGTACTTGGGGTCGCTGAGGTCGGCGCACCATATCCTCAACGTCACCTCGATGGTGAAGAATATGGTGGTGAAGAGGTCAATGGCCTTAAGCCATTCGCCGTAGCGGTTGGCAATGCCGTCAAACGTCGAAAGGAAGACCTCTATGGTGCTGATGATAATCAGTCCAATGATGGCATAGTCCACCCAGTTCTGCCATTGTCTTGTGCGCAGGTTGTCGTCGAAGACACGAGCCAACTCCTGCTTGAATTTCGTCATCATTCAAACATTAAAAACAATCGGTATTATACTATGCCGCTTATTTCCGCTTGGCGGCAGCACGCTCACGTGCCAGGCTTTCCTTGGCGCTCTCTATCTGGCGCTTCAGGCTTTCGATTTGACGGTCGTGGCTGGCGGCGTGGTCGATCTTCTGCTTGCGGTAGCTGGCTTTGCTGCTTGGTGAGCTGGCATTCTTGATGTAGCCGGCATAGCGTTCGTTGTCTCTTTTCTTTGCTTCGCGCTCTTTGGCGACATCGGCCCGCAGGTCGATAAGTTTCTTGCGATAGTATTCTACGCTCATGGTGTTGATTTTTTAAGGTTATACGTTGTAATAATGAATCGGGTTCTGTGTACCTTTGGTTTTGGACAGGTGCTTGTTGATGTAGCGGTGGTAGATTTCGGGGTTGTTCTGCTCTGTGATTTCGTAACCTTCGAACAGCCAACGCTTGTCGTTGTCCTTTTCATGATCCCATTTCTCAGGCACGAAGATGGCACGCACCACGCCGCGATATTCACTCAGCACATACTGCACCTTCTCGGCTCGACGTGGCGATAGTCTCCAGCTCTTACGTGTGGCTTCGTATATGCTCTCCTTGCCTTTGTAGTTCCGGTTGTAGGTGCCGTTGATGTTGATAGTCAGCACACGGTCCATGATGCCGTGCTCCTCCAATTCGCCACCATTGTAGAGGGCTTCCAGTTCTTCGGCGGTCTTGATGCCGCGATCGAATTGATGATGGCCGGATTGTATGTTGGTGATGTTGGCCACGGAGCTGAAGTCGCGGAAGGTCAGCAGGTCTATCAGCACGCTCTCCACGAGGAAAGCCTCGGCTTCCTCCAATCCGTGACGGGCAATATAGTAGCGCACCTCCTTGCCTGCTTTGTTGATGTCGCGGATGGTGTTCAACTTTTCACTCTCAGCGTCGGTTGACTCGGCGCAGCGCAAGTGTGCAAAGACGCGGTCGCCTTTGCCCTTGCCCACATAAAAAATCTTCCCGTCTCGCGGGTCCACCAGCAGGTAGACGTAGTATCCCAACGCCTCCTCAGTCCTTGGTGAAAAGTCTTGTAACATAGTGTTGATATTTTTATTGAATTAACGAATCACTTGGCCTTTAATACCATTAAATGCATAACTTTCTATAACAGCCTCTTTGTTGGGAATAACGACATTGCCAAGTGCTCCGCAGTACTCGAATGCCTCATATCCTATCCTTTCTACGGTAGACGGAATAATCACCTTCTCCATCTTATTACATCCATGAAATGCACGTTTGGGAATTATTTTTATTCCACTCGGTACAATTACCTTTGCAAGACTCTTGCAATCTTCGAATGTTGACTCCCCCATGGTGCTGACATTCTTGAAGTCGATGCTCTGAAGGCCAGTGCAGCCTTGAAATGCCGACTGCCCGATGGTGCTGACGTTCTTGAAGTCGATGCTCTGAAGGCCTGTGCAGCTTTGGAATGCCGACTGCCCGATGGTGCTGACGTTCTTGAAGTCGATGCTCTGTAACCCCGTGCAGGCATAAAAAGCTTTTTCGTCCACCTTAGAGCATTCTCTTGGTAGATTTACCTTGGTGAGTTTTGTGCAGTTGGCAAATGCAAGACGGCTGATGATGGTTACCTTATAGGATCCTTCGCCTTTGGTAACTGCATCGGGGATATTAATTTCACCTTGTGGTTCCTCGTCCCACATGCCGTCATACTCTGACACTACTTCGGCGTGCTGATCGACAATTATGAAGAAGAGCTTGTTCTGTCCCTGTTTCAGCACCAGTTTGCCATCGCCATTATCTTCACACTTTGTTGCATTATTAGCCTTGGCTTTGGCTTCTGCTATCGCTTTGGCTTTGGCTTCCATTTCCGCTTTGGCCTTAGCCGCTATTTCCGCTTTAGCCTCTGCCTCCGCCTTAGCCTTTGCTTCTGCCTCTGCTTTGGCCTTTGCTTCTGCCTCAGCTTTGGCTTTTGCTTCCGCCTCTGCTTTCGCCTTTGCCTTGGCCTTCGCTTCCGCCTCTGCTTTTGCTTTTGCTTCCGCCTCCGCTTTAGCTCTCGCTTCTGCCTCTGCTTTAGCTTTGGCTTCTGCCTCAGCTTTTGCTAAGGCCGCTGCGGCTGCAGCTTGTGCCTGCGCCTCGGCTTTGGCTTTGATTGCTGCTTCTTCCGCCTTTTTCAATGCTGCAGCTTTAAGAGCGTCGGCAGCCGAGGTCTCCTCCTGTGCAGGAACCGCAGCAGGCGCGCCAGCTTTCTTCTTGTAGAGGAACGGTGAAGCCAGACCTTTCTGACGGTAGCACTCGGGGATCATCTTGCCGACAAAGAGGTTGCGGACCTTGAACTCAGCCACCTCGCCCTCAAACTCGATGCGCGAGGCATCGGTGGGACTGGTGTACCAGCGCTTCACATGGTATACCTCCTGCACTACGCCGCCTACCACGGACAGCACATACTGATACGGCATAGCGCTCTCCAGCTTGGCACGCCACGCCTTTCGAGTGGTCTCATATAGACTGCCACCACGCTCGCCATTGATGACGCTTTCCTTTACTTTGATGATGATGTAGTCGATGCCCTCCGGCTCGTCATACACAGGTACTTTGTTGACTTCGTCGCTCATAGTTCGTTATTTTTATGATTTATTTTAGTTTAATTTTTTTCTAAGAGAATTTGCGTTGAAATGATACCAAATGCTACCATAAGCTTTGTACGCATAATGGTCGATATATTTACCATAGGTATCAAGTAAACGAGAAGCATCTCTTTTACGGTTTGATGTGAGCATTTCATCAAACATGTTCTCTATAAGTTTTACAACATCTCTCCATGACCCAGGCCTCTCCCACCTTGCATCAGCCCATAGAGTACCGAACTTTATTGCCTCTTTATAGTCGCTTTTTTTCTCATAAATTATAAACAGTTTCTCATAACATTCCCAGGCTTCATCATAGTCCATAATGATCTTCTTGTATATCTTTATAGCTTCCTTGTCATCTCCTATTTTCAAACACTTTTCAGCCTTTTCCATTAAAGATTGCTTCGTTTCTGTTGTTGTTGACTGTTTTGTCGGTACTGGCTGTTTCTGTTGTATCGGTTTTTCCGACGTTTTTCTTAGTGCCTTGATCCTTTCCAACTGTTCTCTGTTGTGATCCTGCATTTGTGTCTGTTTATATCCAGTTGTCGCCTTGATTTTCATCAATTGCTCCCTGTTATGGTCCGAGATGCTATTATTGGTATCAGATGAATGAGTTTTTTTCTTTTCCTCATTCTTCTTTTCGACCTTGGGCTGCATACGCATCTTCTTCGCCAATCGACCTTCGATGATCATTTCCACTTCGTCGGGGTCGAGGCCTTGGGCGGTGGCTTTCTTGAGGAGAATGGCGCGCTCTTTGTCGGTCAGCACGCCGTCGGCTAGGGCGGCATTAAGCAACTCGTTGAAAGAGAAGCCTGCGGCGGTGGGTTGGGCTGATGCCGCTTTCTGTTCAGGTTTCTCTTTCGGCTCTTTGGCGGGCTTCTCTTTCGGCTCTTTTTTTTCGGCAGGTTTTTCCGCTGGGAAGGCAGCCTGAGGCGCACCGATAGAGGCCAGCGTCAGGCCGTCGTCCACGGGTTTCTTGCCATCGGCAGCGTATACTACAACGCTGATGCCATACAGGTCGGCAATCTTCTTCTTCATCCCGGCCACCTTGGTGTTGCCTTTCAACTCAAGCTCTCCACCCTTGCATCCTTCCGCCTTGAGGGAAGCCATAGTCGCTCCATCGTCGGCAAGCTTGCCGTCTTTCAGAATACGGAGACTCCCGCCAAAGGCGTCCATAAAGTTTTTCTTTACCGTCTTTACGGTCATGCGTCCGCTAATGCTGAATGTCGCCATAATGTTTTTATTTATTTGGAACCCTGCGGGCGGTCTCCCACACGCAGGATTAATTGTATTTTACACGCATGAATAGAAACTATCAGTCGTTCCACATTTTGAACAACGTATAACGCCGTCTGACATTATTTTAAAAGAATGTCCTTTGTCGCTGCATGAATAAAAGCTATCGGTCGTTCCGCATTTTGAACAGAATATCTTTCCTTTGGCAATTTTAAAAGAATGTCCTTTGTCGCTGCATGAATAGAAGCTATCTGTCGTTCCGCATTTGGCACAGAAAGTTACGCCACCTGCTGTTTTAAATCTATGAACCGCCATAATGTTTTTCGTTATATTGGAACCCTGCGGGCGGCCTCCCGCCCGCAGGATTGGGTTGTAAGCAAAGCTTACTTGGCGGCACCGCAAAGGGTGACGTCGTTGGGGGCGAGGGCCGTGTCGGCGGCGTTGGCCACCTGGACACCGATGCCGTACATCTCGACGATCTTCTTCTCGAAGTTGCCGACCTGCATGTTGCCGACCACTTTCAGCTCGCCACCTTTGGCGCCTTCGGCGCGGATTGATGCGAGGGTGGCATCGTCATCAGCCATGCGGCCTTTGCAGGTGGGGCTCATGTACACGCGGAGCGTCGAACCAAAAGCCTTCTTGAAATCAGCCTTGAGGGTTTTCACCTTCATCTGTCCCTTTAATGCAATTTCTGCCATAATTAAAACGTTTTAATGGGTTAATAAAAAGGGTTGATTGTTTATGAAAATATTATTCCTTTTCCACGCTTGGTAGCATTATATTCCATCAGTATCTGTTTTATCTTCTTGCAGTCGCTCTTGCTGAGGCAATAGGCGGTGACGGTGCCGCCGACGGCCTTAATCTCGATATCGGCACCGATGAGGTGCTGGTCGATGCGGATGCGACGGATGAAGCGGAAAGCCAGCACGTCCTCGTCCACTCCTATCATGGTGAGGTTGCGCTTGCGCACGGTGATGGTCTCCTCGTCGGTGTCGACGATGAGGTGCCAAGGGGTGGCGGCGTTGATGATTTTGCCGTTGGCGGCCAATGCGGCTTCGGATGATGTGGCTTCGAATCTCATCGTTTTATTATAAATTGGAACCCTGCGGGCGGTCCCCCGCCCGCAGGATTGGTTGCCATAGGCTTACTTGGCGGCACCGCAAAGGGTGACGTCGTTGGCGGCGAGGGCCGAGTCGTCGGCGTTGGCCACCTGGACACCGATGCCGTACATCTCGGCAATCTTCTTCTCGAAGCTGCTGACCTTTGTCTGGCCAACCACTTTCAGCTCGCCACCTTTGGCGCCTTCGCCGCGGATGGAAGCGAGGGTAGCCTCGTCATCGGCCATGCGGCCTTTGCAGGTGGGGCTCATGTAGACGCGGAGCGTCGAACCAAAAGCCTTCTTGAAATCAGCCTTGAGGGTTTTCACCTTCATCTGTCCTTTTAATGCAATTTCTGCCATAATTAAAAATTTTAATGGGTTAATAAAAAGGGTTGATAATTGTAATTTATTTTGCGTATTTTGCCTTGAGGGCATCCATGTCGGCCTTCTTGGCGTTCTTGGGGATTTCGGGCAGTTTGGCGAGGGTCATCTCGTCAAGGGCCAGCACCCAGTCGTCGGCCGAAGCCACCTGGACTTTCAGCCCGAAGTTCTCCATCATGTCTTTCTCGAAGCCGCCGACGGTCTTGCTGCCACGACATTCGTAGCTGCCGGTCTTGGTGGCTATCTCGCTAACTTTCTCGCTGCCGGTGAGGCGCTTCTGTCCCTGGTACACGCGCAGCGTGCCACCGAACTCTTCTTTGAAGCGCTCGCAGAGCGTCGACACCAAAAGGCGTCCATCAACTTTGATTTCCATAATCGAATTGTATTGTTTTAAGTGGTGAATAAAATATTGGTCTTTATTTCCATTCTCCCTTCTTGCAGCCATTGGCTTCGCACTTTTTGTTGAAGGCCGCAAGGGTCATATCGTCGGCACTGCCGCTGGTGTAATAGCGATGGCCGTCTTTCTCGGTGTAGCACACCTGGGCGTAGAGGCCGAATACAGTGTCGAACTCTTTCTCAAGAGTCTTGATTTTCTTGTTGCCGCCAATCGAGATGTCGCCACCCGAATCGGCACGACGCACCGAAGCCAGCGTCTTGTCGACGTCGATTCCGCTGATGCTCTCGCCTTTGGCCACTGCCTGACGGGCATAGCTGTAGCAAATCTTCAGGCGCAGGTAGGGGAACTGCTTGTTGAACTCCTTCATCAGCGTGCCGATTTTCTTGTTGCCGGTCACCGACAACTCGACAGCGGTCTTAACCGGAGCGGCTTTCTTCACAGCCGGCTTGGCGGCTGCGGTGGCCTTTTTCACGGCAGGCTTGGCGGCAGCGGTCTTTTTCACAGCCGGCTTGGCAGCTGCGGTGGCCTTTTGGGCAGCGGGCTTGGCAGCAGCAGTTGTTTTCTTGGCTGCAGTGGCGGTCTTCTTCACAGCCGGTTTCTTGGCGGTGGTTTTCTTGGTCGTTGTTGCCATAATGTAATTGTGTTTTAGATAATCTCGAATTCGGTGCGACGGTTCTCCGGAGCCATCGGGTCGTCGGCGTTCTTCAGCTTGCTGCTGCCGAAGCCTTCGGCCACCAGGCGGCTGGCGTCGATGCCCTCATGCTCCACGAGGAAGGTGACGGCGGCCTGCGCGCGGGCCTCGCTGAGCTTCTGGTTGTAGTTGGCGTCGCCTTCGGCGCTGGTGTGGCCTTCGATACGGAGTTTTAGCTCCGGATATTTGTTCATCAGCTTGGCCAGGTCGTGCAGCACGAACTTGGCGTCCTCGCTGAGGTCGGCTTTGCCCTTTACGAACTCGGCAGCGTTGAAGTTGTTCTCTATCTCCTCCAACTGCTGTATGTAAACGGTGTCGACTACTGTCTGCACCACGGTGTCGGTCACCGTCACCACCTCTGTCTTGGCCTTCGGACGGCAGAGCAGCGCCAGAATGATGCCGACGACGGCCAATCCCAGCAGCAACCACACCCACCATGGGATGTGCTTCTTCTCCACCACTTTCTCGATGATGACGGGCTTCCAGTTGTTGAGGTATTCCAGCTCGAAGAACCCCAGCTTGCCTTTGGCGCCTTTGGTGAACTCGGCCACGTAGATGTCGTAGCGCTTGGCCCATTCCACCAGCTTGGGGAACTTGTCGCTGCTCCACATCTGCAGCACAGCCACCTCGCTGCCGTCCTTGAGCTTGAGCATAGCCTTCTCCTCTTCGTAGAAGTAGTTGGTGCGGAGGCTCTTCTCGTCGTTCTTGTGGGCTTCGATGTAAGCCTTACGCTCGTTGGGGCCTAGGAAGAGGTCGCTCCCCTGGCCGAACTCCTCTTTGGGGAAGGCCTTGTTGAGGTTCTCCACCGTCGAGTTGGGGTAGATGAGCAGGTAGGCGTGGGCGATGCCCAGAGCCGTGCGGCTCATGTTCTCACTGCGCACCAGCACTTTCGCGGTGCTCGGATAATTGGTCGTCTGAATTTCTGACATAAGTTTTTTTATTTTCTGGTCAACTTAAATTGTTTGTCAAGTCGCTGTTTTCGGCTAATCCATGCGCTAATTCATAAAGCATTTTAACATGCCTATTGTCCGTCCTTTCTAAAAAAGGCAGTTGCTTTATACTGATTTTTTTGACTGCCTCTTTGAGACTTTCATCATCAAACTTGAGTCCGGAACCCCGTGCTATATCTGCCCATGTTATATAATCATCTTTTGAAAAAACAAGTGAAAAATTACCACGCAGCATTTTGCCCGTATACCACATCAATCGGTCAAGTGTGTCGTAATCAGCACCCGAGCCAAGTTTCATTCGTATTTTGTTTATTGCTGTGGTAAAGGCCACAATGGTCTTTTGGCCATCCATCTGCTGGTTGCTTTTGTTGTAAATCAGTTTAGGAACGGTGTCACCAATCACTATGCGCCACAACAGCGGGAGAACTTCGCATGCAATAGAGTCAAAGATGGGAAATCTGTATTCTGTCTCAAAATATGCATACTTGCTGATGAGTGATACTGCAGCGCCTTTGGGGGTTCCGTCTTTGCCAATACCATATCCGTTGCTCCACAAATTATTGTTGTCATCTACGCTGAAATGATTTGTATCCAAATCTGCAGTGAAGCTTCTAAACCTATTTCTCAGAGGACTTTCCCTGTCCAATGCTACCAGCACTTCTGCCAGGTCCTCCAACGGATAGTATCGGCGATTCATTTGAGTGGAATACATACCATCAATCAATGCCAAACGGGCCATCACATCCTCAATATGTCTGCTATCGGTTAAGCTGAACACTTTACGAATGCTCTTCTTGTCTACGGTATAACCATCCCCCGAGTCATCACATTCTTTGATGGTTCTGAGGATATCTTGCAGTGATTTTGTATTCAAAGTCTCAATACTCTTTTCCATAGTCGGTTTTATGTAGACATGCGTTGTAATACTGCCTCAGCGGATTTTGGGCCGATTTTATTTTTTGAAGATTTTTGACAATATGCTGGAGCCGGGTTTGCCTACATATTTTATGGGTGCATTGATGGGATTCACTGCTACGAACCCTTCATCATTATGAATTATAATTTGGGTCCTATACGCCCAATCGTCTTTATATTTCTCGGGAGGATTGTTTTTTTTATAGATTTCTGGAGGCCACTGTTTTTCTTTGCGAGCCGCATCCTGCACATTCCTTGTAGCCTCCAACGGCCAGGCCACAAATTCGGGGACATTCTTGACCGTGGACGGAATGTGCAGTTCCTTGACGCCCATTTCACATAAACAAGTAGGTATTTCTTTTATACCTTCTGAGAGGATGATTTTTTCCGGCTGTAATTGACCAGGTTTATCCCCGCGTTTCACATAATACAAAGCACCGCTACATATTTTTTTGATAGTGCAAGGCAAAACGATTTCACTTATGGGGCCACTATACCGATCTTTGTCTTCGTAATACCCTGGATAGTCAGCAGAATGTATTCTCTGACGAAATGGTGTAAAAGGGACGTCTTCCTTCTTTTCACATTCATCTCGATACCCTTTTTTTAGTCTTTTATCATATATTCTATGTAATTCTACTATGGGCAATTTCTCAACCCCAATAGACACTACCGTATATTCTTTTCCTCCCTCAATTATAGTCTCAGGGATTTTTACTTTACCCTTTGCAGAAGTGGCATCAATTAATTCCGCCTCTTTACTATTTAAAAGACGATAACGAAAACCCTTGTAGGTTACTATTTTTTCCATAGTTTAATCTTTGTCAATTCATTTGTATTCCCCTCTGGCGGCCTGGCCGATGGTGATATTATTGGGGACGCAGGCCTTGCCTTCCTTGTCTTTGATCTGGACGGTGACGCCGAAGTTCTGGTCGAAGAGTTTCTCGGCATCGCCCACCTTCATCGAGCCTTTAATCTTGAGGCCGTCGGCCTTGGTGTTGACCTCCTTGGTGGTCTTGCTGTTCAGCGCCGCGAGGGTCATCTCGGGGTCGGCAAGCTGCATGCCTTTGTAGAAGGCCAGCTGCAGGTCGAAAGCTTTCATGAAGTCGGCCGAGATGGTCTTCAGTTTCTTGTTCGGTGCTACCGTGAATTCAGCCTTGTTGAAGGCATCCTTGATGTTGTTTAAAAGTCCCATGATAATTGTGTTTTTATTTGATTAATATATTTTTGAATCAGACAAAAGACTCTCTCTGCATGCTTTGCGCACGCAGGAGGTATTGGTAAATAAAATGGAGGCAGTGTGGTTGTCCGCACATCCCAAGAGGGTTATGCTTCTGGTGGGGGGGGGTGATTGTCAGTGAGTTATGTAGATGTGTGCAGGTCATTGCAACAAATTTTCATCGCTGCAAAGGTATAAAAATATTTTTATAATTGCAAATTTATTTTCAACAATCGTTTTCTGGCAACAGAAAAAGTCGCTAATCCCAGCTCTCCCTCTCACCCCTAATCCCAACTCCTATGTGTCCTTCTCGCCTCCGCACGCAAACTCTCCTCTATGCTCCTCAACAAAAACCACAAACGCCTCATAGGGAAATAATGAATAATTAAAATCTATCAGTTATCAGTTCTATCAATTAAAAAATGACACCCCTCAATTTCAGAAAACCTTCTTATAATACTTATAACTAATTAATAATAAGATATATATATAAACAAAAAAGGGGATGAAATAAAAAAAGACACCCCTCTAAAAAAACTGATAGAACTGATAACTGATAGAAAACTCACACCAAGTTTCACCTAAAAAGCAAACAAACAATGAAATACGACATCACAAACCCCAAGGCACCCAAGATGCCGACCTTCAGAAAAGGCACATAATGCATCCAAATCCTCCTCTAAAAGGCCATAAAACACCCTCTGCACCCCTCCGTCCAGCACCCTTCACCCTCCTCAGCGCTCACCTTCGCACTCCCGAATCTCACCCATCATCCCTCATTCCAGACCCTTTTTTGTGCCAATCCGACCTCCCCTCATGGCAATCTATGCCAACTGCCAAGACTCAAATATTTCTAAATCAACAATATTATTATCTTACAGGGACAGTGGGACAGTGGGACAGTTGTTCTTTTATGTCTTCCTACACCTGAATTATACCTCTATATCTATATATCTATATATATAGATATATAGATATAGAAATTTTTTTTTGACTTTTGGAATACCGTATTTTGAACTGTCCCACTGTCCCACTGTCCCACCAACCACCACCTGCATCATCCCACGCCGATAACCCGCTGTCATACAGCTATTACCAAACGTGCACATTCCCCCTTCCCTTATTTTTACTGACAAAACAGCCCCTAAACGGCTACTAAACGGCTACAAGACGGCTACTAAACGGCTACAAGACGGCTACTATCCACTGGCCACTGAGTTGTTTTTATAAAGATTTTCGATTAGATTTTCTAAAGATTTTGAGGCCGTAGGCCGACCTTCAACCCAACACCAGGCTTTGCCGGTGAAAAATTCGAGTAATTCGCCCCCAATCAACCTGCGCAGCTTAGCTCCACAAGGTCGCTGACCATAGTTCGCCTAATTCGCCGTTCTCTTCCAATTCTCAACTTTCAATTCTCAATTGTCAATTTTCGAAACGGCCACAAGACGGCCACACAACAGCACAAGACCCCCTCACCAATTTTCAATTCTCAATTCTCAATTCTCAATTTTCTAAGTTCGCCGTTCCCTTCCAATTCTCAACTTTCAATTCTCAACTTTCAATTCTCAATTCTCAATTCTCAATTCTCAATTCTCAATTCTCAATTCTCCCTCTCCCCCTAACTCTTAACTTTTAACTCTCACTCCCCTCCCGTTGAGCGTGGCGCTGGTCATCTCGTCGTTCTCGTAGACGAGCTTGAGGGAGAAGAACGGCGTGCCCTCGTCGAGCAGCAGACGCAGGAATATCTTGTCGCCCTCCCAGAGCGGCAACACAGGCACCGCCCGCTGTCCACTGTCCACTGACCACTGGCCACTGATTACCGTCTTCTTTATCCACGCCAGCTCCCCCTCGTCGTCGATGCTCATGTCGGGTTCCCCGTTCCACTTGGTGGCGGTGAAGAGGTGCATATATTCGTTGGGCCACGTGTCGGAGATGAAGGTGACGATGCCCCTGTAGCGCCACTCCGTGATCTCCAGCCCCGTCTCCTCCTTCACCTCGCGCAGCATGCACTCGTCCGGGCTCTCGTCGGCCTCGCACTTGCCGCCGACGCCTATCCACTTGCCGTGACTGGCGTCGTTATCCTTCTTCACGCGGTGCAGCATCAGGTAGCTGTCGCCGTTGTCTATATAGCAGAGGGTGGTCTGTTTCATGGCAGGTTGGTGTTATGGGTTGTAGATAAAAATCAAGAGTCACGAGGTTTACTCATGACTCTTAATTCCTTGCTTGTAGTGGAGATTTAGTCCTCAGGAGCGTTGATGATGGCTTTGTGCACAGCATTCCAGCCAGCAGCGGTGATACCCCAGTTGTTCGTGGAGTTCTTGTTACCGTTGATGCGGACTTTTCTTCTCTTCACCTTTTTGTTAGCATTGATACCCATGGTGTATACTTTTTAATTGTTTATAATCCTGAATGTCAGCGCCTAATTGCAATACTCTGCAACAAAAACGCTCGGCAAAGATACGAAAAAATTGAAAATTGAAAATTGAAAATTGAAAAATTAACAATATTTTTTATCACAGCCGACCAAGATATTCTTAACTCTTAACTCTTAATTCTTAATTTTCAGAATCTTCCCGATGCGCCACCGCCGCCAAAGCTGCCGCCGCCGAAGCCGCCAAAGCCTCCGAAGCCGCCGCCCGACGAGTAGCCGCCGCGCCATGTGCCGCCTATCGGACCCCCGAAGAGCATGCCCCCACCGCTGCTGCTGCCGCCGTTGTTGTTCCACTGGTCGGGGTGATTCTTGGCATAGCGCGCCACAAAGACTATTATGGCTACAAGCACGGCGATGGCTATCAGCCCTGCTATGGCACCCCTGCGGTTGCGGTCTTTCTTGTACTGCGCGTAGCTGTATTCGCCGGCAAGCACGGGCAGCATGACGTCCAGCGCCTTGGTCAAAGCGCGGTAGTATTCGCCGTCGCCCAGCGCGCCAAGCATCTGGTTCTCAATGATGCGCTTGCAGAAGATGTCCGGCAGCGCCCCCTCGACGCCGTAGCCCGTGGCTATGGCCACAGCGCCCCAGTTCTCCTCCTCGGTCTTGCTCTTGATGAGTATCACCACACCGTTGTCGAACTCCTCCTGACCCACGCCCCACGCCTGTCCTATGCGTTGCGCCGCAGCGTCTTCGTCGTCGCCCCCGATGGTGGGGGTGATGACTATCAGCACCTGGTTCGACGTGCTGTCGTTGAAGGCCACGAGCCGCTGTTCAAGGGTCTGCGCCTGCTCCGCGGTGAGCATGCCCGAGTAGTCGTTCACCAGCCGGTTGCTCTTCTCGGGCAGCCACTCGGCGTAGGCCGATAGGGATAAATGCAGAAGGCATATAATTAAAAGAAAACTCCTACGGAGTATTCCCCGTAGGGGATTACTCTTAATAGCTATTAAACGAAAATGCCTACGGCATATTCCCCGTAGGGGATTACTTTTAATCATTATCAATTTTTAGAAGTTGAACTCCACCTGCACGGGCTCGTCGCTGCCCTCGGGGGCGGTGAAGTAGCCCTTCTTGTCGAAGCCGCAGATGCCGGCAATGATGCTGTTCGGGAAGCGGCGCAGCATGGTGTTGTAGCCCTGCACGGCTTCGTTGAACTTGCCGCGCTCCACAGCGATGCGGTTCTCTGTGCCTTCGAGCTGCACCTGCAGGTCGCGGAAGCCCTGCGTGGCGGTGAGCTCAGGGTAGCGCTCCACGGTGACCTTGATGGTGTTGGCCAAGGCCTTGCCGAGGTTGTCCTGCGCCTTCTGGTAGGCGGCGACCTGCTCTTCGGTGAGCTGCGAGGGGTCCACCTTGGCGTTGTCGATGCCGGCGCGGGCCTGGATCACCTCGGTGAGGGTGCCCTTCTCGAAGTTGGCTGCCCCCTGGACGGTGGCCACGAGCTGCGGTATCAGGTCGGCACGACGCTTGTAGACGTTCTCCACCTGCGCCCAGGCTTTCTGCACGTTCTCGTCGGAGGTGACGAGCTTGTTGTTCACGCGTATGCCCCAGAGGACGATGATGGCCACAACGGCCACAATGGCGATGATAGTGATGGTTCCTTTTTTCATATCATTAATTTGTTTTTAATTACACCTTTTTACCTTTCAATTCGAGTAATTCGTAAAAAAATTGACCTGCGTAGCTTAGCTCAACAAGGTCGCTGACCATAGTTCGTTAAATTCGCGTAATTCGCCGTTTCTCTTTCAATTCTCAACTCTCCCTGTGCTCTTTGCGCAGCAGGTCGTTGACGGTCTTCACGGGGTTGAAGGTCTCGACGGGCACCTCCACGAAGAGGGTTATCCAGTCGGCCATAGCACCGTTCCAGAGGCCCGGCAGCTCCTGCGACTTCAGCATCGTGGCTCCCTTGGTCTTCTTGCTGATGAAACCCGTCTGCGGGTCTACATACTGGCGCAGGTCGAAATAGCGGCCTCTGTAGTTCTTGGTGCAGCACACGAGGTCCACAGGGTTGAAATGCGTCGAGCCTTGGAAGAGCCCCTCTTGCTGCGGGTCGTTGTGGTTCACCTGAGCCGACTCCACTATCTGGAGGCTGCGGCGTCCGCGGGTGTCGATGGTGAAGAAGGGGCCGCCGCCGGGCTCGCCGAGGTTCTTCACCATGCCGCACACGCGCATCGGGCGGTTGAGCAGGGCATGCAACGTCTTGGCGTCGCAGCCGTCAGGCACGGTGATGTTCAGCTCTTTGGCGGCGAAGTCGGCTATCTTCTTGACCTCCTTGGCGTCGGGCTTGCCGTCGAGGGTGCGCAGGGCGTCGTCGACCTTGGCTTTGAGTTCCAGCAGCATGCCTGCCAGCACTTTCTTGTAGGTCACCGTGCTGGGTTTCATCCAGTCTGGCACCACATTGTCGATGTTCTTGACAAAGATGAGGTCGGCGCGCTGCTCGTTGAGGTTCTCTATCAGGGCGCCGTGACCGCCGGGACGGAACACCAGGCGGCCCTCCTCGTCGCGGATGGGCTGGTTCTGCTCGTCGACGGCTATGATGTCGGTGTAGTGCTTCTGCTCCGACGTTGACACCTTGAGCTTTATGCCCAGCGTACTCTCGTAGTAAGGCTTCACCTCGGCCAGCTTGCGCCGGAAGGCGGCGCGATGCTCGGGCGAGATGGTGAAGTGCAGGTCCACAGTACCGTCGCTGTTGCGGGCGTAGAGGGCCCCTTCGACGATGTGCTCCTCCATCGGGGTGCGCTGCACCTCGCCGTAGCGGTGGAACTTGAGCAGCGCTTTCGGCAGCGAGCCGTAACCCATATACTGCTCCTTGAGGAGGAAGTTTATCACCGTGCTGTAGTCGCCGCGCTGCATGTAGTCGTCGATGTCGAGGTCTGCACGCAGCATACATGCTTTCAAGTCGTTATAGAAGGCGAAGACTGTGAGGTTGTCCAGGAACTCCTTCACCGACGGGTACTCCTTCTCGAAGTTGTCGGCGATGCCGAAATAGGTGGCTGTGAATGAGTAGAGATCCTTGAACATACGCGTCGCAGCGCCGGAGGCGGGCACGAATTTCAGTATCTTCTTGCCGCTGCCGAGGGTGCGGTACTGCTTCTCGTAGCGCGCTATCTCGTTGGCGCTCAGCACACGTATGCCCCCGTTGGCGGGTGTCGCTGGAGCGTCGAGCTTGCTTTTGGGAAAGCCGTTCTTGAAATTGTCTATCTGAGCCTGTACCTGCTCAGCGGTCAGACCTTGTTCTTTCAGCTGTACAAGGTCTTCCGCAGTGGGGTTAAATGTCATGTTCTATGAACTTTACTTCTGTGAGGGGATGGGAATCGGCATCCAGAGGGTGTCGCCCGGCATGCGTGCTATAGCAGTCTTTGTCTCGCCTTCGACAAGCTTGACGTTGACAAGCACCGTGTCATAGCCGACGTGGAAGTCGGGACGTATTGTGTCATAGATGCGTGTCACCTTGACTTTGAGGATGGCGGGAGCCGTGTAGGTGGTCTTGAAACGGCCGTTATCATCCGTTATACCAGCACGGTAGGTGTGGTCGGACGAGTCGCACACCATCTGGTATATCTGCACCTGGGCGTTAGAAACTGCATTTTCGGTGTTCCCTTGGTAGGCTTGCACCTCCAAATAGCAGTTGGTGTCTTTGTCGCAGCACAAAAAAAGCGTTACTGATAACAGGCTGAAAAACAGCACGACGGCCAGGTTGAGAGTTTTTTTCTTCATAAAAGAGAGTTTTTTTGTCGCTTTATGTCTTTTTTTCTTCTTATTTTTGCAGTTGCAAAATTAGTAATTTTTATTGTATAAATGATGAAAAAAATATCTTTTCTCGTTATTTTTTTTGCGGCAGCGTTTCTTTCATCGGCGCAAGTCGCTACTAATCAAAAGGTAAATAAAGCCAAAGGTACTATGATAGAAATGGTCACTTCACAGGGTAAAATCGCCCTCCGTCTCTATGATGAGACCCCTCTCCACCGCGACAATTTCCTGAAATTGGTCGAAAATCACACCTATGACGGCCTCCTTTTCCACCGTGTCATCAAGAACTTCATGGTGCAGGCCGGCGACCCCAAGTCGCGCGACGCCAAACCCGGCCAGCCCCTAGGCGACGGCACCCTGGGATACACCGTCCCCGCCGAGTTCCGCCCGAACCTGATACACAAGCGCGGCGCCCTCTGCGCTGCCCGCCAAGGCGACCAGGTCAACCCCAAGAAGGCCTCGTCGGCCACGCAGTTCTACATCGTGCAGGGACAGGTGTGGGATGACAAGACCCTCGACATGATGGAGCAGCGTTTCGGCAAGAAGTTCACCGCCGAGCAGCGCAAAGTGTACACCACCGTGGGCGGTACGCCGCACCTCGACGGCGACTACACAGTCTTCGGCGAAGTCGTTGACGGTATGGATGTTATCAACAAGATAGCCGAAATGCCGTGCGACCGCATGGACCGCCCCGTCGAGGACGTGAAGATAATAAGTGTGAAAGTGATAAAGTAACCCTGCAGTTATGTCGATGAATAACATTATAGCCCAGTACATTGAGGAGATACGCAACGCCCGTATAGAGGACTTCAAGGACAAAGCCGCCGAAGTGGAGAAATTCCGTGTCCGCTTCCTTGGCCGCAAAGGCGTTATGACAGAGCTTTTCGAGCAGTTCAAGACGCTGCCCAACGACCAGAAAAAAGAGATGGGTATAGCCCTCAACCAGCTGAAAACCGCCGCCTTGGCCAAGGTCGAAGAGTTCAAGAGCTTCGTCGAGCAGTCAGTCGAGCTCAACGACACCCACGACCTTACCATGCCCGCCGACTTCAGCCAGCGCGGCAGCCGCCACGTCCTCTCGGTCACCATGAACGAGATAGCCGAGATCTTCGCACGTATCGGCTTCACCGTCGAGGAAAGCGTCGAGATCGAGGATGACTGGCACCTCTTCTCGGCTCTCAACTTCCCCCCCGACCATCCCGCGCGCGACATGCAGGATACCTTCTTCGTCCAGAAAGAGGAAGGCATGCAGGACATAGCCCTACGCACCCACACATCGTCGGTGCAGGTGCGCGTCATGGAGACCCACAAGCCACCAATCCGCATCATCGCCCCCGGCCGCGTGTTCCGCAACGAGGCTATCAGCGCACGCGCACACTGCATCTTCCATCAGGTTGAGGCTCTGTATGTCGACAAGAAGGTCACCTTCGCCGACCTCAAGCAGACACTGCTCTATTTCGCCAAGGAGATGTTCGGCCCCGACACCCAGATACGTCTGCGCCCCAGCTACTTCCCCTTCACCGAACCCAGCGCCGAGATGGACATCTCGTGCAACATCTGCGGCGGCAAGGGCTGCAACATCTGCAAGGGCACCGGCTGGCTGGAGATTCTCGGATGCGGCATGGTCGACCCCAACGTACTGGAAGCGTGTGGTATAGACAGCCATGAGTACAGCGGTTTCGCCCTCGGCATGGGTGTCGAGCGTATGGCTATGCTCAAGTACCAGATACGCGACCTGCGCCTCTACTTTGAGAACGACCTGCGCTTCCTGCATCAGTTCGACAACATCATCTAAGCGTAACGTCGTGGCAACCATAGCGATAAACGGGATGCGCTTCTATGCGCATCATGGCTGTTTCCAACAGGAAAGGGCTATCGGAACGCACTTCACCGTAGACATCGTCTTCAACACCGACACCTCGCGTGCCGAACAGAGCGACAACATCGCCGATACGGTGAGCTATCTCGATGTCTATCAGATTGTAAAACGCGAGATGCAACAGCCTTCCAACCTGCTGGAACATGTGGCCCGCAGGGTAGGGGAGGCGGTGCTGAAGGAGTTCCCCACCGTGACCGACATCAAGGTGAAAGTCAGCAAGATGAACCCACCTTTGGGTGGGCAGATGCACTCCGTCAGCGTTGAACTCGACCTGAAGGCGTAGCGCTTCACATCCTCTTCGGAGTCCCTACGGTATCCCTACGGCTGTCGGACGGCTTTTCCTCGGCCGTTCGACGGCCGTAAGTCGTTGGTTCTCTTATCGCGGCCGAGGCGGGTGGTTGGGAGGCTACAGCATGCCGTTGTCGTGGAAGCTGTAGTAGTCGGCTCTGCCGTCGGGGCCTACGGCTACGATGATATGCTCGGCAAGCCTGATACCCAGCATGTTGCCAGCCTCGGCGAGACGCTTGGTGAGGGCGCGGTCGTTGCTGCTGGGCTTGAGGGTGCCCGAGGGGTGGTTGTGGGCCACAGCCACAGTGGTCGCCTTGGCTTCGAGAGCGCCGCGGAAGAGTATGCGCGGGTCGACATTGGTTTCGGTCTGCCCTCCCACGGAAATGCGCTGGGTGCCAAGCACTTTGTTGCGGTTGTTCATGTATACGGCCCAGAACTCCTCGTGGTCGATGTTGACTATCAGCGGATGTATGTGTTTGAAGAGGTCGTCGCTGTTGGCAATCAGCGTCTCACGGCGTGTATTCGTCTCGCCGTGCAGCCGCCACCCAATCTCAAGGGCGGCCATGAGTGTCGCCGCCTTGGCTTTGGCCATACCCTTGAAGGTCCGTAAACGGCTGTAGTCGAAGAGGGAAAGTGTCACCAGGCTGTTGTCGGCCGAGGCGAGGAGCTCTTTGGCGGCCTCGACGACGTTCTTGCCCGGGACGCCGGTGCGCATGAGTATGGCAAGTAGTTCGGCGTCAGTCAGTTGCTTGGCACCTTGCGAAAGCAGTCGCTCTCGTGGTTTGTCCATCTCCGACCAGTCCTTGAGTGTGATGTTTTTTTTTGTTTCCATATCTTGCTGTCAATCTTCAATTTTGAGTGCAAAGTTACACTTTTTTTCTAAAATTCCTTGTTATGTCAATAAAATTTATTATTTTTGCACATTCAAAGTAGTGTAAATAAAAAAACAAATTATATACATAAACTATGCAGAATAAAGGACTTATCAGAGTTTTGGCATGGGCTTTCGCACTGGTGTGTTTGTTCCAATTGTCGTTTACTGTTGTGACAATCGCCATTCAGAACAATGCCAAAAAGTCAGCTGAAAACTACATCAAGAGCGAACAGGTTCAGAATTACGTTGCCTCACGCACTACCAACAGCGGCGACGAGCAGGTGCTCCTGGACTCGCTGCGCAACGCCAGTGAGGCCCATTACCTTGACTCGATGGCTACCGAGAAGGTCTATCTGGGCTACACATACCGTCAGTGCCAGAGCCGCGAGATCAGCCTTGGCCTTGACCTTAAGGGCGGTATGAACGTGATGCTTGAGGTTTCGACGGTGGATGTGGTGCGTGCCCTGGCCGACCACACCGAGGACACTCTCTTCAACCACGCCATCGACATCGCTTTGGCCAACCAGAAGCGTACCACCAACCGCGACTTCGTGTCGCTGTTCTACGATGCCATCCGTGGCCTCGACCCCAACGTACAGCTTGCCTCTTACTTCAGCGGCCAGCTCCGCGACCAAATTAAGCTTGGCGACGACAACGAGGCCGTCATCAAGGTGGTCCGCGAAGAGGCTGCCTCCGCCTATGACCGCACTTACCAGGTGCTGAGCCAGCGTATCGACAAGTTCGGCGTAGCTCAGCCCACCATACAGAAACTCAGCGCCTCGGAGCGTATCCTTGTGGAGCTCCCCGGCGTCAAGGAGCCCGAGCGTGTGCGCAAACTCCTGCAGGGTACCGCCCAGTTGGAGTTCTGGCTGACGCACGACAATACCGAGGTGGCCAAGGACCTTATTGCTGCCGACGAATATCTTGGCTCCATCAACAAGGGCGTTGTCGCTGACACCGTCGCTGCCGAAGCTGAGACCGAGGCCGTTGCCGAAGTGAAGGACAGCACCGAGGCTCTGCTCGACCAGCTGACCGCCGACAACAACAATCAGGCCGGCGTCAGCGATGCCAGCCGCGAGGAGTTTGCCAAGGAACACCCGCTCCTTGCCAAACTGCAGCTCTATGTCGACAACAACGGCATGCCTCTGCAGGGCCCCATCGTGGGTCTTGCCGCCGGCAAGGACCGCGAGACCATCAACGAGATGCTGGCTGCGGCTGCCGAGAAGAAAGTCTTTGACACCCGCACCGTCAAGTTCCTATGGTCGGCCAAGCCCGACGAGCACTTCGGCGGCGACGTCTATACCCTCTATGCCATCAAGATAACGACACGTGACGGTTCGGCCCTGCTCGACGGCGGCTGCATCAGCGACGCCCGTCAGGACTTCTCGAATGTCGGTGGCAACGAGATTTCTATGACTATGAACAACGAAGGCGCCCGCGAGTGGAAACGCATCACCGGCGAGAATGTAGGCAACTGCATAGCCATCGTCCTTGACGACCAGGTCTATTCCGCACCGCGTGTCAACGGCGAGATTGCCGGTGGCCGCTCCTCCATTACCGGCGACTTTACGCTTGAAGAGGCCAAGGACCTTGCCAACATCCTGAAGAGCGGTAAGCTGCCCGCCCCCGCCGTCATCGTGCAGGAGGCTGTGGTAGGCCCCTCGCTCGGTCAGGAGTCCATACGCAACGGTCTGCTCTCGTTCATCCTCGCCTTCATCATCGTGATGGCCTACATGGTGTTCTTCTACAACCGTGCCGGCTGGGTGTCTGTGGCTGCCCTTATTACTAATGTATTCCTTCTTATAGGAGTGTTGGCATCCATCGGCACAGTGCTCACACTGCCCGGTATCGCCGGTATTGTGCTGACTATGGCTATGGCTGTCGACGGCAACGTCATCATCTACGAGCGTATCAAGGAAGAACTGCGCAACGGCTCGAGCGTGGCCAACGCTGTCGAGGCCGGCTTCAAGAACGCTTACTCCGCCATCATCGACGGTCAGGTCACGACCTTCCTCCTGGGCTTGGTGCTCATCATGTTCGGCAGCGGCGCCGTGCAGGGCTTCGCAGTGACCCTCTGCATCGGTATCGTCACCTCGCTGTTCACCTCCATCTTCATCACTCGACTGATTATCGACAACCGCGTGGAAAAGAAGCGCAACATGACCTTCTCGTACTCCTTCTCGGAGAACTTCCTGCGCAACGTGCACTTTGACTTCCTCGGCCGTCGCAAGACCTTCTATATCATCGCCTGTGTTGCCATCTTGATCTGTGCCGGCAGCTTCGTTGCCCGCGGTCTGAGCTTCGGTATTGACTTCACCGGTGGCCGCACCTATGTCGTGCGTTTCGACCAGCCCGTCAACGCCGTCGACGTGCGTTCCGACCTTGCCAAGCAGTTTGAGGAGGCTCCCGAGGTGAAGACCTACGGCCCCAACAACCAGCTGAAGATAACCACCAAGTACAAGATTGCCGAGGATGGTGACGCCGTGAAGAACGAGATCGTTGAGAAACTGTATGCCGGTACAAGCCAGTACTATAAGACTCCCATCAGCCTTGAGTCATTCAAGAGCACTGAGACCAACCCGCTGGGTATCATCCAGGCCGACCAGGTCGGCGGCACCATCGCCCACGACAACCTGATGCACTCCATCTGGGCAGTCATCGGCGGTCTGCTTGTGATGTTCGTCTATATCGGCCTCCGCTTCCGCAGCTGGCGCTTCGGTGTGGGCTCGGTGACGGCTCTGGCTCACGATACCATTCTGGTTATCGGTATCTTCTCGCTCCTTTACGGCTTGCTGCCCTTCAACCTTGAGGTTGACCAGTACTTCATCTCGGCTGTGCTGACGGTTATCGGTTACTCGATCAACGCCACGGTGGTTATCTTTGACCGTGTGCGCGAGTACCGCAAGCTATATCCGAAGCGTGACCTCCGCACCCACATGAACGATGCTATCAACTCCACGTTGGCCCGTACGGTGAACACCTCCGGCACGACCTTCGTCACACTGCTGATGATGTTCATCTTCGGTGGCGAGGTTATCCGTGGCTTCATCTTCGCCCTGCTCGTCGGTGTGCTCGTCGGCGTCTTCTCGTCGCTGTGCATCGCCTGTGCCGTGGTGTATGAGATTTCCGGTAAACAGAAAACTGCAGAAACCAAGGAGTTGGCATAAAGATAAAAGATAATTGTTGTCAAACAATAGGCAATAGATGAAAATAACCTGGCTCATACTCATCGTGGCCCTCACATTCCTGCCGACACTCTTGGCAGGAGCCAAGAAGGCACGTGTCGGCCGCGTCATTGAGACCGACAACGACGACAGTGACAACGACGAGGAGACCAATGACGACGGCTTCTTCAGTTTCGACGACGAAGAACCGGCGGAAGAAGCCGTCAAGGAGCCTTCTTATTTCACCTATGAAACACTTGAGCCTGAGACGAAACAAGCCCCTGCACCTGTGCAGGTTGCGGTTGAAGAACCGCTTCAGCGTCCGGTGTTTGACCTGAGGCAGGCGATAATCTACCAGACGGTGTTGGACAACAGGTATATCAACGCGGAAAATTAACAGAATCAATAATATCTATACATGTAAACGCAATGAGAATGTTTAGAAAAGTACTATTGACACTCGGACTCTTGCTGTTGGCGGAAGTGACCGCTTTGGCACAGGGCACGATGAAGGGTACGGTGGTTGACGCCAAGTCAAAGGAGCCGATGCCTTTCGTCAATGTTATTGCCAAGCAAGATGGCAAACAGGTGCTTGTCGGTGTGACCGATTTTGATGGTATCTATACCATTAAGCCGTTACCCGTCGGCAAGTATGACCTCGAAGTCAAGTTCGTCGGCTATGCTACCTATGTGCGTACCGGTATTAACGTGACGGCATCGGGTTTCACGATTGTCGACGTAGAACTCAACCCTTCGGCTACGGTGCTCGACGCTGTGGAGATTGTTGAGGAGAAGGTGCCTGTCATCGAGATCGGTACCGCCGAGAGCGGCCAGCGCCTTTCGAGCGACGATATCGCTCGTATGCCTGGTAACTCGGTTGAGAGTATCGTCGCCGCTGTGGGTGGCGTCGGCTACTCGGACGGTGGTACAGGTTCAGCCCGTGGTGAGGGCGGCATGGTTACCATGCAGGGTAATGTACGTAAACGTACCAGCGTCAATGTGCCGAAAGACGCTATCGCTGAGATTCAGGTTATCCTTGGTGGTACTCCTGCCAGCATCGGTGAGGCTATCGGTGGTACGCAGATTATTACCCTGAAGCCGCCAACCAGCCAGTTCAAAGGCATGGTGCGTTGGGAAGGCTATCTGGATTACCGTCTGCTCAACACCTTTATGGTCTACCTCACTGGTCCGGTTATCAAGAGGAACATAAAGAACAGCGATGGCTCGTCGTTGGAGCGCACCCTGGTGGGCTTCCGCTTCACCGGCCAGGCTCAGTATGAGAAGTCGCCGTTCTATCGCGTGAAAGGCTACCGTTACCAGATTGTCAATGACGAGAAGGTGCGCATGATAGAGAACAAGCCGTTGACGTACGATCCTGTTACGGGTGCTGTGCGTTATACCGGTGAGACCTCTCTCCGCGGCTCTGACTTCCATGAGATTACCCGTCTCAAGAAGAAAGACTTCGACGGCGATGCATCGCGCGTACCTAATCTGCAGTATTACGGTGTCGCCATGGAGGGTGCTTTGGACTTCCGTTTCTCGGATTATGCTACTCTGACCCTCACCGGTGAGTTCAGCGCCAGCCATTCGCCCAGCGCTTCTCTCTCTCCGCTCAACATGCCGCTGTCCGGTTCGTCGGTGAGCGAAGGTATGAGCATGGGCTTGACGGTGGATTTCACCCAGCGTTTCCGTGACCCCGAGGTCTCCAATGAGGATGAGGCAAAGGCTTCGTCGCCCATCAAGAACGTGATGTACAACATCACCGGCATGGTGCAGCGCAGCACTGCCAAGTCATATAACGAGAACTATGGCAAGACGATTGACGATATTTTCAAGTACGGTTATATAGGCAAGTTTATTACTGAGAAAGAGCGTACCTATGAGGAGAAGACTATAGATTATAATGGTGTTACCCGTACTGCCATGGTTCAGAACAACTGGAACGACGTTGTGACCTATGCGGGTGGTTCTGAGTACAACCCCATTCTCTCCAACTACAACGAGCAGCTGTTCCATAGCGAAGAGTTCAGCGACATCCGCCGCGCCCTCACCATGAAGGAATACATCCAGCAGTTTTATGGTCTGTATAACGGTGACTCCCCCGGAAACATCTATGGTCTGCTCTCCAATGTCGGCGTCCAGGGTGGCAGCTATGCCCTGTCGCAGACCGATGCTCTCTACCTGCAAGCCAAGGCTTCGGCCGATGTGCTTGGTCATGAAATAGAAATTGGCTTCCAGTACGACCAGTTGTGGGAGTCTTCCTATAGTTTGAGCGCTTATGGCCTCTGGACACTCATGCGTCAGAATGCTAACCGTCACATCCTGCAGCTGGACCTCGACCATCCTATATACAGACAGAATGGTTCTCAGCTCTATGTTGACTACAACCGCCGTTTGGATGCCTCGCAGCAGACTCCGTTTGATGCCGCCTTCCGTGAGTACCTTGCCAGCAAGGGCCTCCTTGGAAGCGACCCCTCGCGTGAATGGATCGATGTCGACCGTTACATGCCTGAGGATTTTGTCAACGCTGGCGGTATCGATATGTTCTCGGCCAACGAGCTCATCAACAGCGGCAATCCATACGTCTCTTATATCGGCTACGACCACACTGGTAAGAAGTATAATGGTGCCAACTGGTCGCTTGAGGATTACTTCAACCCCGGCTCCAGCAAGTATATGAACCTGCCGTCCTTCTCTCCCATCTACATGGCCGGTTATATCCAGGATAAGTTCTACTTCCAAGACCTTATCTTCAATGTCGGTGTCCGTGTCGACTACTTTGATGGTAACCAGTATGTGATGAAAGACCCCTACCTGTTGTATGAGTCTTACACCGTCGGCCAGTTACGTGAGAGAATTGCCAGCGGCAACGCCGTCTCTACCAATGAGATTTATTCTGGTGCCGGTGATGACTGGGTGCCCTATGTTGACTTCGTACAGGATGAGACCAACCGTTCGCTGCCCACCATCAAGGGTTATCGTGACAAGGCTGGCAACTGGTACGATGCCACTGGTACACAGGTCGCCTCCCCGAACAGCGTGAGCGGTAATACCGGTAAGCCCACTCCTTATCGTACTGCCGCCGGTCAGCGTTCGGTGACAGAAGGCAAGGTGCATGTGGATGGCGTCTTCGAGCGTTACAAACCGCAGATCGTTGCTATGCCGCGTATCGCTTTCTCCTTCCCCATCGGTGACAAATCTCAGTTTAAGGCCAGTTATGATATTATTGCCCGCCGTCCTTCTTCGGGTTGGTCGGCCAATTATCTCAGCTACCTTTATATGAGCCAGATTTCTTCCATCTCTAACCCCAACTTGAAACCTGAGCGCATCACCAACTATGAGCTCGGTTTCCAGCAGGCTCTTAACCAGTCGTCCGCAGTCAGCGCTTCTGCGTATTACAAAGAGACTCGCAACCTAATCCAGCTTGTTCAGTATGCAGGTGCTGACCCCAACACCAACTATTACAGCTATGATAATAAGGACTTCCGTACCATCAAGGGTATAACTCTTGCTTATGACCTCCGCCAGACGAAGAACATTCGTATCAATGCCAACTATACCCTTCAGTATGCTGAGGGTACAGGTCTGTCAACGACTACTATGACCGAGCTCATCAAGGAAGGTTACACCACACTGAAGATGCTCAACCCCATCAGCGATGACCGTCGTCATGAGTTCAAGGCAAATGTCGACTTCCGTTATGCTGCTGGTGCCAAGTACAATGGTCCTACCATCACCCGCGTTGTCACCGACAAGGAGACTGGCGAGAAACGCAAGAAGGAAGTTAAGCTTCTTGAGAACTTCGGTATCAACTTCATGGCTGTGGCCCAGTCCGGCCGTCCATATACCCGTCAGTTCTCCAACACTCGTTCCACAATCGTTGGTGGATATCGTGGCGCTCGTCTGCCTTGGGGCTTCTATTTCAACATTGTTGCCGACAAGACGTGGCCCATTAAGGTTGGCAAACGTGACACGTTCCTTAATCTTGCTGTCACAGTCAACAACCTCTTCGACATCCGCAATGTTGTTAATGTGTTCTACGTGACTGGTAACCCGGAGGATAATGGTTATCTGACCGACCCCGAGACCCAGGTGTCCATCAACAACGAACTTAACCCTGTAGCCTATCGAGAGCTTTATGCTATATCGCTCCGTAACGGCACATGGAACTATTCTTCGCCGCGCACTATAAGAGTGTCTCTGTCTTACAATTTCTAAAGTCAACGTGAAAAAAAATATCAAGATGAAAAGTACATATAACAAACTACTTTTGGTATCCTTGCTGCTGGGAATATTCTCAGGGTCTGTCATGGCTCGTGAATGTACCGAGTGCAAGAAGTCAAATGTAAAGAATGCCAGCGTACAAACCAAAGCGGCAGTTTGTAAGCGAGCCCAGAGTACGGCAGAGCTAAACATTAACAATGTGCGTGCTCAGATTAATGGTTACGGCAACATGTGGTTCGATGGCAGTATTACCAAGTACTATGTCCCGAAGAGCGGCAATGCCAGCCCGCTGTATTGCGCTGCATTGTGGATTGGTGGTACTGACGTTAATGACCAGCTCCGTCTTGCTGCTTTGCGTTTCGGCTCTGAGGGTGACGACTACTGGCCCGGCCCCATTAAGATTAATGGTACGGCTTCAACAGACCTCCCCGTTTGCAACGCTTATGACAAGCACTGGATTATCACAAAGGCTGAGGTTCTTGCCCTCCGCTCTCACTTCAGATATGACAGCACGGGTGTCACTCTGGTAAATCCTGATCATCTGCAGGAAGACATTACCGATGTTATTGCTAACTGGCCCGCTAAGGGTGAGGGTGATGACTTGACGAGCTTCCTTGCTCCGTTCTATGATGCCGATGGTGACCTTGAGTATAACCCTGCCAGTGGTGACTATCCCTACTATGACTTTGACAATAGCCTTTGCCCCCGTACGCTGAAAGCCCAGTGGGGTAATGCTTACATTGATCATGTCACTCCGACAATGGAGGACGATGCTGGCATAGTTAGCGGCGGTCTTCTCTCAGACCAGGTGTTGAAAGGCGACCAGACTATCTGGTGGGTCTTCAATGATATGGGTAACACCCATACAGAATCACAGGGCCTCCCCATTGGCCTTGAGATTCGTGCTCAGGCTTTTGCCTTCTCAACCAATGATGAAATCAACAACATGACTTTCTACTCGTATGAGATTATCAACCGTTCGACGTACGAGTTAAAGGATACATACTTCAGCCAGTGGGTTGACCCAGACCTTGGTAATGCCAAAGATGATTACGTCGGGTGTGATGTACGTCGTGGCCTTGGCTACTGCTATAACGGTACAAAGACAGACCTCGCAGGTGCCGGTAGTTACAGCGGCATTCCTCCAGCGGTAGGTATTGACTTCTTCCAGGGTCCCTATATGGATCCCGATGGCAAAGACAATCCCAAGATTAACATACCGTGGATTCTTTCTAACGGCAGTGACGCTCTTAAGCAGCGCTTGAGCCGTTATCGTAATGATGACGGTACCTATGATACTATTGCAATTACCGATGATGCCGATGGTTTCTTGAATGCAGCCGATGATGGTTACAAGAGTTGGTATTTCGTTCCTGGCGACGCCATAGGTAACTGCGCTATTAATGGTGTTAACTTTGGTAACAACATTGTTGACGATGAGCGTTTCGGCATGCGTCGTTTCGTGTATTATTTGAATAGTGTTTCTGGCCGTAATGCAGAACCTTCCAAGGCTGTTGACTACTATAACTATCTGCGTGGCTATTGGCGTGACAATACTCGTATGACCTTTGGCAACATGGGTCTTGACGGTACTGTCGTCTGCGACTTCATGTTCCCCGGTGACTCCGACCCATGGCTTTGGGGTACCGACGGTGTCAATCCTGGCGATGACGTAAAGGATCACTGGACGGAGTATGAGATGCCGAATAACCCACCAGACGACCGTCGTTTCATGCAGTCGGCTGGCCCCTTCACATTGAAACCTGGTGCCTTGAACTACATTACCGTTGGTATTCCTTGGGCTCAGGCAGCCTCTGGCGACCAGTGGTCTTCTGTTGAGTTGCTTCGTCAGGTTGACGATGTCTGCCAGGCCCTGTTCGAGAACTGCTTCAAAGTCCTCGATGGTCCGGATGCTCCCACGCTCACTGCTCAGGAACTCAACAACGAGATTATCCTTTATATATCTTACGAAAATCCCGAATCAAACAACTATGGTGAGAAGTATAATGAAGAGGATCCTGCCATTATGAGGAGCTACTCTGTGGTAACTTCCACCGATACTGTTATTGGCGGTGTGACTTATACTACTACGACCACCACTTCCAAGGAGTACTCGAAAGACCAGCGTAGCTATAAGTTCGAGGGTTATCAAATCTTCCAGCTCGTTGACGCCAACGCGTCAATTGCTGATATCCGCGACTACAGCAAAGCCCGTCAGGTTGCTCAGTGCGACATTGAGAACTACTATGACAGCACTGGCGACAGAAACCAGGCTATATCGAAGCTTGTCAACTATGATATCGTCGATGGTATCGTCAGAGGTGAAGTTATGGTAAATGGTGCCAACACTGGTATCCAGCATGCTTTCCGCATCACTCGCGATATGTTTGCTACTGGAACCAATACCGGACTTGTCAATAACCGTGAGTACTACTATATTGCCATTGCTTATGCGCAAAACCGCTACAAGGAGTATTCTCAGACCGAGGCCACCAAGCTTGACGGTCAGATGACTCCCTATCTTGCCGGTCGTATGAACGAGAACGGTGGTAGTATCACACCCATTACGGTCATCCCGCACAATCCTATATCGGAGGGTGGTGGTATGATAGCACAGTCTGATTTTGGCATGAGCCCGAAGATTACCCGTCTTGAGGGATATGGTAATGGCGGCTATGCACTCCGCCTCACAGAAGCCTCGATAACAGGTCTTATGGGTGCTCCTGGCGAAACTGCCAAGAAAGGTCCTGGCACCTTTGTCAGTTCAGTATCTTCGACTGGGACGGCTGACAATTCGTTTATGCAGAATCCATGCATCATTACTCACCCTGAGTATGAGGAAAACTTTGGCCCAATCAATGTGCGTGTCATCGACCCGCTAAAAGTCAGGGCCGGTCAGTACAATATCTATTATTGGAATGGCTATATTGACACCACTGTGAAACCACACCAGTTTGTTCCGACACTGGCCGACACTGTCAAGGGTGTCAACAAGACCACGCGTTGGTGCATTATGCGTGCCGATGGCGGTACAATACCTATTCATGAAAATGGCCGCATTGTCGATACCAATGTGGTATGGTCTGACTTCTCTATCTCGCGCTACAATGAACAGCTCTTCCTTGAGCTCGGTCTTGCGGTATCCTTGGTCAATCCAGAAGCGGCAGCTACCGACCTCGGTGATACAACAATGACACGAGGCGGTGCGGCGACATTCTTTAATGGCTTTGTCAACAAGGGTGCCTTGCTGTACTCAGGTATGAGATTCGCCGATGTCCAGTATCAGTGGCTCAGCGGTGTGCCTGATAATGACAACTCCACCATCACGAACTGGATTCGTTCCGGTGCACAGCACTCCAATACGCCTTCATCGTTCAGAGGCATGACCACCGAGGTCTCGCTTAGTGAGCCTTACCTTGACGACGACTACTTTAAGGAGCGCATTGACAGAGATAACAATCGTATGCAGACTGTTTCTATGGATAAGGACGAGCAGTATGAAGATATTGTCTATGGCCTGTGGTCCCCTTATGGTCTTGTTTCGACAATGCCGTTCCATCCTGGCTTCAATTTCTCATACTACATGCCGTCACAGCAGATCATTGACAGCATGCAGGCTTTGAGTCCTGGTCATAAAGGCTATCAGGAGTTCCGCCCGAACAAGATCATAGCCTACCAGCGCTCGCTGATGACCAACTTCACTAACCAGACCCTCAACTACAACGATATGGCCCAGTTGCCCAGCGTGCACATCGTTTTGACTGCCGACACCACCAAGTGGACTCGCTGCCCGGTTGTCGAGATGTGCGATGACTATACGCAGGCTGAGGGTCAGGCACGTAAGTTCAGCTCTCGTGCACATAAGTCTGTCGACAAGAACGGCGATACCCTTGCAGGTGCCGCCACTGCCGCCGACCTTACCAACCCCAACAGCCCTGCCTACATCTCAGAGTATGGTATGGGTTGGTTCCCCGGCTACGCCATCAATACCGTCACCGGTGAGCGTCTGAACATTATGTTCGGCGAAGATTCCCGTTATGTGCAACACAACGGTCGCGATATGATATGGAATCCCGTGGCCGTCGAGCGTGATGGCACGCAGGACTATGTCTTGGGTGGCCGCCATTACATTTATGTTCTCAATGCCGGCAACCAGCCGTTCCATAACATGCGCAAGTCTACCGTTCTCGGTAATGTATGCCGCTATCGTACTCCTTCCTATGATGCCGGTCGCTGGGCCAACCAGATGCTGAGCTCGGTGGCTCATTTGATGGACTCTGTCGATAGCCTTACCGGTGCACCTCACCTCTGGCATGGTATCATCTCCAGTGAGAACAGCGTCGACCCTGTCCGTGACTCCATCGCCATGCTTTATGCCTCCGTTGCCTGGGTCAATATGCCTCTGGTGTCACCGCGTTATGCCTTCAATTATCCTGGCCGCAATGCCGTCAAGAATGCCGGTTGCGCCTCCAACGGCATACCCACCGACGCCATCATCGACATTGACATCCGCGCCCCCTATGGCCGCTACATGGGCCCCAACGGTACCTCCTATGCCAACTGCGGCCAGCCCAACCTCAACGGCAACATGCCGGCTTACCAGTTCACCCTCTCGGCCTCCGATGCCGTCCTTGAAAACCTGGCCATCAACAGCGATGACAAGAAGGCTTATGCCGACTCGCTGCTCAACCTCATCAGCGTGGTGCCCAACCCCTACTACAGCTACTCCAAGTATGAGACCTCCAGCCAGCTTGAGACCAAGGTACGCATCATCAACCTCCCCGTTGGCGAGGAGAACGGCGTCAAGAAAGGCTGCACCATCAACATCTACACTGTCGACGGCACCTTGGTCCGCACCATCGGCCCCACCGCAGTGACTCGTAACCAGAACGCAAGTAACTCCAGCATTATTGGCGAGAACACCTCTGTCGACTGGGATCTCCACAACCACACCGGCATCCCCATCGCCGGCGGCATGTACCTCATCCATGTGTCGGTCCCCGGCATCGGTGAGAAGGTCATCAAGTGGTTCGGAACCATGCGTCCTGTCGACCTCAACTCGTACCAATTCTAACCATGTAAGTAACCTCAAAAAAACATCACAGAAATGAAGAGAATATTAAAAATATTTGCAGTAGTTGTGATACTGTCGGCCATGACGGCCCAGTCGGCCATGGCTGGCAACGATGAGCGTCGCGGAACTGCAGGTGCCTCCGAGCTTCTCATCAACCCGTGGGCACGCAGCACCGGCTGGGGTGGTGTCAACATCTCCAGCGTGCGTGGCATCGACGCCATGTTCAACAATGCCGCAGGTCTGGCATTCGTCAAAAACATCGAGGTTGCCTACACCAACACCATCCTCTACGGTGGCAAGTCGGGCTTCAACAGTGGCGCTTCCATCAACTCCTTCGGTCTCGGCGTTCGCGTCTTCGAGTCGGGTGTTCTTGGTGTCTACGTCATGACCATCGGCTTCGGCGACCTCCCTGTCACCACCTATGACAGCCCCGAGCCCGGTTCCAACGGCACCTTCTCGCCCAGCTACATGAACATCAACGTGGCCTATGCCCACAGCTTCACCAACACCATCCATGGTGGTGTCGTCTTCAAGCTGGCCACCGAGAGCACCGACAACATTTCCGGTTCGGGCTTCGCCATCGATGCCGGTATCCAGTATGTCACCGGTGAGAACGACGAGCTCAAGTTCGGTATCAGTCTTAAGAACTGGGGTCCCTCGATGAAGTTCGGCGGCACCGGTCATTCGCTGACCATGATCAACCACGCCAGCAACGACTTCACCGTCGAGACACGCGCCGCCGAGATGGAGCTTCCCACCTGCCTCAACATCGGCCTCTCCTACGACTTCCTCATTGAAAAGTGGGACCAGCGCATCACCGTGGCCGGTAGCTTCACCTCCAACGCCTTCTTGCGCGACAACTTTACCCTCGGCCTTGAGTACGGCCTCCTCAACATCGTCCAGCTACGTGCCGGCTATGTCTTCCAGGAGGGCCTGTGGAACGGCAATGCCGCCACCGCCAACAGCGGCATTTGCGCCGGTGCCTCGGTCGACATACCGCTGAGCAAGAAGGAAGGCTCCGACATCGGTCTTACACTGGATTACTCCTACCGTACCGCCACGCCGCTCAAGGGCACGCATGCCATCGGCGCCAGCTTCCGCTTCTAACGTCAACGTAACATAACACAAAGTGGGGAAAGGCTTTCCGCTAAGCCTTTCCCACTTTTTAAACGTCTTAATAAAAACATATCGTCAACATGTCAGAGATAAAGTATTACAGTGAAGAAGGCCTTCAGAAACTGAAGGACGAGTTGCACCACCTCATCGCCGTCGAGCGTCCTGCCGCCAGCGCAGCCATCGCCGAAGCGCGCGACAAAGGTGACCTCAGCGAGAACGCCGAGTACGACGCCGCCAAGGAGGCCCAGGGCCACCTCGAGGCCCGCATCTCCAAGCTGCAGGAACTCGTGGCCAACGCCCGTCTGCTCGACGAGAGCAAGATAGACACCTCCAAGGTGCTCCTGCTCTCCATCATCACCATCCGCAACACCAAGAACAATATGACGCAGCGCTACACCATCGTCCCCGAGAGCGAAGCCAACCTCAAGCAGGGCAAGATCTCCATCACCTCGCCCTTTGCGTCGGCCTTCCTCGGCCACAAGGTGGGCGACGTCGTCGAGGTCAATGTCCCCGCCGGCAAGATGACTTTCGAGCTAACCAAAATAGAACGTTAACCTATGGCATCAATCTTCAGCAAAATCGTAGCCGGTGAGATCCCCTGCTACAAAGTCTTCGAGACCGACCGCTGTCTGGCTTTCCTCGACATCAACCCTGTGGTCCGCGGCCATGTCCTCTGCATCCCCAAGCAGGAGGTCGACTACATCTTCGACCTTGACGACGAGCTCTTCTGCGAGCTTCACCTCTTCGCCAAGCGCGTCGCCAAGGGCCTCAAGAAGGTCTGCCCCTGCATCAAGGTCGGCGAGGCTGTGGTGGGCATCGATGTGCCCCATACGCACATCCACCTCATGCCACTCAACAAGCCGGGCGACCTCAACTTCGCACACCATGTGGAGATGAGCAGCGATGAGCTTAAGGAGCTTGCCGCCCGTATTGGCGACGCCATTGAGTAGGCTGTGCTGCAGTGTTATAGGCTCGTCAGCCACAAGCTGACGGGCTTTTGTTGTACCCAATGGTCCAGGCCTCTGTGCATCCTCCACGGCTCTGCCTCAACCCACCTATGGATTTTCTACCGCATCCGGGGCGTGAAAGTTTCACGGACGAAGCATGGCCGAGGAGGGGGCCGAAGGGACTCCGAACCACATCAGTCCTTGTAAAGGAAGTTGTGCGTCCGGGATGAAAAATAATGTTAAAATCAGTGCGTTGGCTTTGTCAGAATATAAAAAAGTTGTATCTTTGCACTTCGCTTGTTGCGCCGCGTAGCCTGCCAACGTCGTGTCGCTCAAACGCTTAAAGCCAAAATAAGTTTAACCCGTGCCTATGGCAGAAGGCACACAACAAAAAGAAACCCTACACATGGATTACAAGAATGTGCAACCGCTGGCTGACTTCGATTGGAACGCCATCGACGAGAAAGCCGGTAAAATCAAACAACAAGAGGCTGGTGCCAACAACGATGCCTACGAGAAGAGCTTCAACTCGTTCACCGAGCAGGAAGTCATCGAGGGCACCGTGGTGGCCGTCACCGACCGCGAGGTGGTGGTGAACGTCGGCGCCAAGAGCGACGGTGTCATCCCCGCTGGCGAGGTGCGCTACAACCCCGACCTGAAGCCCGGCGACAAGATTGAGGTCTTCGTCGAGAGCCAGGAGGACGCCAATGGCCAGCTTATGCTCAGCCACAAGAAGGCCCGCATCCTCAAGAGCTGGGAGCGTGTCAACCAGGCTTATGACAACCAGGAGATTATCACCGGTTACGTGAAGAGCCGCACCAAAGGCGGTCTCATCGTCACCGTCTTCGAGAACATCGAGGCCTTCCTGCCCGGCAGCCAGATCGATGTTAAGCCTATCCGCGACTACGACGTGTACGTCGACAAGCAGATGGAGTTCAAGGTCGTCAAGATTAACCACGAATACAAGAATGTCGTCGTCAGCCACAAGGCTCTCATCGAGGACGAGATCGAGGCTCAGAAGGCCGAGATCATCAGCCACCTCGAAAAGGGTCAGGTGCTCGAAGGTGTTGTCAAGAACATCACCTCCTACGGCGTCTTCGTCGACCTCGGCGGCGTGGATGGCCTCATCCACATCACCGACCTCAGCTGGGGCCGCATCAACCACCCCGAAGAGATTGTCCAGCTCGACCAGAAGATCAACGTCGTCATACTCGACTTCGACGAGGCCAAACGTCGTATCGCCCTCGGCCTCAAGCAGCTCACCCCTCACCCCTGGGATGCCCTCGACCCGAACCTCAAAGAGGGTGACCACATCAAGGGTAAAGTTGTCGTCATCGCCGACTACGGTGCCTTTGTCGAGGTCATGCCCGGTGTTGAAGGTCTCATCCACGTCAGCGAGATGAGCTGGAGCCAGCACCTGCGCAGCGCTCAGGACTTCCTGAAGGTTGGCGACGAGGTGGAGGCCGTTGTCCTCAACCTCGACCGCGAGAACCGCAAGATGAGCCTCGGCATCCGCCAGCTCATGCCTGATCCCTGGCTCAGCATCGCCGAGCGCTACCCCGTAGGCAGCAAACACACCGCCACCGTGCGCAACTTCACGAACTTCGGCATCTTCGTCGAGCTTGAGGAAGGCGTCGACGGCCTCATCCACATCAGCGACCTCAGCTGGAGCAAGAAGATCAAACACCCCGCCGAGTTCACCAAGATCGGCGAGAAGATCGATGTCGTCGTCCTTGAGGTCGATGCCGAGAACCGTCGCCTCAGCCTCGGTCACAAGCAACTTGAGGAGAACCCCTGGGACGTCTACGAGACCCTCTTCACCGTGGGTAGCGTGCACCAGGGCAAGATAGTGAACATGAACGACAAGGGCGCCACCGTCATCCTGCCCTACGAGGTCGAGGCTTTCGCCCCGATGCGTCACCTCGACAAGGAGGACAAGAGCAAGGCCAAGAACGGTGAGACCCTCGACTTCAAGGTCATCGAGTTCAACAAGGACAGCAAGAAGATTATCGTCAGCCACACCCGCACCTTCCAGGAAGGCAACGACGGTGCACGCGCCGAGGGCGACAGTCGCGAGCGCAACACCAAGAAGACGGTGAAGCAGATCAACGATAATCTGGAGAAAACCACCCTTGGCGACCTCGACATCTTCCAGAAACTGAAAGAGGAAAAATAAACCTCTGTCCGCCAAGGACACAACTCCGAGGGATGCCGTCATCGACGGCATCCCTCTTTTTTTGAAAAAAATTTCACCTCGGCGGTAACAAAACGATACCTTGTGCGTCTACATGGCGAAAAGAAAAACTTGCACGGTTCGGGAAAAATGTATATCTTTGTAATGTGAAATAGTATGCCGTGTGGGTGCAAAGTAAAGAAACAGAATATAATAGAGATGATGGCTATGATACGCAAAAGCACTTTTTCCGCCTTTTTGGCGCTGGCATTAGCGCTTGTTATGTGCAGCGGCGCTGCTGCGCAGTGGACGCAGCAGAAGGCATGCCCTGGTTGGAGCAACCCTGCCAACTTTAACGCCTGGACCAACGGTCAGTTGGGCTCCGGCGGTTATAGCGGCAGCGGTGGTGTCAAGAACAGCTCCTCGTGCCCAAATGTGATGACAGAGGCTACTGGTGCACAGAGCCTCGGTCCGGCATATACGGCGGCTCAGATGAATACTGTAGAGGCCTCTGGCTGCTATCAAGCATCGTTGCCGATACCGGATCAGACTCGCCAATTTGCCATCATGACAAATACTACTGGCACTGACCCGAACACGGGGAACCACCTGAAGTATGTACCTACACAGTTTAACTATATTGACACTACTGGCCGTCCGAGCACTCAGATCAGCACGAGTATACGTATCGGTGATGGTTGCTCAAATGGCGGCAATTATGGAGTATCTCTTCTCAACTATCAGATGCGTGTCACTTCTCAGAATGCTATGCTGTTCCTCTATTACGCTATTGTTGCAATGGCGCCGACACATGGCCAGTCAGGTAACCCTACCTTTATCATTAGGGTGATGAGAAAAGACAATACCGGTACTTGGAAGCAGATTAACGACACTTTGGCATACTTCATCAGTGCTACGCCGAGTAGCAACACGACAAACGCATGTCCTCCTATGGAATATGCGAATATTTTGAGCAATCCTAATGAGAATGGATGGCATGCAGCTAGCTCTGATGTATATTACAAAGATTGGGACAAGGTGGCCATCAACCTCTCCAAGTATATCTACGACACGGTGCAGATTCAAGCACTTATATATGACTGTTTGTATGAGTTCCACTACGCCTATGCATATATCGCTGGCGAGTGCCGTGAGATGGACCTTAAGGCCACGGGCTGCCCTCCGGGTTTGAGCACCGATGTTGCCACTATATCGGCCCCGCGCGGTATGAAGCGTTATGAATGGTCTGCCTCGGAATATGGCGTCAGCGACCCAACGTCAGACATCAACCCAGGCATGCCTAACGACTACTTCACCTTCCGCAACCTCAGGCTGCCGGCAAGTTCTCCAATGGGTGGGCAGTTCGCCTCAGGCCCCGAGGATACAATTATTGTACGCGGCAGCCGTCGCGACACGCTGCATTTCTATGACTACAAGGTGCAGGCCGACGACTACCGCATACTCTACCGCCCCAATGTCAACAAAGTACGCTATATTGACGCCAGCCCCGACTCAATGGGTAACAAGCAGACTTTCCGCTGCCGCATGACTTCGGCTATTGACCCCTCAAAGCCTTTCAAGACCGACCTGTACCTGAATGTGCAGAACTTTAAGCCCTCGATGCGCATTGACAGCCTGTCGCGCTGCGACGGTACTGTGCGTCTGTGGAACCAGAGCAGCGTCCCAGGCGCCCCCAATGCCGTCGACCTCTCAACCACCTCGTGGAGCATCTTTAACAACAGTCAAGCTGTCGGTACGCCCGATACCACCATGGTTGGCGACAGCGCCACATACAACGCGCACAACACCAACACGTACTATGTGCTGGTTCGTACCGAGAACAGCGGCGACCCCTCCTGCTACTCCGAGGCCATATATCCCATAAAGGCTTTGGAAACGCCCAATACCGGCATGACTGTGGCACCACGTGTGCTGTGCGACGCCGCCACAACCACCATCACCGACACCACCGATGGTGTCCAGCGGCGCATGTGGCGCTTCCTCAAGCAGGAATATGACGGTCCTCTCATCGGTCTTGATTTCGACAACATGGCGGGCATGCTCGACACCGTCGAGGGATATTTCAACGACAGTGCCACTGTGGTGCGTTCCTTCACCCATTCCATTGAGCCCATAGAGCTCATCGTCTGGAACGGTCTAAACTATCGCGACCGTGCCACCGGTCAGATGGTGCCATGCGCCAACCGTGCCTACGACACCGTGGCGGTCTTCGTGCACCCGGAACTGGAGGTTACCGGCGACACCATCGTCTGCGAGGGTAGCCGCACCAACGCTGTGGTAAACACCGTCGGCGTCGAAAACTGCACCTATCAGTGGTCGTTGACCAACGGCTATGTTTCAGGTGGTATACCTGCCGGCGCCACCTTGCAGGAAATACCCTATGCCCCGGTCTCCAAGTATTACATCAGGGTCACCAGTCCGCAGGGCTGTGTTGCATGGGACAGCGCCTATGCCTATTACGTGCAGCCACAGGTGGAGATGTACCCGCCCGACGGTCGCATCTGCCCAGGCGACACCGTGATGCTCATCGGCAGCATGGCCGACCACTACTCGTGGAGAGTCGGCTCGACGACCGTGGCCACTGGCGACACGGTGTTCGTGACACCCAACAGCAGCACCACATATACCATGATAGGTCATGGCGCCAACAATTGTGACGCTTTGCCCCTGACCGAGCGCGTCACCGTGATACCTTTCCCGACACCCAAGGTAGAACTATCGCCCAAATATGTGGACAGCGAAGACCCTACCGTGGTGCTAACCAACGCTTCGTCACATGCTGCCACCACCAGCTGGCTCTTCAGTGATGGAGAGCGCGTCGACCAGAAGTCTGTAAAGCATGTATTTGAGGAGGCTCAGACAGGCCAGGATTCGGTAGTCAACGTGGAACTCACCACCGCCAATGAACTCGGCTGCGTCACCGTCTACCCCTTTACCATACCGGTACACCTCTTCACCGCATGGTTGCCCACAGTCTTTACTCCGGGTAGCGAGGATGTCAACGCAAAGTTTAAACTCTACACTATAAACGAGTACGAATACTTCCATATCTACGTCTACAACCGTGAAGGAATGCTCGTGTTCGAGTCCGAGGACCCGGCCTTTGAGTGGGACGGTACCCACAACGGCACCGCCTGCCCGCAGGGCGCCTATGTGTATGTCTGTAACTACCGCAAACCGCATGTCGGCACCCTGAGCAGCCGCAAGGGTACCATCACCCTTCTGCGTTAGGCCATGGCCGACAAGCACCTCCTGTTGAAGCGTTATTGGGGCTACGACACATTCCGCCCCATGCAGGAGGAAATAATAGACTCTGCCGTAGCGGGACACGACACCATGGTGCTGCTGCCCACCGGCGGAGGGAAGTCCCTCTGTTACCAGCTACCTGCGCTGATGATGGAGGGGCTTTGTCTTGTGGTATCACCCTTGATAGCGCTGATGAAAGACCAGGTCGTGCAGCTCTCTGCTCGCCACATCAAAGCCGCCTGCATCACCTCCGGCATGAGCCAGGACGACGTATCGACGGTGCTTAACAACTGTCTTTACGGCAGTATCAAGTTCCTCTATGTCTCGCCGGAACGCTTGCGGCAGCGCCGTTTTATAGAGCATTTCCGCAAGATGAAGGTGAGTCTGATAGCTGTCGACGAGGCTCATTGTGTCTCCCAGTGGGGTTACGACTTCCGCCCCCCCTATCTCCAGATTGCCGACATCCGGGCCTATCATCCTGCTGTGCCGCTCATGGCCCTCACCGCCACTGCCACCCCCGAGGTGGTGGAAGATATCTGCCTTCACCTTGCCATGCACAACCGGCAGCTTTTCTGCGGCAGTTTTGTGCGCCCAAATCTGGGTTATATGGTTGTGCATGACGAGGACAAGAACCGGCGCCTGCTTGCCATAGCTGCCGCCACCGAAGGATGCGGCATCGTCTACACCCGCAGCCGCCGCTACACAGAACAGATAGCCGCATTGCTTGTGGAGAACGGGGTCACAGCCGAGTTCTACCATGCAGGCCTCGGTGCCGCCGAGCGTGACCGCCGGCAGGGGCTCTGGATGAAGGGTCTGTGCCGTGTCATGGTGGCTACCAATGCCTTCGGCATGGGTATCGACAAGCCCGACGTGCGCTTTGTGGTGCATGCCGACGTGCCCGATTCCCTCGAAGCCTACTTCCAGGAAGCCGGAAGGGCTGGACGCGATGGTGCCCCTGCACGCGCCTACCTCCTCTGTGGGCCGTCCGATACGGCGGCATTGAAGGCCAACCACGCCAAGGACTTCCCGATGCTGGTATATATCCGCAACGTCTACAGGGCTCTCTGCAACTACTACCGCCTGCCTATGGGTGGCGGAGCCGATAGCCGTTATGACTTTGACTTGCAGAAAGTCTGCGACACTTATACCTTCAAAGCACGTGAGTTTTATGCTGCCTGCCGCTTCCTTGAGCGTGAAGGCCTCATAGCCCTGCCTGAGCTCGACGAGGCTGTCTCGACGCTCGGCATCATCGTCGGGCGCGACGAGCTTTACCGCTTCCAGGTGAACCATATGCGTCTCGGCGACTTTGTGCAGACCTTGTTGCGCATGTACCCGGGCCTCCTCTCGATGGCGGTGCCAGTCGACGAGAAGCGCATTGCCATGCGCTGCAACCTTGAGACCACGGATGTCGTGGCTATGCTCGGCGAGCTCAGCGCCATGCATGTGGCCGACTATCGTCCGTGTCCCACCAAGCCGCAGATTGTCTTCCCGTCGGCGCGCATCCCTGAGAGTGAGATCATGCTGCAGCCGCAGCAGTACGACCTGCTCAGGCAGGCCGCCTGGCGCCGTCTTCAAGCTGTGGAGGATTATATCGCCAACGACAGCGAGTGCCGCAGCCGTCAGCTTGCCGCCTATTTCGGTCAGAGCGATGATGTGCCGGCTTGCGGATGCTGTGATGTCTGTCAGCATGCGTCAGCGCCCGCGGAAGCCGACTGCCGTGCGGCAGTCATCCAGCAGCTTGCGGCAAGCCGTCTGTCTCCACACGACCTCTGTATCATGCTCGAAGCAAAGGGTTATGTAAATGTAAGGGAGGTGCTGCGCGACATGCTCGACCGAGGCGACATCTACCTCGACAAGAACTTGCTGCACAGCGTCTCGTAGAGCCGTGCTACCGGCAACCCCATCACGTTGTAGTAGCAGCCCTCGATGCGACTTATTCCCACCATTCCTATCCATTCCTGTATGCCGTAGGCCCCTGCCTTGTCGTAAGGCTTGTAGGTGTCTACGTAGTGGGCAATCTCTTCGTCGGTCAGTTGGCGGAAGTGCACCTTGGTGCTTTCGGTGAACGAAACCTCGTCGTTGCGAGAGCGCAGGCATACGCCGGTGTACACTGTGTGCTGTCGTCCGGCGAGTCTGTGCAGCATGGTCATGGCTTCGTCGCGGTTGGCCGGTTTGCCCAGCACATGACCGTTGAGCACCACCGTGGTGTCGGCCGTTACCAGCACGCAGTCGGCGTCAATCTTGTCTTGTGGAAAAGCCGCGGCTTTGCGCCGGGCCAAGTGCTCCGCCACGTCGGCGGGGGGCAGGGGAGAGTCTATGTGTTCGTCCACGTCAATGCTCACGCACTCCACGGGCAGCCCCGTCTCGGCCAGCAGTTGGCGGCGGCGTGGTGACTTCGATGCAAGCAGTAGCCTCATTTCACCTCTTTGCCGCCCTTGAAACGTGCCTTGTACATCTCGCGGCCGTTGTCGTACCACACCCATTTGCCGTCCTTCTCGCCGTTCACGAACTGGCCTTTCTCAACAGGTGCGCCGGCCTCGTTGTAGCGCTCGTATTTGCCATCGAGCACGCCGTTGCGGAAGTTCTGGCGCAGCTCCACCTTGCCGTTGGGAAAGTAGCGCAGCTCTTCGCCGTCCTTGAGGTCTTCGCGGTAGTTTATCACGTAGCGCACCGAACCGTCGTCATACAGGCCGCGCCATTCGCCTTCTTTCAAGCCCTCATGGAAGTTGCCGTAGTAGTCCACACGTCCATTTTCGTACCATGCTGTCCAGCGGCCTTCCTCCATGTCGCGTGCGTATTCGCCTTCGTGAAGCTTCTTGCCGCTCTCGTACCAGGTGGTCCACACTCCTTCGCGCTCGCCGTTGCGGTACTGCCCGGCACGCCAGCGCTCGCCGGTCTCGTAGTAGTAGGTCCACACGCCGGCCTCTTTTCCGCCGGCATAGTGGCCGCGGATGCCCAGCTTGCCGGTGGTGCGCCAGTAGAACGACCATTCGCCGTCCTGCACGCCGTTCACCATGGGGCCTTCCATGTCTTTCTTGCCGTCCTCGAACCACCACGAAGCGATGCCCTGCAGCTCGTCGTTCTTGTACTGGCCCTTGAACCTGATCTTACCGTTCTCGTGCCATTGCGTGGTCTGCCCTTCGCGGCTGCCGTTCACGTAGGTGATCTCTTCCTCCTGCTGCCCATTGGCGTACCACGAGCGGTATACGCCGCTCTTCTTGCCGTTCTCCACGGCCACCTCGCTCTTCAGGTCGCCGTTGCGGTGCCAGCTGCGGTTCACACCCGTGGCGAAGCATTCCTCGCTCATGCGGCTGCCGTCGTCATAGTATACAGTCCACACACCGCTCTTCTTGCCGTTGGTGTAGGTGCCTTTCTGCGACACTTTGCCCGAGGGGTACCACCAGGTCCAGCTGCCGTTGCGCTTGCCGTTTTCGGCTATGGGGCCCTCTACCGAGAGCTGGGTGGTGCCGCTGTAGTTCTTGCGGTACATGGTCTGCGCGTCGGCCATCAAGGCCGTGGCTATGCAGGCTGCAAGTATGAGGATGGTTTTCTTCGTCATTATTCGGTGTATATGAGGTTGATTTTAATCTTGTCTGTTTGGTTATATCCGTTGAGCACGGTGCGGTCGGCCACGCTGCCGCGGGCGTCGATGAGCAGGTGTGTGCCCTTGTCGAAGCCGTCGCGCAACATACTCTGCAGGTGCAGGGGTACGCGGATGCGGTAGCGGCTGCTGTCGCTGTGGTAGTATCCGTCCACGCCCGCCGAGATGTAATCGTTGATGTAGCGTGTGCCGTTGGTGGCTATGAGGCGGTGCGGCTTCTTGGCATCGGCCTCTGCGGCCACTGGAATCAGCAGGTCGGCCTTGTGCACCACGGCGCGCGGATGTGCCTCGCGGAAAGCGCGCAGCGTGCGGTCGAAGCTCACCACAGCCTTGAATCCGCCCAGTGGATCCAGATACAGGCGCGAGGCGCCGTCGAGGCTCCTCACACCGTCGAGGACGGTGCCGCTGTAGTCGTGCACGAAGTGGGTGAAATGCTTGCCGTTGCTAATCGAGAGGTCGAAGTGGTAGGACGTGGTGTCGTAGTGGTAGTGCACGCGAATCAGGGTGCGGGTGTCTGACAGGTTCATGGCCACCATCCCCTCATCGCTGCCTGTCGGCAGCACGCTGATGCGCAGGCCCTTGGTGGCTTCGGCGAAGGCGTCGCGGTTGGCCGTCATCTGCAGCATGCTGTTGATAGGCCCGCCGAGGTGCATGCTGACGGTGCCGCTGCCGGGTTTGGTCTGCACGGTGCCGTTGAAGAGCACGGCATCGGTGTTGACGTCAATGCTGTCCATCGCGTAGTACTGCTTGTCGGAAGCTATTGCCTCGGCGAGCTGCACCACCTCGAAGTGTAGGTTGTAGCTGCGTGTGGTGTCGGGGAACACCGAGTCGTAGACGAGCGTCATCACCACCGAGTCGATGGTCACGTCTTCGAAGGCCACCGATGTGGTGGCGTTAGGTAGGGTAATCTGGGTGAAATACTGCGCCGTCACCTTGCCGAAGATGGCGTCGTGATAGTTGCCTATCATAATCTCGGTGTTGCCCGTGGTGAGCAGCGAGTCGTCGCGCAGCGAGTAGGCCGTGTCGACGGTCATGGTGTAGTTCTTGGCGTTGTATAGGGCGTCGGCGTCCATCAGCGTGCTGCCGAGGTCGCTCTCGTCGTCGGTGCATGCCGTCAGCGCGAATAGTGTCAGCAGCATTGCTGCATAACGGAGTGAGTTTTTCATCTGCTGTCAGTCTGTTGCGCGGGTCAGTTCTCTATCCTGCCCGTTATGGTGTCGTAGAATTTGTTGGTGCGTGCATAGAACTCGTCGCGGTCCTCGATGAAGTCGAGCACATTGCGCTTGTTGGCTTTAGCGTAGGCCACCAGCTCGGGGTTGACGTTCGGCGAGCCGATGATGACGCCCTGCGAGAAGGTTATGGCGGCTTTCATCAGGCCGAGGTATGTGGTGTCGCCGTAGAGGCGCAGGTCCTTGGCCGTAGCATTGTCGGCCTTCATCTTGCGCTCCAGGTCGCCACCCACATGGCCGTTGAAGCTGTCGTCCATCAGCGTGATGACCAGCTTGGTGCCGCTGAAGAAAGAATTCTCCTTGTTGATACGGCGCAGGTAGAACGGTATCATCGCCGAGCTCCAGCCCATGAAGTTGATCAGGTGAGGTTGCCAGGCCAGCTTGCGCACAGCCTCGAGCACGCCGCGCCCGAAGAAGAGCAGGCGCTCGTCGCTCAGCTCGTCGAGCATGCCCTTTTCATCGGCAGGGTGGGGCAGATGGCTGAAATAGTCCTCGTTGTCGATGAAATAGACCTGCATGCGTGCCGTGGGGATGGAGCCCACCTTTATCAGCAGCTGGTGGTCGCTGTTGTTCACTATCATATTCATGCCGCTCAGGCGTATCACCTCGTGCAGCTGGTGCTTGCGCTCGCTGATGCTGCTGAATTTGGGCATGAAAACCCTGATGTCGCGACCCATCTCCTGTATTTTCGCCGGCAAGTAACGCCCCAGAGTGGCGGTGGCGCTCTCCTCTGAGAAAGGCGTAATGTCCTGACTTACATACAGTATTCTCCCTTTTGCCATAAGTCTTGGTATATATTGATTCCAAATGCAAAATTACGAAATTATTTCGATATGGCGAAATTTATTTTCATGCCGCCCCTCCACGCCCCCACACCGGGGCCGTTTTCCGCTCTCGCCGTTGCCGTTTTCCCCCCTCTCTGTACCGGAGTCGGTACGGCATTTCAACGATACTTCTTCAGTAGTTATTCAGTGAAACACTGAAATACTACTGAAGAACTGCCGTACCGGGTCTGTAGGGGAGCTGTGCCGGAGGAGGGGAATGTGGAAAGAAAATTTTGCCAGAATGCAAAAAGTTTGTATCTTTGCACACTCAAAGCGTACTGACGCATCAGTGTATCAACGTATCAACGTGTAATATGGATAAGTACAACCAGCGCGGAGTTTCCGCTACGAAAGAGGATGTGCACAATGCCATCAAGAATATCGACAAGGGCCTCTTCCCCAAGGCTTTCTGCAAGATTATACCCGACCTGCTGGGGGGTGACGCCGACTATTGCAACATAATGCATGCCGACGGCGCCGGCACCAAGTCGAGCCTCGCTTACATGTACTGGCGCGAGACGGGCGACCTGAGTGTGTGGAAAGGCATCGCTGTGGACGCCATCGTGATGAACACCGACGACCTGCTGTGTGTCGGCGCTCTCGACCACATCCTGCTCAGTTCCACCATCGGCCGCAACAAACAGCTGGTGCCCGGCGAGGTTATCTCGGCCGTCATCAACGGCACCGAGGAGTTCTGTCAGACGATGCGCGACATGGGTATCGACATAGTGCTCACCGGTGGCGAGACTGCCGACGTGGGCGACCTGGTGCGCACTATCATCGTGGACAGCACGGTGACGGCCCGCATGCGCCGCGCCGACGTGGTGGACAATGCCCGCATCAAGGCCGGCAACGTCATCGTGGGCCTCGCCTGCTTCGGCCAGGCCAAGTACGAGACCGCCTACAACGGCGGCATGGGCTCCAACGGTCTCACCTCGGCACGCCACGACGTGTTCTCGCATGTCTACGCCGAGAAGTACCCGATGTGCTACGACCGCAACCTGCCCGACAGTGTGGTCTTCTGCGGCACCAAGCTGCTCACCGACCCCACCGATGTGCCCGGTGTCGACGCCGGACATATGGTGCTCTCGCCCACAAGGACTTATGCTCCCATCATCCGCAAGGTACTCGACGAATACCGCCCCAAGATTGACGGTATGGTGCACTGCTCGGGCGGTGCGCAGACCAAGGTGCTGCACTTCATCGACAAAAACCACGTTGTCAAGGACAACCTCTTCCCAGTGCCGCCACTGTTCAAGATGATACACGACGAGAGCCAGACCGACTGGCAGGAGATGTACAAGGTGTTCAATATGGGCCACCGCATGGAGCTCTACACCGACGAGGCCACGGCCCGCGGCATCATCGACATCAGCTGCAGCTTCGGCGTTGACGCCCAGGTGATAGGCCGCGTCGAGGAGGCTCCCAAGGCCCAGGTGACGGTGAAGAGCGAGAACGGTGTGTTCGAGTATTTTGCATAAAAACGAAGAAAAAAATCAGTCGGTGGCACAATAAACACGGCAGGGCGCCGTTTTTGTGGTGTCATTTGATTAGGTAATTACGTTACAGTCGCCCTGTTTTTATGGGAATTTGTGAAGGACGGCAATGCGATAGTAGCTCAGTTGGCAGAGCGGCGGCTTCCCAAGCCGCAGGTCGCGGGTTCGACCCCCGTCTATCGCTCAGGGCTCAAGAGGACGTTTCGGCGCCCTCTTTTTTTGCTTTTATTATTGCTATATTGTTAAATCTTCGTATCTTTGCATTCCTGTCCTATGGCCGACAGGACGCTTTATGTATTAATAAATAATTGTTTATGACAAATACTGCTCAAAAGAAAGACTGGAAAAAAGAAGTGTGGGCCTACATGCTGCTCATAGGCGGCAGCGCCCTGTTCGCCGTTGGCGACGTGATGTTCGTCAACCCCTATCTCATGGCCCCTGGCGGCACATACGGTTTGAGTAACGTGTTCAACACCCTGTGGCCATGGAAAATCTCCCTCTACGCCATCTGCATGGATGTGCCGCTGCTGCTCATCGGCACATGGATTCTGGGTCCGAAGTTCGGCTTGAAGACCATCATATCCACAGCGCTTATCTTCCTCTTCACCTTCATCCTTGAGAGCTCATGGGGCTACAATCCCGTCATCTTCGACGGCAAGATCATGGACGCCCCCCTAGAAGGTATCTCCATGGTGCAGATACCGCATGGCGGCGGCTGGTTCGTGCCCGACTATTTCCTCAACACCGTCGTGGCCGGCCTCATCTACGGCGTGGCCATAGGCATGATTTTCCGCAGCGGCGCCACCAGTGGCGGCAGCGACATTATCAGCATGATACTGCACAAGTACACCAAGATAAGCCTCGGCACTCTGGTGATGATTGTCGACGGTATCATCACGCTGAGCACCCTCGTGGCTTTCGGCGACATACGTCTGCCTATCTACTCCATCATCATCATCTTCATCGAGGGCAAGGTCATCGACCTGGTGGTGGACGGCATGAAGAGTTACAAGACCATGTTCATCGTCACAGATGAGCTGGAGGCTGTGCGCGACTACATTCTCAACGACCTCAAGCGCGGTGGCACCTGCATCACCGGCAGCGGCCTCTACCAGGGCAACGAGCGCAAGATGATATATGTCACCCTTGAGCGTGCCGACATGGTGAAGCTGAAGAGCAACCTGCACCGCATTGACCCCAAGGCCTTCGTCAATATCATGGACAGCTCCGAGATATTGGGCACCGGTTTCCGCAACCTGCCTAAGGAATGACGCTGGCGACAGAAAGGGAGAGTAATGCTTAACCGAAGGAAATGAAAGTACTGCAGCTCTGCATCAAACCGCCGTTACCCACCGTTGACGGTGGCACCATGGCCATGAACAGCATCACGCAAGGTCTGTTGCGCGAAGGCTGCGAGGTCAAGGTGCTGGCGATGGAGAGTGACAAACACCCTGCCGACCGCGCCAAGATGGGCGAGGAATACCTGCGACAGACAGGCTTCGAGTCGCAGTATGTGGACCTTTCCGTCAAGCCTCTGGCAGCGGCGGTGTCCATGCTCTGCGGCGAGTCGTACCATGTCAAGCGCTTCCGCAGCGAGGCTTTCGCCGCCAGGCTGCGCGCCATACTGGAGCAGGAGACGTTTGACGTGGTGCATCTTGAGAGCCTCTTCATGACGCCCTATGTGCCGCTTATCCGCAGTCTTTCCGATGCCAAGGTGGTGCTGCGGTCGCACAATGTGGAGCATGTCATCTGGCAGCGCGTGGCGGCAAGTACGCCCCGTGGCTTTAAGCGGTGGTATCTTAAGCATCTGGCTTTGGCACTGAGGGCCTATGAGCTGGAGCATGTAAACGACTACGACGGCGTGGTGTGCATCACCAAGGGCGATGCCGACTACTTCCGTCAGCACGGTTGCCGCCGCCCGTTGACGTCGATACCCTTTGGCGTGGAGCCCGACGATGCGGCCAACGTGGATGTGGAACCCGCTTCGTTGTTCCACATAGGGGCTATGGACTGGATGCCCAACCGCGAGAGCATTGAGTGGTTGCTCGACGAGGTGTGGCCGGTGGTGCACCGCGAGGTGCCGCAGGCGCACCTGTATCTGGCAGGACGCAAGATGCCGCAGAAGTGGATGGACACACCCATGGACGGCGTGACGGTGGTCGGCGAGGTGCCGGATGCAGGCTATTTCATAGCTGGCAAACAGATCAATGTGGTGCCCCTGCTCAGCGGCAGCGGTATCAGGGTCAAGATAATAGAGGCAATGGCGGCAGGCAAGGCCGTGGTTACCACCACTGTGGGTGCTCAGGGCATAGATTACACCGAGGGTGAGAACCTGCTGGTGGCCGATACACCCGCGCAGTTCGCCGCTCAAATCAAGCGGCTGGTGGACGACCAGGAATACTGCCACAGCGTGGGCGAGGCCGCTGCAAGGCTCGTGGCGGAGCACTATGATGTGAAACGGCTCACTGCACAATTGCTACAGTTTTACGACAAAATAGAAACACGATGAATAGAATCGCCAAAACACTGATGTTGGCAATGCTGTTGGCCTTGGCGGGCACGGCGGCGGCGCAGGTTAACATACCTGGGACGCGTGTATCCTTCCGCCTCAACAGCGACGACTGGCGCTACCTGCGCACCTTTAAGCTCGACGACGGGGCCGACGTGTACCTCTATTACTACGTGGGGCGCACGTTGGTGGATATGGAAGGCGATACCGTGTTGCCTTGCCTCCGCATTTATGTCAACGAGGGTTATGACGGCGACGTGTACGAGCTGGCCTACGACCGTTACCTGCTCCAGCCCTTTCAGTCGGTGGATGAATACACCCATGGCCCCGGGCTGCCGAAGAGTGGCGGCATAGGCTATGTGGGAGCCTACACCAATCCGGTAAGCCAGAAGGACTATCAGTTCCTGATGACTTATTTCAAGGACCGCGGTACCGCCGTAGAGTTCCGTCTGGAGACGACCAAGGACACCTTCGAGGAAATGGAATTTGAGTTCAGAGATATTCTGGGAACGCTAAAATAGCATAACGATGAAGAAACTGCTGACGACATTGATGGCCTGCATGCTGACAGCTTCCGTGCTGGCCCAGGCTTTGCCCGACGAACTGAAGGGCGACTATCAGGACCGCTTCACACGGCTCAACAAAGCGTATGCCAAAGAGCCCGACAACGTGGAGAACCTGTTTAATATGTCGATGTTCTACTTCGACAACTCGCATCCTATGCGCAACCTGCCGATGGCCATGAAGTACATGCAGCGTGCCGAGAAGGAACACATCAAGCTGTTGGAGAACGACAAGCTGGGTGAGTTGACGCGTCTGGCCCGCAAGAATATCACGTTGACGACTATTCGCCAAGCCAAACAGTCTATTGTCGACGCGGCTTACAACACCCTTGAGGTGCGTACAGATATGTCTCGTGTCGAGCTCGATACCTACCTCGACGCGTTTGGCATCGACATAGAATTGGTGCGCTTGCTGCGTCAGCGCCGCATCAACCAGGTGTATGACGAGGATCTGCGCAAAGGCACGGCGGAGTCGTTCTACCATTTCATAGACATCTACCCCGGCACTCGCGAGGCTGAGCAGATGGAGGAGAGGCTTTCGCGCTTCGCTCCCGGCCTCTTCGAGGGTGTGACGACCGAGGCTCAGGCCGACACTATCGCTGCGGCCTACGAGCTGAGCCCCTCCGTGCAGCGTGCGGCTGAGAAGCAGAAGAGTCGCATAGCCTATGCCAATGCAAGCCGTCGCAACACAATCAAGGCATATAACGAATTCCTGCGCAAGTACCCGTCGAGTGATGAGCATTTGCAGGCGCGTGAGAAGCTTGCTACATTGCTGGAGGTTAAGTACTCTGCCCTGCATACAGCTCGCGAATATGCCGACTTCGTCGATTCCAACGCCGACAATGCTCTAGCCGACAGCGCATTGCTGCGGCTGCGCTGTCTCGTCTACGACAAGCATGACATTGAGGCCGCACGCCTATACCTCTCGCGCTTCAAGCTCGACCCTTACTACAACGACGTGTATAACAGGTACTATGCATGGCATGCCGAGGAGGGTAACATGTCGCCTATTGAGAAATTCCGCAAGGAGAACCCCGATTACCCGCACCAGCGCGCCCTGGAAGAGGATGTGGAGCGTGCCAGGCGTATAGACAGAGTGAACCTTATGGAAGACTTCATCGAGGTGGACTATGGCAAGTATGCCGGCTATGTAAGACACATGACGGGCAAGCGCATAGCCATCGTGCCTCTGCAGCGTATGATACAGTCTCAGCTCGTCATGCACAACTACGGCGCTGCCCTTGAGAGAGTGCGTCAGTTCGAGCTCTGTTTTGACAATGTCGGCACCGAAGAATACAAGGAGCTGAAGACTGTCCTGACGACACCGTCGTCGGGCCGCAAGTTGTCGCCGGTTCTTACCGCCACCTATAATATACAGAGCCCCTGCTACAACCAGGCTGAAGACAAGTTGTACTACACGCGTGTGGGCTCCACACGCCGTATCTGCTACGCCGTGAAGAAAAACGGAGTATGGCAGCCGGCAGGCGATGTCAAGTTCGTCAACAGCGACAACGACGGTCTGACCATTTACGGCTTCTATGCCAACGGTACGCGAATGCTTCTGGGCAGTGCCGGCGACATCTGGATTGCCGAGAAGGAAGGTGACCAGTGGCGTGTGGCCGATATCCCGCCATATCCTGTCAACACCGATTATATTGAGACTGATGCCTATATGATGCCTGACGGTAGTGGACTGCTACTGGCTTCGGACCGTCCCGGCGGACAGAACCTCCAGCCTTCCGGCAGCCTGTTCCATGGTGACACGGCCCTTGCTTCCGACATCTATTTCATACCTTACACCCAGAACGGTTGGGGCGCTGCTATCAACCTCGGCTCTGAAGTCAATACACCGTATAGCGAGCGTTCGCCCATACTCAGCCGCAACCTCAAGACTCTATACTTCGTCACCGACGGTCGCGGCGGTCTTGGCTATGGCGATGTCTATATATGCACTCGTTCCAACGTCGAGGACTGGACGTCGTGGAGCAAGCCGCGCAACCTGGGCAAGGATATAAACACCGGCTTCAAGGAGGCCAGCATATCGTTCGGCGCCGATGAGAAGACCCTGATTGTTACCTCCAACTACAATCTGGGGCGCTATGCTGCCTACTCGTTTCCAACATCCCATGACGCCTCCAATTCATACAGGAACTATTCCCTCGACATTCTCGGCATGGAGGACTTCCTTTTCCGTGTGCGTGTGGCCGACCTGACGCAGCAGGCTATCACCCAGGTGGTCGAGTACTCCGGCGGCGCCAACAGCGTTGACCTGGCCATCCACAAGGACAAGCGTTATGCCGTGCTCGGCGATGCGGGCATGTATTTCGTGCCGGCGGTCATTATAGAACCCAACGCCAAGACGCGTCAGAGGCTTAAGGGCTACACTTTCCCGGTACTAGTCTCCATGGACAAGCCGCTTCCGCTGCCGGCCGTGGACTTCGAGAAGTCATCGTCCAAACTGCTACCTGTGGCTGAGTTCCAGCTTGAGCAACTCGCCAACTTCATGCAGCAGAACGCCTCGTGCACCGTGGAGCTGGTTATCAACGTTGAAGGCAACGACGATGCGCTGAGCTACAACCTCTCTCTCGAGCGAGGCCGCGCCATACGCGAGTTTCTTGTCCTTTCCGGCGCCGATGAGTCGGCGGTGACCATATCCGCCTACGGCAATGTCAACACTAAGAAACATTCGGTCCCGGGCGTCGCTGTGCGTTTCCGCGAGAAGTAAAAATGAGATATTAACAATGGGCTGCGGATTTCTTTTTGAAGTCCGCAGCTTTTGTTTTTAAAAAAGGTGGTAATTTTGCCGTCGAAATAGTAACACCTGCAGGACATGGAACAACACCGCACAATCACCATCGACGGACGCACCGTACACTATCGTGACGAAGGTCGCGAGAACACGCACACACTCGTGCTGCTGCACGGTTTTCTGCAAAACCTCGATGTGTGGAGTTCCTATGTGCTCAGCTACATGAATGATTTCCGTGTCATAACCATCGACCTTCCCGGGCATGGCCTCACGGAGAACTTCTGCGATGTTCATACCATGGACTTCATGGCCAAGATTGTGAAATCTGTACTCAACGAGGCAGGTGTCGACCAGTGCGTCATGGTGGGCCACTCCATGGGCGGCTACGTGGCCCTCTCCTTCGCCGATAAGTACCCCTTTGCCCTGCGAGGTCTGGGACTCATCAATTCGCACCCCCTGGCAGATTCGGAGGAGCACAGACAGCAGCGCGAGGCTATCTGCCGGCAGGTGGCGGAGAACCGCGCCGCCTTCATCCTTGGCTTCATGGCGACCCTATTCGACAGCTCCAAGCGTGCCGCCCTCTCGAAAGACATCAAGGATCAGCAGGACCAGTGTCTGCTCACTTCGGCGGCCGCCATCACGGCTGCACAGCATGGCATGGCTGAGCGCCCGTCGCGTGTGCAGACGCTTGCCAAGCTCGACGTGCCCACGTTCTTCGTTTATGGCAAGAACGACCCTCGCATCCCCGTCGAGGTGGCCCTTGGCTCGGCCATTGTTGCCAAACGCCCTGAGATACTTCTCCTTGAGGATGTGGCGCATATGGCCTTTGTCGAGGAACGCGAATACCTGAAGCCGCGACTCTACAACTTCGTGGAGACCTGCTACCTTTAATCCTCATACCTTATTTCTTGTATCCGACCCCCTTTGGAGCCCCTTCGGCGTTTCTATTGCCTTTCGACGGCTTTCCACTGAAGAAATGCCGAAGGGAGGGCGAAGGGGCTCCGTACCGGCTCCATGTCAAACGGCTTCCTTTTCCACAACCAGAACAAGCCAGAAAAACAGGCCTTCGGGAGTCCTTACTGTTTGCAAAGCAGACGGTTGTGGATGGGTGGGCGTGATGTGGCGGTTAAAAAAAGAGAAAAAAATTTTGTGCAATCAGAAAAAAGGTGTACATTTGCTGAACTGAAAAAAAGTTAAAGTTTAACCTAATTAATTAAATACCATGAAAGTAAACGAAATTATGGCCAACCTGGAGGCCAAACATCCCGGCGAAAACGAGTACTTGCAGGCTGTTCGCGAGGTTCTTGAGACTATCGAGGAAGAATACAACAAACACCCCGAGTTCGAAGCCAATAAGATTGTTGAGCGTATCGTCGAGCCCGACCGTATCTTCACCTTCCGCGTGACCTGGGTCAACGATAAGGGTGAGGTTTGCACCAACCTCGGCTACCGCGTGCAGTTCAACGCCGCTCTCGGCGCCTACAAGGGTGGTCTCCGCTTCCACAAGGCCGTCAACGTCTCCATGCTGAAATTCCTCGGCTTTGAGCAGATCTTCAAGAACAGCCTCACCATGCTGCCTCTCGGCGGTGGTAAGGGTGGCTCCGACTTCGACCCCGTTGGAAAGAGCGACGCTGAGATCATGCGCTTCTGCCAGGCCTTCATGTATGAGCTCTGGCGCAACATCGGTCCCGATCAGGACAGCCCTGCCGGTGACGTGGGTGTCGGCGGCCGTGAGATTGGCTACCTCTATGGTGCCTACAAGAAACTGGCCCGCGAGCACAGCACTGGTGCTCTGACCGGCAAGAGCTACGGCTGGGGTGGTTCCCTCATCCGTCCCGAGGCTACCGGCTTCGGCGCCATCTACTATGTCGAGCGCATGGTGAAGCAGAACGGTGACAAGATGGAAGGCAAGCGTATCGCCCTCTCCGGCTTCGGTAACGTTGCTTGGGGTGCTGCCATCAAGGCCACCGAGCTTGGTGCCAAGGTTGTCGCCATCAGCGGCCCCGACGGTGTCTGCGAGATCGAGAACGGTATCACCAAGGAGATGATCGACTACATGCTCGTCATGCGTGCCTCGAACCGCAACAAGGTTCAGGATATGGCCGACAAGTTCCCCGGCCAGGCCAAGTTCACCGCCGGCAAGAAAGCTTGGATCGTGAAGTGCGACATCGCTATGCCCTGCGCCTTCCAGAACGAGCTCGCCGAGGAAGATGCCAAGATGCTCCTCGCCAATGGCGTGAAGTATGTTGCCGAGGTCTCCAACATGGGTTGCCAGCCCGCCGCTATCGCCGCCATCCAGGCCGCCAAGGTTCCCTTCGGCCCCGGTAAGGCTGTCAACGCCGGTGGTGTTGCCACCTCTGGCCTCGAGATCTGCCAGAACGCTGAGCACCGCAACTGGACTGCCGAAGAGGTCGACAAGAACCTCCACACCATCATGAACAACATCTACGACATGTGCGTCGAGCACGGTCGCGAGGCTGATGGCCACATCAACTACGTGAAGGGCGCCAACATCGCCGGCTTCATGCGTGTTGCTAACGCCATGGTTGCCCAGGGTATCATCTAATCTTTAGATAATATCTGCATAAAAGAAGGCTGTCCGCATGGGCGGCCTTCTTTTTTATACAATAAAAGCGTCGCAAGTGCGTTATATGACAAAACTGACAATATGCTCAACATTGTTCTTCTGGAAACTATGGCCACCCCGCTTGTGGGGTCGTCTTCAATGTGGATTGTCTTCATAGCCATCACGGTCATATCCATGATTGTGAGCAAGAATGTGGAGCGCAAATTCAAGAAGTATTCGCACATCCGCACCGAAGGCGGCATCACGGGCCGCGATGTGGCCGAGCGTATGCTGCGTGACCACGACATACACAACGTGCAGGTGCAGATGGTCAAAGGTACGCTCACCGACCACTACAACCCTGCCAACCGCACGCTTAACCTGAGCCCCGACGTCTACAACGGCACCTCGGTGGCCGCTGCCGCCGTTGCCGCCCACGAGTGTGGCCATGCTGTGCAGCACGCTGTGGGCTATGCGCCGTTGGGCCTCCGTTCAGCCCTGGTGCCCATTGTGAGCTTCGCAGGCCGTTGGGTGTCGTGGGTCATCTTAGCTGGACTGCTGCTCATAAAAGTATTCCCCGCGCTGTTGCTCGTGGGCATCCTGCTCTTCGCCATGAGCACGCTGTTCTCACTCGTCACCTTGCCGGTGGAGATCAACGCCTCGGCGCGTGCGCTGCAGTGGATACGCCAGCACGACATCACATCTGTTGATACCCATCGGTACGCCGAGAGCGCCCTTCGTTCGGCGGCATACACATACGTTATGGCTGCCGTCACCTCGCTGGCGACGCTGGCCTATTACCTTATGATTTACCTTGACAGAAGATGAAACGCATAGAGATTATCAACGGTCCCAACCTTAACCTCACAGGGCGTCGCGAGCTTGAGGTTTACGGCTCCACGACCATGGAAGAGTATCTTGACACTCTGCGCAGGCATTTCCCCGAGGTGGAGATAAGCTTTTATCAGAGCAATGTGGAGGGTAAACTCATTGACGAGATACAGCGTGCGGGCTTCGCAGCCGACGGTCTGATAGTGAACCTCGGCGGCTACAGCCACACCTCTGTTGCCTTGCGCGATGCGCTGCTGGCTGTGCCTGCTGCCAAGATAGAGGTGCACATGAGTAACATCTTCGCCCGCGAGGAGTACCGCCACCACTCACTCATAACAAGCGCCTGCCGCGGTATGGTCTGCGGCCTCGGCCTGAAGGGCTACGAAATGGCTTTACGCTCATTAATGTAAATGAGACAATGTTGAATAACGAAGCAATAACGTTCCACGAAGTATTGAGAGCTCCCTGATGCAAGGTTCTTCTTTGTCGTTGGTTGGAGACCCTTGAATGGGATACTCCTTATTGTTTCATATTCAACATTTGTTTTATATGCTGAAAAGATTTATTTGGGCAATCCTGTTGATAGGTGTTGCCGGTGTCGCAATGGCACAAACATCATATTCGCTTCATGGAAGCCTTGTCGACAGCAGGTTTCAGGCGCTTCCTTTCACAAATTGCGTGTTGTTGAAAATAGCAGATAGCTCCTTCGCCTATGGGACGACAAGCGACCTTGACGGGGTGTTCTCTTTGACGGGTGTTTCCAGCGGTAATTATCTTTTGCGTATCAGTGCCGTGGGGTATGAGACCTACTGGCAGGATATCGCAATCATTCAGGACACTAACCTTGGTACTATTGAGATTGTAGATAACGCCACAATACTTGAGGAGGTTCAGGTAACCTCCAGCCGGCCGCTCTATTCCGCCGACGGCGAGAAGGTGTTCTACAATGTCGGAGAAGACCCCAGTGTGCAGAGCGGCAGCGCCACCGACGCGTTGCAGAATGCGCCTGGCGTAGAGGTTGACGCCGAGGGCAACATCAAGTATCGTGGTGGCGCCGAAGTCTCCATCTGGATAAACAACAAGCCGTCGCATCTCAAGGCCGAAAGCCTGAAGCAGTACCTCAAGTCGCTGCCTGCTGGTACGTTGCAACGCATCGAGGTTATAGCCCATCCCTCGGCTAAATACCACACGCAGAATTGCGTGGTTAACATCGTTACCACCGCCAAGGTGAAGCGTAACGAGCTGCTATGCCTCGGTCTCAACGCCAACAGTAAGCCGCAGGTGGGGCCGTGGGTGGATTATGTGTGGAGCAACGAGAAGGTGCGTTTTAATGTTTTCGTCAGCGGCGACCACGACAGCTATAGTGGCGAACAACAGAACGACAGCCGTCTGATGGCGCCCGACAGTACCCTCTCGTCGGCCATCAGAAACCGGGGGCACAGTCGTAACCGCACCATTGGCGGTAACTTTGGCCTGGACTTCGACTACAATGTCGATAGCAACACGCTGGTAAACCTTTGGCTGTGGGCGACCGCCACGCATGACAGCAGCAGCCTCGACGGTCGTACCGAACGTACTGAGTTTATCACCGGCGCAGGTCGCTATCTATACAATGAAGCGCAGCGCAACGGCAACATGTTGGCAGACGCTGCATTTGGCGTGATGATGGAGAAGAAGCTTGACACGCTGGGTGGGATGCTCTTTGTCGACTACACAGGCACGCTGACGCGCAACCGATTCTTCGCCTGTGACCTGCGCACCCACGACAGCCTCACAGCCCTTGACTTCGACCGCCGTCGCACGACCATCAATCCCTCTCAGTGGCACGGTATAACCGCCGACATCGCGTTGCCCTACAACAGTCATGGCGAGGTGGACTTTGGCGTCATGGCCAGTCTTGCACCGGAGAGGAAAAACGTAGATGAGACTCTTGACGGTATCGCCGACTCACTCCGCAGCTATTCTTACACTAACGGCACCTACGAGCTTTCACTCTATGCCGGCGCCGAGCATCACTTTGGTCGCTTCACCATTGGAGCCTCACTCTTGATGGACAATGCATGGTACCGGCTCCGATACCCTACGGCCGACAGCGGCGACGTGAGCAAGCACTACCTCACCTTCAGCCCCACATTCCATGCCTCGTATAGCACCGAGTCTATGCACAACTTCACCTTCAGCTACACTCACTATGTCATGCCGCCCACAGCCGCGCAGCTCACGCGCTTCACCGTCTACGGCTATGATAGCTACTCCACCGGAACTCCCATGCTCAAGAAAGGCTATACCGACAACATCGAGCTCGGCTGGGAACGCTATTTCGACCATCTAGGCAGCATCGGCGTAAGTATGTGGTACAACTCCATGCGCGACCAGACAGGCACCCTCACCGATGTGGCATATAGCGATGTCTTTGGCCGCATCGTGGCTTTCACCAAACCGTTCAACATCGGCACCGCTCGCAACGGTGGCCTCGGACTCAACGCCACCCTGCGACCTTCCGACTTTATGAACATCCGCATCTACGCCAATCTATACGACGACTACTATCGTGTTCAGTTTCGTCCCGGGCGATGGGCTGAAAGCGAGAAACTCTGCTACTCCCTGCGACTCAACTTCTGGGCCAAGTTATGGGATAAACTTCAGGTATTTGCCAACGCCAACTGCCGCAGTCGCACACAGACCTTGATGGTCGAGGTAGACCCCTACTTTAGCTTCGACTGCGGTGTGAGCACCGACCTCTTCGACCGTCACCTGTCACTCTTTCTTAACATCAACGACCTCTTCGGCACCGTCCGCACCGGTGGCGAGAGTGTAAACCCCTACAATCCATCTACTAGCGAGAGTACCATCACCAGCCAGTATGTCAGCTTTGGCCTCACTTGGCGCATTGGCCGCACCGAGATGGAGGGCATGCAACAAAAAGAGAAGAAGAGCAGGTCTTCTTCTCATAAGATGGCAAAGTGATGTAGCGCTGTTTTACTGAAACTTCACTATGTCTATCAGGCGCACGCCGTCGAGCCATACAGCTATGCATCCCACGGCGCCGAGCTCGCCGGCTTCGTCCCAGTCGGCGATGGGCTGGAGGGTGATGGCGTCGACAATCTCGAAGTATTCGGGCTCGAACCGCAGCCCGTCGGCGCAGTCGTTCACCTCGTGCCACGAGGCCAGCGTGTCGAGCACCCACTCCTTCACGTCGTCGACCTCCTCGTATTCGGCCATCTCGGCGGCCTGCTCAAGGGTGGCGTTGATGGCGGGAGCCATCTGGCGTGCGGCGGGCGAGAGGCGCATGTTGCGGCTGCTGAGGGCCAGGCCGTCGTCGGCACGCACGATGGGGCAGGGCACAAGTTCTATGGGGTACTTGATCTGCGCCAGCAGCGAGCGGATGACGGCAATCTGCTGGTAATCCTTCTCGCCGAAGTAGGCGCGCTTGGGCTGCGCTAGGTCGAACAGACGGCGCACCACAACGGCGACACCGCTGAAGTGGCCCGGACGGCGCGGCCCCTCCATCACCTCCTCCACAGGTCCGAAATGGTACACCTCCTTGGGCTCGCCGTCGGGATACATCTCGTCGACTGTCGGCGTGAAAGCCAGCAACTCCTTGGCGCGGCACTCGGTGCGGCCGATGAGGCTCTCGATGAGCTTCAGGTCGGCATCTATGGTGCGGGGATACTTCTCGAGGTCCTCCTTGTTGTTGAACTGTATAGGGTTGACGAACAGGCTGACGACCACGAGGTCGTTCTCCTTCAGCGCCCGCTCGATGAGCGACAGGTGCCCCTCGTGCAGGGCGCCCATGGTGGGCACGAGGCCAATCTCAAGTCCTTGTTTCTTTGCTTCTTCTACTGCCGCCGTAAGCTCGGCAGCCTTGTTTACTTGTTTCATATTGTGTCAGTCTTTTATTTCTTCGTATGGAGTGAACCCCTCGTCGTCGGTGTCGTCGTCCTCGCGTTTGTGGAGTTCCTTGCGTTGCAGGTATTTGTTGGGCAGCTCCAGCAGGTAGTTCACCGCCGTGAGCACAAGGCTGAAGAGCAGCGCCCAGCCGAAACTCCTCACCTCGAAGCCGTCGACGATGCCCGAGGCCATGAGGATGATCACGGCGTTGATGACGAAGAGGAACAGGCCGAGGGTCACCACCGTCGCGGGCAGCGTCACCACTATCAGTATCGGCCTCACCAGGTTGTCGAGCAGCGAGATGACCACCGCCGTGAGGAGCACGGCCCAGAACGAGCTCACCTCGACGCCCGGCAGCAGCCACGCACCCACCATCACGGCGATGGAGAGCACCAGCACCCGCGTCAGGCACCCCGAGTTGCCGCTGTAGAACGCGTCGCCGTTGTTGACAGTTATCTTCATAATTCCACAATGCCCTTCCCCTGCCTCACCAGCTCGATGCAGTCGCTGCAGTCAATCACCGTCGAGGGCTCGGCGTCGGCTATGCCGCCGTCGACCACTACGGCCACGCGGCCACCGAAGCGGTCGTGTATCAACTCGGGGTCCGTGTAGTTCTCCACCTCGTCCTCCTCGCCGATGGGGCGTACCGACGTCGCTATCAGCGGTGCACCCACCTCCTCGATGATGGCCCGCAGTATCTCGTTGTCGGGCACGCGGATGCCGATGGTCTTGTTGCTGTTCTGATAGTTGCGGGGCACGTTGCCCGAGGCCTCCATGATGAACGTGAAGGGGCCCGGCAGGCAGCGCTTGAGCAACGCGAAGGTGTCGCGGTCCATAGCGCGCACATACTCCGACGCCTGGCTCAGGCTCGAGCAGAGCATCGAGTATTTGGCCTGTTTGATTTTAAAACCTTTCAGCTGCGCTATCTCCTCCACAGCGCGCTTGTGCTCCATCGAGCAGGCAAAAGCGTAGAGGGTGTCCGTGGGCAGTATCGCCACCCCTCCGTCGCGCAACATGTCGGCTATGCGTCTCACTTCCCGTACATTAGGGTTGTCGTTGTATAGCTTCGTTATCATCCTTGCATATGGTTTTCGGGCTGCAAAGGTACGCAAAAAATTCAATATATGTCTTTCCTCTATAAAAAATATCATCCGTCCCCCACCACACTTGCCCTCAGCAAGGCCTCTCCGCAGGGCCGTTTTGCCACCCTTTTGCCTCGTCATTCCCCCGCTCTTCCCCTGTCCTTCCATCGGCCGTTCAACCATCGTTCGACCATCGTTCGACCATCGTTTAACCATCATATATGGTCGAAGGATGGTCGAAGGATGGTCGAACAATGGTCGAAATGACGGTCCAACTCCCTGCCAAGGGCGGGGGAAAGGGGCGCTTTTTTTGATGCGTGGTTACAATAATTGGCATGTATCGGCGTTATTAAAAGACTATATGTTGTACCATGAAGACTAAAAGCATCATACTCTGTCTGTTTCTGCTGCTTGCGGCTTTGCCTGCCGAGGCCGGCAAGGTGAGTTTCGGCCGCTATTTCACCGGCGGCACGTTGCGCATCGACTGCATGCGCGAGGGCAACGTCGGCAGCGACACCGTGTGGGTGAGGCGCTGGGTGGATCGCAACGCCCCTTGGCACGGTTCGCGGACGCAGCTGATAGACCCCTTCGACAACGGCGACTACCGCGTGTCGGTGCGCGATGCCAAGAGCGGCCGTGAGATATACAGTCGCGGCTACAGCAACCTCTTCCGCGAATACCGCAACACGGAGCGCGGGCGCAAGGTGAAGATGCGCTTCGAGGAGACGCTGCTGGTGCCCATGCCCAAGCGTGCCGTGCAGATAGCCCTGCAGCGGCGTGACGCCGCCGACCGTCTGGTTGACGCTACGGTGGTGACCTTCGACCCCTCGAAGCAGAGGCTCGACACCCTCTGGCGCGAGGGCGAGCGGCGCGACCTGGAGGTGCATGGCGACCCGTCGAAGAAGGTTGACGTTGTCATCGTGGCACAAGGCTACGACGGCGAGATGCCGCAGAAGGTGGGCGTCGACTTCTACCGTATGAAGGAGGTGCTCTTCGGCAAGGAGCCTTTCAAAGGCCACCGTATGGACTTCAACGTCTACGGCGTAGTGGGCGACGTGGGGGCCGACTTCGGCACCTTCGGCATCGACCGCTACCTGATGACCTTCAGCGTGCATCGTCTGCACGACCTCATAGGCACCACACCCTGCGACTACATCATCATCATGGTCAACAGCGACACCTACGGCGGCGGCGCCATCTATAACTTCTACGCCGTCTCGTCGCTGCACAAGATGGCCGAGTATGTGCTGCCGCACGAGTTCGGCCACGCTTTCGGCGGCTTGGCCGACGAGTATGTGGACGAGGAGATGAGCTACTCGACGCTGCACCTCGGCGACCGCGAGCCGCTGGAGCCCAACATCACGAACCTCAGGGATTTCGACAGCAAGTGGAAGGCTATGCTGCCCGAAGGCACACCTGTGCCTACGCCCGACAACGATAATCTGCCCAAAGGGGTGTGCGGCCCGCTGGGCGTCTACGAAGGCGCCGGCTACAGCAGCAAGGGTGTCTACCGTCCGACGATGCATTGCATGATGCGCGACTACGCGCCGTTCTGCCCCGTCTGCGCCAAGCGCCTGGAAGAGGTGTTCGGGTTGTACACAAGATAGTGTGCCAGTATTAAAAGAAAACCCCTACGGGGTATGATGTGCGGCGATAGTCGCGCGGGATGCTATTAAAAGAGAACGCCTGACGGCGTATTGTTGTATTGTCTGGCGCTTGGGATGTCGCTTAAGGTGTGAGGGATAGAGATTGATAGTTTTTGAAAAAAATTCAAGTTTTTTTTGTCAGTTTAAAAAATAGTTGTATTTTTGCAGTCCGAAACAGTTGAGAACAACCCACGCAAGCTTCAGCCCGTGGCCGCCTGTTCTCAGCTGTTTATTTATATGGGATTGCGGTGCTTCTCAGTGTTTTAGTTATTGAGTAAAGGCGGAAGAAATGGCGGTTTCCCTGTTTGACGAACTCTGCAGGGCGGCGTGTTGCCCCGTAGGGGTTTTCTTTCAATAGGATACAACAATGACAAACTGGCCGTTATTCCGCGTAGGGGATTTCTTTTGATGTTTAAATAATAATGCGAGGCTTTTTGCGTTATTTTGCCGTATGAAGAGATTGTTGCCGATAGGGATGTTTCTGGTTGCCGTAGCCATTCTGGCTACGGGCTGCCGCCGCGATGCCGTCTATGCCGACGAGCGCAGCGTGCAGCTGGAGTTCTCGACCGAGAAGGTGACCTTCGACACCGTCTTCGCCGCTATGGGCACGACGACGCGCATGGTGAAGGTGTACAACCGCTCGCGACACGACATAGAGCTGGCTTCCGTCACGCTGCTGCACGGTCGCGCCAGCCGTTTCCGCCTCAACGTGGACGGCGACACCTCGATGGTGGCGCAGCGCGTGGAGCTGCAGGCCGGCGACAGCCTGCACATATACGTACAGGCCAATATCAATCCCAACGAGAGCAACGCCCCGTTCCTGCGCACCGACTCCATAATGTTCAGCAACGGGCAGGTGCTGCCGCTCGAGGCCTACGGCCGCAACGCCGTGTACCACAGGCTTAAGCCTACGGACACCACGTGGTATGTGCCTATCGACTGCGCCAACTTCCGTCACGACCGGCCGCATGTGTTCCTCGACCCTGCGGCTGTGCTAGAGGGCAACACCCTCACGCTGAACGCAGGCGACGAACTATACTTCGCCAACGGCGCCATGCTGGTGATAGACTCCGCCGCCAGCCTCAAGGCTGTGGGGACCGCCGACCAGCCCATACTGTTCACCTCGCTGCGTCACGACCCTTGGTACCGCTCGCTGCCCGGACAATGGCAGACCATCTGGTTCTATAACTTCAGCACCGCCAACGTGATGCGTCATTGTGTGGTGGAGAATGCCGTTGGCGGCATACGCTGCTATCCGGGGGCCGAACTCAAGGTGAGCAACACCATAGTGCGCAACTGCTCCGATGCCGGCATCATAGGGCAGGGGAGCACCATCGACGGCGACACCCTGCTGGTGTACGACTGCCTGTCGTCGCTGGTGCTTATCGCCGGAGGCAGCTACAGCTTCGACCGCAGCACCTTGGCGCACTACTGGAACTACACCTCGCGCGACACTACGGGAGTCATCGTCGCCAACTACTACCCGGTCGAGGGAGGCTATGTCGTAGGCAACCTTGTGCATGCCGACTTCACCGACTGCATCATCTACGGCACACGGAGCACGGGCGAGGTGAGCCTGGAGGCTGTCGAGGGCTACGACTTCAACTACAGCTTCACCAACTGCCTGGTGCGCGGCAGCAGCTGGGACGAGGACCCGCTCTTCGTCAATCCCTCCGAGGACGACTACCGTCTGCAAGACGGAAGCCCTGCGGCGGGGATAGGATATGTTTTTGATAATTAATAAGCTATGTACGAATATATACAAGGCCGACTGGCATCGTTGGAGCCCACGCAGGCGGTGATCGACTGCGGAGGAGTGGGCTACCTGCTCGAGATTAGTTTGAACACCTATGAGGCTCTGCGCCGCGCCGATGGCGACGTCGTGAAGCTCTACGCCCATCATGTGGTGCGCGAGGATGCGCAGCAGCTCTTCGGCTTCAGCGATATGGCCGAACGCGAGATGTTCCGTCTGCTGGTGAGCATCAGCGGTGTGGGCAACCAGACGGCGAGGGTCATGCTGTCGTCGCTGACGGTGGACGAGCTGCGCAACGCCATACAGACCCAGGACGTCAAGAAGGTGCAGCGTGTCAAAGGGATAGGTGCCAAGACTGCCCAGCGCATAGTGTTGGAACTGGCCGACAAGATGGGTGTGGTCGGCAGTCAGCATCTGTCGGTTGGCGGTCAGCAGGCGAGCCAGGCGCGCGACGAGGCCATGACGGCCCTCACCATGCTCGGCTTCGCCAAACCCGCTGTCGAGAAGCTCCTTATGTCGCAAGACTGGAAGAATGCCGATGGCAGCCCGATGACTGTGGAGGAAATCATCAAGGAAGGCCTGAAGCGTCTGTAGGTTCCCCGATTGTTGTAAAAATATTTTGTGCCATGCAATAAAACATGGCAGAGGGCGTTTATTATTAGTTAATCTATAAAAACGCCTTGAAACTACGGTATATACTGACGATGGTGATACTCCTGTGCTGCGGTGCTGCATGGGGACAGGCCGACAGCGTGCAGTTCACCCCCATGGGGAGCGGCTACACGCCGGCGGGGATTACCACGTCGGTGGAGTATGACGCGCAGAGCGGCAGCTATGTGAGGGTGACGAAGGTTGGCGACATGGTGGTTGGGCGCGACTACATGAGCTTTGACGAGTACCAGGACTGGCAGATGGACCAACTGATGGAGAGCTACTGGAACGAGAAGAAGGACGGTACGGTGCTCGACAACGCCGAAGGAGGTCTGCTGAGCAAGATACCGGGCTTCAACCAGATAAGCGAGAAGCTGGATATACTGAACAAGCTGCCGGAGATAAAGGTAACGCCCAGCGGTAGTGCGGAGCTGACGTTCCAGATAGTGAACAACTACCGCAACGACCCGCAGCGCGACCAGAGCCAGCGCAGCGTGACGACCTTCGACTTTGACGAGAACCTGCAGATTAACCTCAACGCCAAGATAGGCGACCTCATAAACTTCGACATCAACCAGAACACCAAGGCTACCTTTGACTTCGAGAACAAGATTAAGCTCAGGTACGAGGGCAAGGAGGACGACATACTGCAGCTCTTCGAGGCGGCGGATATATCCTTCCCGCTGAACACCACGCTGATAAAAGGCAGCCAGCAGCTCTTCGGTTTCCACACCAAGCTGAAGTTTGGCAAGCTGACGGTGGACGCCGTGCTGAGCGAGAAAGAGACGAGCACGGAGAATATGCAGGTGAAGGGCGGTGCCAGCAGCCATGAGTTCGAGATAAGGGCCGACGAGTATGAGGAGAACCGCCACTACTTCATAGCGCAATACTTCTACGACAACTACAACAGCGCCATGTCTACGTTGCCTGTGGTGAACAGCAATGTGAAGATACTGCGCATAGAGGTGTGGCGCACCAATGTGGGTGCGGCGGTAACGCAGAACCGCAATATACTGGCTTTGACAGACCTCGGCGAGCACATGCCGTCGAACCCGCGCATCAGCGCAACAGGCCCCGTGAAGCCTACCAACAACAGCAACGACCTGCTGCAGCTGCTGAACCCATCCGCTGTGCGCAGCATCAACTCTGTTACAGGCTACATGCAAGGGCTGGGATTGACGAGCGGTGTGGATTATGAGAAGATAGAGAGTGCACGTCTGCTGAACAGCAATGAGTATACATTCAACCGCCAGCTTGGCTTCATAAGCCTCAACCAGCCGCTTAGCAACGACCAGGTGCTGGCTGTGGCCTTCCAGTATCAGGTGATTGGCGACACTACGGTCTATCAGGTGGGTGAGCTGACTACCGATGGCGTGAACGACCCGAACACGCTTATTGTTAAACTCCTCAAGAGTACGTCTGTGAACACACACGGGCCTCTGTGGCGACTGATGATGAAGAACGTGTATTTCCTGAGGAGCAGCCAGCTGAGCCAGGATAACTTCCGCCTCAATGTGCTGTATGAAAACCCCAACGGAGGTCTGGGCATAGGCTTCTTCACCGACGGTCCGCAGCAGGGCAAGCCGCTGATTGAGGTCTTCGGACTCGACCGCATGGATGCCACACAGAGCTATTATTATGCCGACGGAGTCTTCGACTGGTTCGACTCCGCAGCCTTCAGAGGCGGTATCATACAGGCTTCGACTGGTAGGGTGTTCTTCCCCTACGTGGAACCGTTCGGTAAAGACCTACGGGCGATAATCGGTGACGACGACTTTGCCAACAGGTACTGCTTTGACTCGCTGTATACCATGACGCAGACGCTGGCGCGGCAGTATGCCGACCGCAACAAGTTCTATCTTGAGGGCTACTACACCACAAGTGTCAGCGGTGAGATATCGCTTGGCTACAGCGTGACGCCAGGCTCGGTAACCGTCACGGCCGGCGGTATGCCGCTGATAGAGAACGTGGACTATACGGTTGACTATACGATGGGTACGGTGCGCATCACGAACGAGAGCATCCTCTCGTCGAACACGCCTATCAGCGTCAGCAGCGAGAACAACAGTTTCAGCATGACCACCAAGCGCATGCTCGGCCTGCACCTAAACTATGAGTTCGAGCCTAACTTCAACCTGGGTGCAACGGTGATGAACCTGCACGAAAAGCCCATGACGCAGAAGAACAACTTCGGCAGCGAGCCCACGAGCAACACCATCTGGGGGCTTGACCTCAGCTACAGCCACGAGGTGCCGTTCATTACCAAACTCGTTGACTTGCTGCCCGGCATCGACACCAAGGCCCCGAGTAATCTGAGCTTGACAGCGGAGTTTGCGCATTTTATCCCGGGGATGAGCAGCACGGGTTCGAAGGAGGGCAGCGTGAGTTATGTGGATGACTTTGAGGGCGCGCAGAGCAGCATAGACCTGAAGGGTATCAACATGTGGTTCCTTGCCAGCACCCCGCAGGATTACCGCTCGCCTTCGCCCATGTTCCCTGAGACTGCGCCCGGCACAGGTCTAGCCTATGGCTATAACCGTGCCAAGCTGGCTTGGTATCGTATCAGCAACGACTTCTACAACACGGGCAGCCGTCCGTCGAATATAACGGCCGACGACCTGTCGCGACCCTACTCACGCCGCATCTACGAGCAGGAGGTGTTCCCCAATAAAGACCTTGCCTCGGGACAGCCGACCAACATATATGAACTTAACCTGGCCTATTATCCCGAGGAACGCGGACCCTACAACTACGATGTGGGTCCCTCGCCGTTCAGTTCGGGTATCACCGCCGACGGTCTGCTTCAGAACCCTGCAAGCCGTTGGGCTGGTATCATGCGTAAGCTGGACTATACTGACTTTGAGACACAGAACATAGAGACCATAGAGTTCTGGCTCATGGATCCCTTTATCGACAACCCCTCGCACAGCGGCGGTCGCCTGTATATTAACCTTGGTGACATCAGCGAGGATATATTGCGCGACGGTCGCAAGAGTTTCGAGAATGGTCTGCCGACGAGCCTCACGGTGGTCAATGTCGATACCACTATCTGGGGACGTGTGCCCACGACGCAGCCTATCGTAAACGCCTTCGACAACGATCAAGCTTCACGAATGTACCAGGATGTGGGCTATGATGGACTGAGCTCTACGCACAACCTGCTTGACGAGCAGACATTCTTCGCCGACTATCTGACTGCCATAGAACAGCGTTTCGGCACGTCTTCGTTGGCATACCAGCTGGCTTCCGCCGACCCGTCGTCCGATGACTTCCGCTACTACCGCTCTTCGGCTTATGACATTGCCGACGTCAAGATTAACGACCGTTACAAGTTCTTCAACAACCCGGAAGGAAACTCGCCTGTGGACGGTGACAGCGGCGAGGATTATATGACCAGCGCCACAGCCTACCCCAATGTGGAGGACATCAACCGAGACAATACCCTAAGTGAAGCAGAGAACTATTACCAATACGTTATAGACCTGAAGCCGGAGAATATGGTGATTGGCCAGAACTACATTGTAGACATACAGGAGGCTCGCAATGTTGAGTTGGCCAACGGCGAAACGACGACCTGCAAGTGGTATCAGTTCCGCATACCGATACGTGAGCCGGATCAAAAGGTAGGCAACATCAATGGATTCCAGTCTATACGATTCATGCGTATGTTCCTCAACCGCTTTGAGGAGCCTATCATCTTGCGCTTTGCCACACTTGACCTGGTTTATTCCACTTGGCGCAAATATACTGAGGAATTGCTTCAGCCCGGCGATTATACAACAGGTGCGGGTGAGGAGACATCTTTCAGCATCTCGACGGTCAATATTGAGGAAAACGGTTCCCGCCAGCCTGTGCCTTATGTGCTGCCTCCCGGCATAGAACGTGAGGAATGGTACAGCACCAGCAGCAGTTACACACAGCTTAACGAGCAGTCGGTGGCCCTGGATATCGACGGACTGGCCAGTGGCGATGCCCGTGCCATATACCGCTCCACAGGCTATGATCTGCGTTTCTACGGACACATGAAGATGTTTGTGCATGCCGAGCAGAAATATGCCACAGACTATTTGCGCGATGGAGACCTCTCGCTCTTCATACGTCTCGGCAGCGACTATACTTCCAACTACTATGAGTACGAGCTTCCGTTGCAGTTTACCCCCTGGTACACACCCTCAGATGACCCCTATGGCATCTGGCCTGAGGCCAACGACGTGGATATTGACATCCAACACCTCACGGAAATAAAGACCAACCGCAACATTAAGATACGTTCGGGTGACGCCAACTATTCTCCGTCATTGCTGTATAGTGAGGTGGTGGATGGCAAGAAGTACACGGTTTTGGGTAACCCCAATCTGGGTAAGGTGAAGGTGATAATGATTGGTGTGCGAAATCCGAAGAAGCAGTCGTTGAACGATGGCAATAATATGTTGCCCAAGTCGGCAATAGTCTGGATTAACGAGTTGCGTCTCTCTGACTATATCAACAAAGGAGGCTGGGCAGCTATGGCACTGGCCCGTACCAATCTCGCCGACCTTGGTAACCTATCGCTTTACGGTTCGTATACTACTGCCAATTTCGGCAACCTTGAAGACCCGCTTATCAAGGAAGAACTTGTCAATACGTTCAACTTCCAGACAACCCTTGACCTTGAATTAGGACGTTTCATGCCTGAGACATGGGGAATGCGAATACCGCTCTACCTCGATTACAGCCGTGAAATAGGCAGCCCGGAATACAATCCCCTCAACCCGGATGTACGCCTGTATGAAGATATCTCCACATACCGTACGGCGGCAGAGCGTGACAGCGTGCGGCATATGACGCAACGGCGCAAATCGGCGACCAACCTAACGCTTTCCAATGTACATAAAGAACGTGTCGGCAAGTCGGCGTTAAAGCAACACTTCTACGACATAGAAAACTTCTCGTTCTCTTATGCGTATAGCCGTGAACGTACATCAGACGAGGATATAGAGCACTACAGCAAAGACCAGCATCGCGGTGGCTTCTCATACAACTATGCTGTGCAGGCCAAGGAAGTCAAACCGTTTGACAAGGTGAAACTCTTTAATAATAAGAACTGGAAGATTATCAAGGATATCAACTTCTACTACCTGCCGAAAAACCTCTCGTTCTCAACAGAGATATACCGGGACTTTGAGGAGACAATGTTGCGCAATAAAAGTGCCGCCTTGGTGATTATCAAGCCTACGTGGTACAAGCAGTTTACGTGGCAGCGCAACTATGGTCTCAATTACGACCTTTCCCGTTCTTTCCACATTCAGTATACCGCCAATGCCAACGCCCGCATCGACGAACCTATAGGCCGTATAGATACGCCGTCGGCTGGCGATTCAGTATGGCGTTCCATCGTCGACGGTGGCACCATGCAGCAGTTCCAACAGTCGGTAAATGCCACCTATGAGCTGCCAATCAATAAGCTGCCATACATGGACTTTCTGCGTGTGCCGCTGAGCTACCGCACCAATTATACATACCTCGGCACAACGTCTGCTTTGGCCTCAATGGGTGCTACTCTGCAGAATTCCACTACATTCCAGACCTCAGCTACCGCCGACCTCACCAAGCTGTACAACAAGATTCCGCTGCTTCGTAAGGCAAATGCACCTGCCACAAACAGCAAGCAGAACGACCGTAACAAGATAGGCAAGAAACCACAGGCTGCCAAACCGATGACAGCCAAGGACTCGTTGGCTATGGCCGACAGTTTGCGCCACGTCAAGTTCATGGAAGCCCTAAAGAATGTGGGCTACTTTGCCTTGCGCTTCGTCAGCGGGGTGAAGAATGCCAGCGTGCAGTATAATGTCACCAATGGTTCGCGGCTGCCAGGCTATATGGGTGAGCCAATGCTTATAGGGCTTGATCCTAGGACCTATTGGACCCCGGGATTTGGCTATATCCTTGGCTATAACCAGGACATAGCCCATGACCTTCTGCGTCATGACCTGCTCAGCCGTGACACCCTATTCAACTCGCCGCATGAGATGACAACCAACAAGACGCTTACGTTGCAAGCCACCGTGGAGCCCATGCGGGACCTCAAGATAGATATCAGTGCCACGCAGAACTATTCCTCGCGTGAAGAGTACTACTACAAGTATAGCTCGGCAATAGGCCAGGTCGATGGACCGCTCTCCTATGTCCGATCTGGTACCTATACCACCACAACCTGGAGTTTCCTCACGGCTTTCACCGACCGCGACGAACTCTTCAACCGTTTCCTTGACAATCGCAAGGTGGTTGCCGAACGTCTCGCCGCCACCAACCCAGACCCGTATAGCGGGCAGATGATTCTCGACACTATGAATGGACAGTATTACCCTGCAGGTTACAGCGCCAATTCTCAGACTGTCCTTCTCACATCGTTCCTCTCCACCTACCTCGGCAACGATCCTGCCAAGAGTGCTTTCTCCCCATTCCTAAAGATGCCTTTGCCAAACTGGAACATCAGCTATAACGGTCTCAATAAGGTGCAGTTCCTCAAGAAGTGGTTCTCCAACATCAGTCTGTCCCACCGCTACTCCTCCACCTACACCGTCGGCAACTACTACACCGACGCCGCCCTCTCTGCTCTCACAGATTATGACTACGGCATGGAGACAGTCCTCAACAACACGGGCGATTATATACCCCCGGTCTCGACAGGCGGCGTTCAGATAACCGAGCAGTTCAACCCTCTTATCCGCGTCTCGGTCAACATGGTCAACAGCTTCCAGTTCAACTTCTCCCTGCAGAAGAACCGCACCCTCGCCCTCTCGTTCTCCAACAACCAGCTCACCGAGACCACACGTGACGGCGTCACCTTCGGCGCAGGCTACCGCTTCAAGGACATCGGCTTCCAGCTTAAGATAGGCAGTATGCCCATCGAGGTGAAAAGTGACATTGTCCTGCAGCTCAACCTCACCTACAACAGCAACATGACAAACATCCGCAAGATAAATCAGAATATCAGCCAAATCTCTTCCGGCAGTTCCGTCTGGATGGCCGAGCTCAGCGCCGAGTACTCTCTCACGACCTACCTTGTGCTACGTGCTTTCTTCCAGACCAATATCAACACACCATATATATCTAACGCCTATCCCAACTCAACCACCAAAGGTGGCCTCACAATACGTTTCTCTTTCTAAAACAATTTCACAACTCTTAACTCATAACTCATAATTCATAACTCTTAACTATGAAGAACGACCGCTTTACAGATTTCGATGACGAGGTGAAACAACTGGTGCTCGACTTCGAGCGCACCGTCATGCGGGGCGAGACTCAGTTCTATGACATCGACGAACTGGAGATGATAATCGACTATTACCTTGAAGTCGACGACAAAGAGCCTCTCATCTCGGCCATCCACCTCGCCGAGCGGCTCTATCCCGACAGCATCGAGGTTAAGATAAGACGAGCCCACTGGTATGTTCTCAACAAGGACAATGCCAAGGCGCTGTCACTCTTGCAAGCCCTCGAGCGCCAGGATCCGTCCGACACCGACGTGGCCTATTCGCTCGGTGTCGTCTACGGCGAGATGGGGGAGAGCCAGAAAGCCATCGAATACTACCTCCGTGCCGCCGAAGATGGATGGCAGCTCGGCCGCATCTATGCCAATATCGCCGAGGAGTATGTGCGCCTGCAGCAATGGCACGACGCCATCCAGTACTATATGCAGGCTTTCCGTACCGACTCCTACGATGAGCAGACTCTCTATAACTATCTTGACACCTGTGAAGAGGCTGAAGCATGCGACGAGGCCTACGAGTTCCTCAAGCTGTATGTCAACGAGCACCCTTATAGCAAGATCGGCTGGTACTGCTACGGTTGCGTCTGCCGCGACCTCGGCCTCGCCGAGCAGGCCGTCGACGCCTTCGAGTATGCCCTCGCCATCGACAAGAATTTTGCTTCCGCCTACTATGAGTTGGCCCTCGCCAACGAACAGCTCGACCAGCTCGGCGAGGCCGCCACAGCCCTCACGCGTGCGCTCGACTGTGTCTCTCTGCGTGGCGATGTCTACCGCGCTCTCGGCCAGCTCTTTCTGCGACACGACAACTTCGACACAGCCCTCTCCTATCTACGCAAGGCTGTCGACGAGAATCCCGCCGACGCCGAGGCCCTTGCCGACATAGGGTTGTGCCAGCTGTACCTCGACGATGACGCGTCAGCCCTTGCGTCGGCCCGCAAAGCCCTCGCCATCGACCCGCAGTGCCCCGATGCCCTTTTCTGCTCGGCGTTGGTCTATGACGGTCGCGACAATGTGGACGCCGCTTCCGACCTCTACGAGCGTCTCGTCGCCTCGCCCCGTGCCCACGAGGGCCATTGCCGTTTCTACACGCTCTTCCTTTTCAAGCATGCCATCTACGACATACTGATTGAGTTCGCCGAGGAGTCGCTGCAGCTCTATCCCCACGACCTCTTCTACTCCACCTATGTCGCTGCCGCCTACTTCTATACCAATCGATACAACAAGTTCCGCCACGTCCTCGGCGACGTGCAGCCGTCGCTGCTCCGCGAGCTCTGTCCGCAGGCCTGGGACAATCCCGCCCTCGCACCGCTCCTCGCCGACCTGCACGAGGATAGTCCAGAAACAGAATAATCACGTATAACTCATAACTCATAACTCATAACTATGAAAAAGATATTATTCGTTTTAGCCCTGATTTCGTTTTCCACTTTCAGGCTTCCCTTATGCCAGGCCCAGGAGGCCGGCGGTGTTGCCGAAGCTGTGCGCGGCGACACCGCATCCACCGGTTGGGTGGCGAGTCTGCTCCACTGGTATGACGCCAATATGAACTACCTTGCCGTCGGCGCCCTCATGACGCTCGAGAGCTCCTTCATACCATTCCCCTCCGAGGTGGTCATACCCCCTGCCGTCTATGTGGCCTGCAATCCCCAGAGCGCCGGCGGCATGAAAGTGTGGCTCGTGGTCCTCGCAGGCACGTTGGGAGCGCTGCTTGGAGCGCTCATCAACTACCTGCTCTCCCTCTGTCTCGGGCGCCCCATCATCTATGCTTTCGCCCGCAGCCGTGTTGGCCGTATGCTGCAGCTCTCCGAGGAGAAACTGCAGCGTGCCGAGGTATACTTCAACGACCACGGCGTCGTCTCCACCCTCGTGGGCCGCTTCATCCCCGTCATCCGTCAGCTGATCTCCATACCCGCAGGCCTCTCGCGTATGAACCTGCTCTCCTTCTCCTTTTTCACTACGCTGGGCGCGCTGGCCTGGAACTGCGTGTTGGCGCTCCTCGGCTGGCTGGCCTACAAGGCTGCCGACCCCACGGTCATAGAGCAGTACAGCCGCCAACTGAGCATCATCATCGTGGCGGTCTTCGTTGCCGTCATATTGTTCTTTGTGGTCCGCTACATCATAAAAAAGAACAGAAAAACAGCATAATATATGTTTTGTACCAACCTACGACGGAGCCCATCCGCTGCTGCTGTGACTTCCCTTCGGTCATGCTATCGCATCTGGTGCATGCATGGCCGAGCCAAGGCCGAGGAGGGGCCGAAGGGACTTGGGTAAAACTATTGATAATGAGTGATATATAGAAATAATATGTTGCAAGATATTAGAAATCAGTTTCCTATACTTGACGTCGAAGTGCATGGGCATCCCCTTGTTTACTTAGACAATGCAGCCACGACGCAAAAGCCTTTGACGGTGATTGATACCCTCGATGACTACTATCGCCATGGCAATGCCAACATCCATCGTGGCGCCCATCACCTGGCAGCGGTGGCCACGGAGGCTTACGAGGCGGTGCGCCGTCAGGTGCAGTCTCTCATCGGTGCCCGTCATGCGCACGAGATAGTGTTCACACGTGGCACAACCGAGAGTATCAACCTGGTTGCCAGTTCGTTTGCGCGACGCTATTTCAAGGGCGACGGCGACGAGGTGATTGTGTCGGGCATGGAGCACCACAGCAATATAGTGCCGTGGCAGCTCGCCGGCGCAACGCTGCGGCCGGTGCCGTTCAGCGACGACGGTGTGCTGGACCTCAAGGCCATGGAAGGTCTTTTCAACGGGCATACGCGGCTGGTGGCCGTTTGCCATGCCTCCAACACTCTGGGTACGGTGAATCCTATAGCCGACATCGTGGCCATGGCCCACGCCCACGGGGTGCCGGTGCTCGTGGACGGCGCGCAGGCGGTGTCGCACATGAAGGTTGACGTGCAGGAGCTGGGATGCGATTTCTACTGTTTCTCAGGCCATAAGATGTACGGACCGATGGGCGTCGGCGTCATGTACGGCCGCGAGGAGCTGCTGAATGAAATGCCGCCCTATCAGGGTGGGGGAGAGATGATTAGCGAGGTGACGTTTGAGCGTACCACCTATAACGAGCTGCCTTATAAGTTCGAAGCCGGCACTCCGTCGGTGGGCGACGTCATAGGTCTCGGCAAGGCCATAGAGTTCATGCAGGGAGTGGGTATGGAAGCTCTCGCCGCGCATGAGGCCGACCTGCTGGCCTATGCTACACAGCGTCTCGCCGCCCTGCAGGGCATACGCTTCTTCGGCAGCGCACCGCAGAAGACTTCGGTGCTCTCGTTCCTTGTCGGCGACAGTCACCCCTACGATGTCGGCACCCTGCTCGACCAGATGGGCATCGCCGTGCGCACGGGTCACCACTGCACGCAGCCTGTCATGGACCGCTACGGAATTCCCGGCACGGTGCGTGCAAGCTTCGCCGTCTACAACACCCGCGCCGAGGTCGACACATTGGTGTCGGCATTGGAACGTATAATGCCCATGTTGCAATAACCATGTTACAGACCTTACATATTGAAAACTATGCGCTGATACGCGAGACGGATATCCGGTTCGGCGGTGGCTTTGTGGCTATCACGGGCGAGACGGGTGCCGGCAAGAGCATCATGCTCGGAGCCCTCGGCCTGCTCCTCGGCCAACGTGCCGACACCGCCGTGCTCGCCGAAAAGGGACGCAAATGTGTCGTGGAGGCTGTATTCGACGTGTCGGGACTTGGTCTTGAGCCTCTTTTCCGCGAGGCCGATGTGGACTACGACGACCGTCTGATACTGCGCCGCGAGATACTGCCGTCGGCCAAAAGCCGTGCTTTTGTCAACGACACACCGGTGCAGCTGCCGTTTCTCAAGCAGCTGGGCTCCAAGATAATCGACATCCATTCGCAGCACCAGACGCTCACTCTGGCCGACAGCGGTTACCGCATGGAGTTGCTCGACACGCTGGCCGGGGGCGTGGAACGCTCCGCTTATGCCGGGTCTTATAGCCGTTATGCCTCATTGAAGCGTGAGTTGGAGGAATTGACTTCGGCCGAGACCCAGAACCGCAAGGAACAGGATTACCTGCAGTTCCAGTTCAACGAACTGTACGAGGCTCGGCTGGTGGCCGGCGAGCAGCAGGAGCTGGAACAGGAATCGCAACTGCTGGCACATGCCGAGGCAGTGCGTGAGGGACTCGCTACAGCTGCCGCCATGCTCGACGACGACACGGAACAGTCTGTGCTGGCGCGTCTGCGTCAGGCCAAGGGGACTTTGGCGCATGTGGCGGAATATCACAGGGATGCTGCCGATTTGTTGGCACGTGTGGAATCGACCCTGATAGAGCTTGACGATGTGGACAACACGCTGCTATCCATCGCCGATGGAGTCACCTACAGCCCGGAACGCCAGCAGGAGGTGGATGAACGGCTGGCACTGCTCTATCGGCTGGAAAAGAAGCATGGAGTGGATGATGTGTCGGGTTTGATAGCTATCCGCGACGAACTTGATGTGCGTCTGCAGACTATTGCCACGCTCGACGACCGCATCAGTGCGCTGATGGAACAGGTGGACAAGGCCTTCGCAGAAGTCCAGGCCGCCGCCGACGAGCTGACTGCCGCACGTCGCAAGGCCGGCGACATCCTGTCGCAAGGCATACTGCCCACACTGCATGAATTGGGGATGCCTGAAGCCCGTTTCGTAGTCGAGCTGACGCCGACTGCTACCTACGGGCCGCATGGTCACGATGCCGTGGCCTTCCTGTTCAATGCCAACCGTGGAGGCGAATTGCGCGACTTGGGCAAGGTGGCGTCGGGAGGCGAACTGTCGCGCCTGATGCTGGCGGTGAAGAGCATGCACACTTCGCGCACGCTGCTGCCGACGATTATCTTCGACGAGATAGACACCGGCGTAAGTGGCGACATCGCGGGCGCTGTGGGTCGCATCATGTGTCGTATGGCACAGAGCATGCAGGTGGTGGCCATCACTCATCTGCCGCAGATTGCCGCCAAGGCACAGCAGCACATGAAGGTGTTCAAGGTGACTGAGGACAAACGGACGGTGTCGTGTATCAAGGAATTAGCGACCGACGAGCGTGTCACCGAGGTGGCCGTGATGCTCAGCAGTGACCCGCCGACCAAGGCTGCGCTGCAGACGGCCAAGGAACTGATGCTATGAAATACTACTTGGTGGGATATATGTATAGCGGCAAAACGACCTTCGGTCGTCGTCTGGCTGTCGACAAGGGGATGGATTTCCTCGATCTGGACCGTGCCTTTGAGGAACGCTACCACTACACTGTGCCGCGTTTTTTTGCCACATTCGGCGAAGCGGCTTTCCGCAAGCTGGAGACCCAGATGCTGCGCGATACCGCACAGCTTGACAATGTGGTCATCGCCACCGGTGGCGGAACACCATGCCACAGTGGAAACATGGATTTTATACTTGCCAACGGGACGGCTATATATATGCAGATGAGTGTCGACGACCTTGTGCAAAGGGCTCTGCACAGCCGTAATCCGAGGCCTTTGATGCTGGGCCTATCGCCTGACGAGGTACGTGCCAAGATAGAGAGACAAAAAGAAGAGCGCGAAGGTGTGTACCTCCGCGCCCAGATTGTTGTTGACGGGATGAACCCCGTGGTTTAGTATTCGAAAGCGCTTCCCCCGAGGAACTCCCGCATGATGCTGTTGTAGGGGATGAACTTGTCCTCTATCGGTAGCAACAACTCGGAGAAGTTGAGCAACTGGCGCGCGATAGAGTATTCCTCACAGTCTTCAGGCACCTGCTTCAGCAGCGGCTCGGCATAGCGTTTCAGCACGCCGAGTTCATAGAGCAGGGCGCTGTTGAACATGACGTTGGCATTCTCCTGATAGGGGAAAATGTGCCTTCTCTCACCTCGCACGACCTCAGGCCAGCGGCGCAGTGTCTCGTAGGCGTTCCAGCCACGGAAGTTGTTGTCTCTCACCAGACGGCGAACCAGACGGTTGTCGGTGCCGTGGATGATGTTTTGATCGTCGATGGAAAGCTGTGTCAAAGCACTTACATAAACCTTGAACTTCAGCCCTTCGTCAATCTCGGCAGTCAGTTTTGGGTTAAGTGCGTGGATACCCTCAACAACGAGGATGCTTCGCGGCCCCAGTTTCAGTGTCTTGCCACTGTAGAACGGGTCGCCTTTCTTGAAGTCGAAGGTGGGTATTTTGACCTCTTCGCCACGGAACAAGGCGTTGAGGTGCTCGTTGAGCAGTGGTATGTTGAGTGCGTCTACGCTCTCAAAATCGTACTCGCCGTTTGGCAGTTTCGGCGTACGGTCGCGCCCGAGGAAGTAGTCGTCCAGCGACAGTTGGTTGACGTCATATCCAAGTACGCTCAGTTGCACGCTCAGCCTGCGGCAGGAGGTCGTCTTGCCCGAACTCGACGGGCCGGCAAGCAGGACCATTTTGGCTCCGCTCTGCCTCACCTGCTCGGCTATCTCGGCATACTTCTTTTCGTGTAGCGCTTCGGCCAAAAGGATAAGCTCCTGGCCGCCGTCGTGGTAGACAATGCGGTTGTAGTCGCTCACTGTCGACATGTGCATCAGTTCTGTCCAACGGTAGTGCTCGCGGAAGATGGCGAAGAGCTTTGGTGTTTCGGTGAATAGAGACAGCTTGTCTGGGTGCTCTGGGTCGGCGCATTGCAGCATGTAGCCGTCTTCGCCATATTGGCGGAAGTCCCATGTTGTCAGGCATCCTGTGCTGGGGGCTAACTTGCCGTTGATTTTGTGCACCGTGTCGCCTAGGAAGTTCATCTCTATATACAGCTGCTTAAGGTGTTCCAGTATGTAGAGTGTCTTTGGCATGTGGCGCGGACGGATAAGCTCTTTGGCGTCATCCAGAAGCATTGTCTTCGATGTGAAGGGCAAGTCTGCCTCCTGAAGGGCTATCATGCGTTCTCTGACCGTGCGGCACACTTCGTCTGTGGCAGGCAACTGAAAGTCGTCCACGGCGCTTACTATGCGGCAGTAGAAACCGTTCTGTAGCGAATGGTCTATGGAAAGTGTTGCCTTGGGGTAACAGTCATGCACTGCTGTGTAGAGCATCATCGTCAGTGCGTTTCTGTACATGCGGAAGCCTTGGCGGCTTGTAATGTCCAGCAGCTTGATGTTCTTAGGGTTGTATATGCGGTATTGGAGCGGCTCTACCTTGTTGTTCACCAAGGCACCGAGTATGGGCCACGGTGCTTTGCCGTCGGTGAGGGTTTTGCCCTTTTCGTATTCCTCGGCCAGCTTAGACACAGGCGTGCCGGGTTCAATCATCATACGCTCACCAGTGTTGGCAAGCACTATCTCGACCTGATTCATGACGCCATTGTTTCCTCAATCTCTTTGACAGTCTTGGGTATGGGTTTGCCCAGCACACGGCAGCCGGTCTTCGTGACCAGCACGTCGTCCTCTATGCGGATGCCACCGAAGTCTTTCCATTTCTCCAGCTCACGGTAGTTGATGAACTCCTTGCATTTGCCTTCGGCTTTCCATTTGTCAATAAGTGCGGGTATGAAGTAGCATCCGGGCTCGTCGGTGATGACGAAGCCGGACTGCAGACGGCGGCCGCAACGCAGACTGCCGAGGCCGAACTGCTCGCTGGGACGTGTCTCTTTGTCATAGCCCACGTTAATCTGACCGTAGTTTTCCATGTCATGCACGTCGAGGCCCATCATGTGACCCAGACCGTGTGGCATGAGCAGGCTGTGGGCGCCGGCCTCTACGATGTCGTCCACCTTACCCTTCAGTATGCCGAGGCCTTTATAGCCTTCGGCGAGCTTGCGGCTTGCGGCCTGATGCACTTCCTTGTAGGTGATGCCTGGTTTGGTGACGCGTATGGCTTCGAGGTTGGCACTCAGCACAATCTCATATATGGCTTTCTGACGGCTGTCGAACTTGCCTCCAACGGGCACCGAGCGGGTGATGTCGCTGCAGTAGTTCATCGGCGTCTCGCATCCGGCGTCCATCACCAGCATGCGGCCCTTCGTCAGCTTGTTGTTGTGACCGTGGTTGTGCAGTGTTTCACCGTGAACGGTCATGATGACGGGGAAACTTACAGGGCCGTTGCCCTTCCAAGCCTCGCCTTCCATAAAGCCGGCCAGCTCGTACTCATAGCGGCCCGGCATGGCCATCTTCATGGCGCCCACATGCATGTTGTATGCTGTGGCTATGGCTTTCTCTATCTCAGCAATCTCCTCGGCACTCTTGATGCTGCGTTGCTTTACGCAGGCCAGTGTTAGCTCCATCGAGGCAAAGCGTGCCACGGCATCATATTTGATGCCGAGCAGCTCGCTCAGTTGTCGTGTGATGTCGGCACGGTAGGGTGCTATGTAGTGGAAGTCCTTGGCGGTGGCCAGCTTTTTGCGCAAGGCGTTCAGGTTGCCGCTACTGCTCACTCCCACGCTTGCCGCCAGCTCTTTCACGCTCGGCAGCGGGCCAGTCCAGATGATGTCGTCTATGTCGTAGTCGTTGGCGAAGATATAGTCCTTGCCGTTGTCGCAGTCTATCACGCCCACGAGGTCTTCACGCTGCAGGCCGAAGAAGTACAGGAATGTGCTGTCCTGACGGAACCAATAGGTGTTGTCTTTGTAGTTGCACGGGGCCTCGTGGTTGCCAGGAATGATGATGATGCCGTGGCCCACGTCTTTGCGCAACTGCTCACGGCGCTTGATATAAGTCTCTTTCTTGAACATGGCTGTTTGTTTTTTCTTTTATAACGTTCCGATGCCGTTTATATTGTGCCGATGGCAAAATATATGTAACCTCAATTGCAGAGGCGGTGGTAGTGGCAGGTGAGGAGGTTGCCGTTGTCGTCGTAGAGGTGCAGGCCGCTGCCTTCGCAGTAGCGCCACATCTTACAGTCGACGCAGTGTCCTTTCCGTGCCCACGAACGGTCGCGCATCACCTGGAAGCGGTTCTGCCACACGTCCCACAGGTCGTCGGTGTAGATGCTGCCCTGGTCCATGTGGCTGCGCACCGAGGTGCAGCCGCTGATGGCACCGTCGCAGCGTATCGACGCCACTTCGACGCCCGAGCGGCAGTAGAAGAAGTGGTCGCGCACACGTTGCTCGTAGTCGCCAAGGAAGCCCTCGCAGGCGTAACTCACATCTATCGTCCTATCGCTGCGTCTCTCGGCTTCGATGAAGTCCATAAGCTGCCGTAGCTGCTTGTCGGTAAGCTGCAGGTCGGGGTCTCCCGCGGCGCGTCCCATGGGGAAGATGCTGAAGAGGCGCCAGCTGGCGACGCCGAGCCCTACTAGCAGGTCCCTGAATTCCGCCAGACGGTCTATATTGCGTGGGTTGACGCATGTGACGACGTCCCACAACACCTCGTGCTGTGCCGCCAGCAGGCTGATGGCTTCCGTGGCCCGTACAAAGGAGCCTTCATGCTGCCTCAGCCAATTGTGCTGCTCCTCTGGCCCGTCGAGGCTTACGGTGACGGAGTGCAGGCCGCTCTCCATGAGGCTCTGCAGGCGTGCCTTGTCGAGCAGGTAGCCGTTGGTGACAACCCCCCATGGGTAGCCGCGGCGGTAGAGTTCGAGGCCAACCTCCTCAAGGTCGTCGCGCAGCAGCGCTTCGCCGCCGGTGACTATGATGAATGTCTCGTTAGGGTTGATGTGCGGTGTCAGACTGTCGATGGCCCGTAGGAAGTCTGCCGCCGGCATATCCTTCACTTCGGGCTGCACCCTGCAGTCGCTCCCGCAGTGGCGGCAGTGCATGTTGCAGCGCAGCGTGCACTCCCAAAAGATGCTGCGCAACGAATGTAGCTGCTCGTTGCTCTTGCGCAACTGCCGCTGCAGTTCAAGCCCTACGCGTTGCCGGAAGTTCATTTGCTCTCCAGCTCGATGTCTATCTTGGTGCTAAAGGTGCCTTGGTTCCAGCCGCCGGCGTTGGTCTTGTCGATGTTCTCGGCTTTGACGGGCACGTCGAGCAGGCGGTTCTTGTATTGGCCGTTGGCCGGGCCGTCGGTGTCGCGCACCAGCACGCGCACGTTCTGGCGCGGCATGTCGTCGTAGCGCAGTTCGAAATTGCCGCGATTGTCGGTCTTCACCTCGTTGCGCTTCAGGTATCGTCTTATGTTCTCCTGGTCGCCGTAGATGGTGTCTGCGGTGGCCTCGACGCCTTGCTCCAGCACGTTGACGCTTACACCCTTCACAGGTCGTCCCTGAGGGTCTTTCACATGCCCCATGATGCGGTAGCCCATCGTGGGCACGCCGTACATGAGCCTTATCTCCTCGCGGGGTTGCGGCTGGGGGGGCTGCTCCTCTTCTGGCTGGGCCAATTGCTTGTGGCTGTGGCACGACGAGAACCCCAAGGCGCCCATGAGCGACACTATGAGCCAGTTCTTCAGTTTCAGGTACTTTATCTTCATGCAAAAATAACGCCGCCGATTGGAAAAAATTGTGTATCTTTGCAAATTGTTTTAAGCGACAGTTATGATAAAGACAATAATAGCAGGTCCTTGTAGCGTCGAGAGCCGTGAGCAGCTGCGCAGCGTCACCGAGGCCCTCGCCACCATGCCGCGCGTGGGGCTTGTCCGCGCCGGCGTGTGGAAGCCGCGCACGCGCCCCGGCGGCTTCGAGGGGCTTGGCGAGCCGGCCCTGCAGTGGATGCAGGCTTTCTCCAAAGAATACGGCGTGCGCTACTGCTGCGAGGTGGCCACGCCCGACCATGTGGCCCTCTGTCAGCGTTACGGCATCGACACCGTGTGGATAGGAGCCCGCACCACGGGCAACCCCTTTATGGTCGGAGAGCTGTGCGAGGCGTTGCGCGGCAGTGCCATGCAGGTGATGGTGAAGAACCCCACAAGTCCCGATGTTCGTCTGTGGCTCGGTGCCATTGAGCGCCTGCGTCAGTGCGGCATCGCCGACATCAGCGCTGTGCACCGTGGCTTCGACATGTACCATAACCTCGGCTACCGCAACGCCCCTCTCTGGGAGGTGCCTATGACGCTGCGGCGCGAGATGCCCGAGGTGCCGCTGCTGTGCGACCCGAGCCACATCGGCGGCAACCGCGAGCTGGTGGCGCCCTTGGTTCAGACGGCGGCCCAGTTCGACTTCGACGGCCTCATGGTGGAGGTTCACCCCGACCCTGACGCCGCCCTCACCGACGGTCCCCAGCAGCTCACCGTCGACGCCTTCGCCGAACTGCTCGACCACCTTGTACCGCTCTCTTCGCACCTCTCGCCCCTCAACGCGCAGCAGCTTGTTCCGCTGCGCCGCCAGATCGACGATATAGACCACGAGATGCTGTCGCTCCTGGCACGTCGCATGGAGATGTCGCGCCAGATAGCCTACATCAAGCGCGACCTCAATCTGTCGGTATACCAGTCCGACCGCTGGGCCGACGTTTTGGCCGACCGCCTGTCGATGGCGTCGGGGCTTGGGCTCGACGCCGACTTCACGCGAGCTCTGCTCGAGAAGATCCATGCCGAGAGCATGCGTGTGCAGCTCGACGACCAGGCATAAACGAATACCCCCAGCCATTCGGTCGGGGGTATCTCATTGATTGTTCGTTTTCTTGTGCGCTTACTCGGCGGGAACAACGCTGACGTAGCTGCGGTCCTCGCGGCCTTTGTGGAATTTCACCACGCCGTCGATGAGAGCATAGAGCGTGTGGTCCTTGCCCATGCCGACGTTCTGGCCGGGGTTGTGGGCGGTGCCGCGCTGGCGGACGATGATGTTGCCGGCGACGCATTTCTGACCGCCAAAAATCTTAACGCCTAAGCGTTTGCTTTCGGATTCACGACCGTTGCTGGAACTACCAACACCTTTTTTGTGTGCCATATTGTTTCTTGTTTTTAACGGTTAGACATTAGTTGATGCTGTCAATCTTGATCTGGGTCAGATAGTCGCGATGACCGTTCATCTTCTGATAGCCTTTGCGACGGATTTTCTTGAACACCAGAACTTTATCGCCCTTCAGGTGGCGGAGGACGGTGGCCTTGACATTTGCTCCTGCAATGTAAGGTTTGCCCACTTCAACCTTGCCATCATTGTCTTTAAGCATCACGGTGTCAAAAGAGACTTCGCTACCCTCGTCGTTGTGGAGGCGGTTGACGAAAATCTTTTGATCTTGGGCGACCTTGAATTGCTTGCCTGCGATTTCTACGATTGCGTACATTTTCTTTTATTTGTTTGTTATTGAATTACTTTCCTCGTTTTGAGGGGCTTTTTCACCCCACAAATCGGACTGCAAAGATACAAACATTTTTTGAACCGGCAAATTCTTTTTCTTTTTTAGCATCTTTTTAACATTTCACGACACTCTGTCCAACCCCCTTAGGAGTCCCTTCGGCCCCCCCCTACGGCTTTCCTCTGAAGAAATGCCGAAGAGGGGCCGTAGAGGCTCCGTATCGGCTCCGTACTGGAGCGGGTTATCGCTGCGGCAAGGGTAGCTTGGAGGGTGTAATTACCGGAATATCAGGTGTGTCGAATGAAATGAGCGTGTCAGCCTGGAAGGTGTGGGTCCATTTGGCCGAGCCGGCGAAGATGCCGAGGGCGCCGGTGACGTTGGTGTAGGCTTGCGATTGCTCGGCGAAGAAGGACCCCAGGCTGTTGGCTCGCGCCACACTGATGAGGTAACGCATGCGCGCGGGAGTGATGCTCTCCATGGTGATGGTGTACCAGTGTTTGAACTCCTGTGTGTCGTTGACCACCTCGTTGGTGTCTTTGTAGATGGGTATGAAGAGGTTTACGGGGTAGTCGGTGCGGCCGTCGATGTTGTGGTCGTTGAACATGAGGTTGGAGTAGAGGTAGCCGCCAAGAGCCACGTTGGGCGAGACGTCGTTGGAGGTTATCTCGCTGTTGTTGTTGAGGAGGAAGTAGGTGGTGCTGACGGTGTCGATGGTGCGGTAGCGGTCGGCCCACACTTCGTGGCGCATGCCGCTGTCACGCACGCTGACTGTGAGGCTGTAGTATTCGTCGAAGGCTGCGCTGTCGGTGAGTTTCAGGGGTGCCCAGAAGAGATTGAAGGTGGGGCTTGCCCAGCGCACGATGCCCACGACTTTGGTCTTTGGCATGGGTGGCACATAGGTCTCGGCGTGGACGTTGCCGCGAGGGCTGCTGATGTCGATGGCCAGCCGGTCGAGGGGTCGCAGGGTGTCGGGGAAGAAGTAGTTGCATCGCCCGATGGAGTCGGGCGCGAGGGGTATGCCGTTGCGCCAGAGGGTGATGGTGGCGCCGTCGATGCGGTGGGTGGCGGCGCTGTCGAGAAAGAAGCTGGTGGACGAGAAGTTGACGAAGGCGCGCTTGCCGGCCTGCGGCACGCCGTTGAGGACCATGAGGTCGTTGGCCCCGCTGTCGTCGATGTCGAGCACCTTTTCGCAGCCGCCGAAGAGACAGGCGGCGACCAATAGGGCCAGTATATAATGTGTGTGTTTCATGCCGATAGATTCTTTAACCATTGCTCAATGACCGATAAGTGTTAGAAATACAGCGTGTAGGCCGCCGAGGGGATGATGGGGAAGAGTGAGAGCTGCATGAATGCCGATGAGTAGCCGCGGTAGGACTCGGAGGTGCTGCGGTAGACCATGTAGGGGTTCTGGCGGTTGTAGACGTTGTAGACGCTGACACTGATGGTGCGGTGTGGCGCTGTGCCGAAACGGGTGCCCCAGGGTTTGAACTGGCGGTGGAAGTTGACACCGAGGTCGAGGCGGTGGTAGTTGGGCAGGCGGTAGTTGTTGCGCCCTTCGATGTAGGAGAGCTGGGGGTACTGGTTAGTGGCGAGGTTGTAGTCGTCGGGGTTGTCGGAGGCCACGGCGTAGCGCTTGGTGGCGAGGGTGGCGGTGTTGCCGGTGGAGAAGACCCACGTGGCGCTGATGTCGCAGCGGTCGTTGAAGCGGTAGCTGACGACGATGGAGAGGTCGTGGCGCCGGTCGTATTTGGCGGGGAATTCTTTGCCGCCGTTGAGGACCTGGCCGGGGCGGTCGAAGAGTCGCATGGTGCGGCTCCAGGTGTAGGCCACCCAGCCGGTGAGCTTGCCGAAGTCGCGCTGGGCCAGCAGCTCGATGCCGTAGCTGTAGCCGTCGCCGGCGACGACGAGGTTCTCCCAGTCCTCGCTGCTGCCGAAGAAGGTGGCGCCGTCCTTGTACTCAATGAGGTTGGTCATCTTCTTGTAGTAGCCTTCCACCGAGAAGTCGGCGATGCCGCTGAGGCTGTAGAAGACGCCTGCTGCCACCTGGTGGCTCTCCATGGGCACTACCTTGTCGGTGACGGGGACCCACAGGTCGGTGGGCATGCTGATGCCCGTGGTGGAGAGGAGGTGCACATACTGCTTCATCCAGGCGTAGCCGGCCTTGATGGAGAAGCCCTCGGCGAGCATCACGCGGCCGCTGAGGCGCGGCTGCAGCGAGGGGTAGAAGGTATTGTCGACCTTGAAGCCGCTGGCGTGGATACCGGCGTTGAGCTTGACGACGTCGCTCAAGGCCCAGTCATCCTCGATGAAGGCCACCATCTCGTTGGCCATGACCTTGGCGGTGGCTATGGTGCTGTCGAGACGGAAGGCGCCGTTCATCTGTATGGAGTCGTAGTAGTCGACGCTGGCGTTGGCCACCTCGGGGCTGAACCAGTGGCGTGTGAAGTAGGCGCCGTATTTGACAGCATGGGCGAGGTGAGGGGCGTAGTCGAAGTCGAGGCGCGCTGTGAGGTCCTGTATGCCCGAGCGGTAGTCGCCGGTGATGGTCGAGGGGCTGCCGCCGTTGGGAGTTGCGCTCTTCTCAATGCTACCGATGATGACGTTGTTGTACTGCGTGTAGGCTACAGCGGCGTTGAGGAAGGTCTTGGGAGTGAGCTCGTAGTTCCAGCGCAGTGCCCCCACGAGGTTGCCCCACTCGTTGGCCATGCCCATGCGCATGTCCTCGTCGAGCGAGGTGACGGTGTTTATCTTGCCGTGCACCTTGTCGCGGCCCCAGTAGAAGCTGCCGTATAGACGCGAGCGGTCGCTGAACTTGTGAGTGACCTTGGCGTTGATGTCGTAGAAGTAGTAGCCGGCATCGAGCTCGGCTTTGCGGTCTGAAGGGACGGTGTCGCTGTCGAGGGCGCGGTTGAAGGCCATGATGGTGGGTATGAGGAAGAGTTCGGCATAGGTGCGGCGCGCCGAGAGGCTGAATGTGGTGCGCTCCTTGGCGATGGGACCTTCGATGTTGAGCTTGGCTGAGATGAGACCTATGGAGGCGTTGCCGTGGATTTCCTGGTCGTTGCCGTTGTTCTGTGTGATGTCGAGCACCGAACTGAGGCGGCCGCCGAAACGGGCGGGGAAGGAGCCCTTGTAGAGGGTGACGTTTTTCACGGCGTCGGTGTTGAAGGCCGAGAAGAAACCGCCGAGGTGACTGACGTTGTAGAGTGGCACGCCGTCGAGGAGGAAGAGGTTCTCGTCGGGTCCGCCGCCGCGCACGTACATGCCGCTGTTGCCCTCGCTGCCGCTCTGCACGCCGGGCATGAGCTGCAGGGCCTTGATGATGTCGGCCTCGCCGAACATCACGGGTACGGCCTTGATCTTCTCCACGGTCATCTCCGTGGCGCTCATCTGCGACGAGCGTGTGTCGCCGACACGTTCGCCGACGATGACGACCTCGTCGAGCTGCAAGCTGGGCGTGAGGCGCACGTTGAGCTGGCGGTTGCTGTTGAGGGTGAAGGAGAAGAACTGGGGTTCATAGCCCACATACTGCACCTTGAGTTCCACGTCGCCGGAGGGCAGTGTCAGCGAGAATCGGCCGTAGGGGTTGGTGACGGCGCCTTTGCCGCTGCGGGTGTCGACGACGGTGGCACCGATGAGTGTCTCGCCGCTCTTGGCGTCGCTGACGGTGCCGCTGACGGTACGGTTCTGCCCCATGGCCGCAAGCGGCAGCATGATGAACAGTAATAACAATAGTCTATATCTCATACAGTAATTCTTTCACGGTCTTGTGCATCACAGGATGCCGGTAGTCGGGCATGATTTCCGCCAGGGGCTCAAGCACAAAGCGGCGGAGGTGCATGCGGGGGTGGGGGATGGTGAGGTCGGGGGTGTCTATGATCTCGTCGTTGAAGAAGATGAGGTCGATGTCCATAGGTCGGGAGTGGTATTTGTGGTCAGGCTGTGCGGGGCGCACACGGCCCAGCGAGGCTTCTATGGCCAGAGCTTCGTGTAGCACCTCGTGGGCGCCGAGCGCTGTCTGCACAAGCAGGGCGCGGTTGAGAAAGTTCTGCTGCGGGGTGTCGAACTCGCCCCACGGATCGGTCTCATAAACACCGGAAAGGGCAACGACCGAACCGATACGTTGCCGTATCAGTTCGGTCGCCTGCTCTATGAGTTGCTCTCGGTGGCCTTGGTTTCCGCCTATGAGTAGTGCTACGCTGTTCATCCGCAGTGAATGAAGCGCTCGACGAGGGCGAGGGTCTTGTCGCTGTCTTTGCCGATGTCGGCGCGGAGGGTACGATCGTCAAAGGCGCGGAGCTGCCTGAGGATGCCGTCGATGAGCTGCGAGGCGAAGATACCGTCCTGCTCGTATACGGCGCGGTCGCGCTCCAGCAGGTCGGCGCTGGCGGCGCAGCTGTCGGGCAGCACGTCGAGCTTAGCGAGAACGTCCTCATGCTCGAAGATGTTGACGCTGACGTAGCGGTCGCGGGCATACTGCAGGGCGTCCTGCATCTCGAAACCGTGGCGGGCAGCGACGGTCATGCCGGCCAGCAGCAGGTACACGTTGGCCGAGCCGTCGGGGGTGCGCAGCTCGATGGTCTGCTTATAGCTGAAGTCCACCTTGTCGTTCTTCTCCAGGGGGTTGGCGCTGGCCATCATGTTGCCTGCGCTGCGGCTCCAGCCCAGAGGTACGCGCACCATGGCGCTGCGGTTGCGGTCGCCCCAGCAGATGTTGGTGGGAGCCTCCTGGTGAGGCACCAGACGGAAGTAAGATGTGGGGTTGGTGTTGCCGAAGGCAGTGAGAGAGCCGGCAAGGCTGAGGATGCCGGCCATGGTCTTCAGGGCTACGTCGCTCAGGCCGTTCTCGCCGACGTACATGTTCTTGCCGTCGAGGCTGACGCGTGTGTGCACGTGCATGCCGCTGCCGGCCTTGCCGACGGTGATCTTGGGGGCGAAGGTTACGGTGATGCCATACTTGTAGCCCAGCTCGCGCATCATCCATTTGGCAATGACCAGCTGGTCAGCGGCTTGCTCAAGGTGTGTGGGCAGGAACTCTATCTCGTTCTGCTCGTACATCAGGTCGCCATGGGTGAAGTTGCCCACCTCGCTGTGGCCATACTTGATCTCGCCACCGGCGGCGGCAATCATGCGCATGGCCTCGGTGCGGAACTCCTCGAACTTGCAGTAGGGCATGGATACATGGTAGCCATGCTGGTCTTCAGGCATGTAGGCGTCCTCCTTGGGGGCTATGGCGTAGTACTCCAGCTCGCCCATGACCTCGAACTCCATGCCGCCGGTGGCCTCGCGGAAGGCGCGGTCGGCTTTCTGCAGCGTATACTCGGGGGCCATGGCGAAAGGCTCGCCGTCCTTGGTGTAGAACGAGCAGAGCAGGTCGAGGGTAGGTACGTCGGTGAAGGGGTCGAGGAAGGCGGTGCGGAAGCGCGGGATGACATAGAGGTCGCTGTTGCCGGCCTCGATGTAGGGGAAGAGGCTGCTGCCGTCGACGCGCTCGCCGCTGGTGAGCACCTCGTCGGCATGGGCCAAGCTCTGGATGACGAAGTTAAGCGTGTGCAGTTTGCCGTCGTCGGCCATGTAGCGGAAGTTGATCATCTCTATCTGGAATTCCTCGATGACCTTGAGGATATCTTGTTTGGTGAACTCGGCCATGGGCTTCTCCAGGAAGGTCACCAACGGGTTGGGGTTGAACTTCAGTTGTTCTTGTGTCATGATATATATAGGGTTTAAAATAATTGTCAGTATATAACGCAATAAGCCAATGTATATTGTGCCGCTGTCATTTTTTTATCGCAAGGAACCCGGTACGGAGTCTCTACGGCACCGAGGAGGGGCCGTAGAGGAGGCGATGTGTTTTTCCCCGTCTATTATTAAAAGAAAACCCCTATGGGGGAAGTGTGGTGGCGGGAAGGATGACGTGTGCTATTAAAAGGAAACCCCTACGGGGTAGGAGAGATGGCGGGAAGGAAGGCGTGTGCTATTAAAAGGAAACCCCTACAGGGTATGTGTTTGGTTCATATTGAGCAGATGCATACGCCGTAGGCGTTTCCTATTAATAGCACCCGTCAAGGGCCTGCTAATACGCCGTAGGCGTTTCCTTTTAAAAACAGAAGAGGCCCCCTGTTCGGGAGCCTCTTCCTTGGTTAGTGTGTTAACGCTGTCGCTTAGCGAATCACGAGGACGCGTTTGGCGGGAGCGTTGCCGACCTTCACCATGTAGACGCCGCTGTTGGCCATGGTGAACTCCATGGTCTCGTTGGCGTTGGCCTTGGTGGCGACGGTGCGGCCGTTGAGGTCGTAGATGTAGATGTTCTCACCCTCGGCACCCTTGACAATAATCTTGTTGTCGGTGCTGTAGATGTTCATGTCGGCGGTGACATCGTTGATGCCTTCGTGCTGACGGAACATAGCGGTGATGGTGAGTGTTGCGCCGTAGTCGGCATAGACCTGAGGCATTGTGCCGAAGATGGCGGCAGTCTGATCGGTTTCGATGGTGTCGCTGTTTGCAACCTGACCGCCCAGGTAGGTCGTGACTATCCAGGCGTAGAGTTCGAAGCCAGCGTTGGCAGTAGCAACAGCGGCCAATGTGTCGCCGACGGCGGTCATGACAACACCGTTCGGGTTGATGCTACCCATCGAGGCGTCATTGACGGTGTAGGTCACAGCGACGCTGTCGGGCGTGGGTACGCCAGCCTGGAAGTAGGCGGTGAAGGTCATGCTGGTGATACCATAGCCCATCATCGTGGAAGCGAGGAAGTAGTAGCCGGACTGGTACTGAGCACCAACAGTGTCGGCTGTACCGTCGCTGTAGTCGATAATCCAAGCCACGAAGCTGTTGCCGGTGGTCGGGATGGCGTTGAAGAAGACGGTATCGCTAGCACCGTAGGTGTAGGTGCCGGGAGCCGGGTTGGTGGTACCCAGGTTGGCATCGTTGGTGGCGTAGGTCACGGTGAGGTTGGTCGGGGTGACCTGCGGAGCCCACATCGGGGTGATGGTCATCGGGTAGGTGTAGATAGGATAGTAAACTCCACCGTAGTCGACGCTGTCGGTGACAACACCGGCGACGGGCTGTGCCCACTTCTCGAAGTCGCCATTGGCGAGGGTCTGAGCGAGACCGGCATCTATGACGCCGTTGTTCTTGCTCTCCCAGTAACTGGTGGTATCGCCGGCGAGGTTGATGTTACCCTCAACGAAGGTAATGTCGCCGAGGCCGTAGCTGCCAACAGTCCAGTTGAAGCGCGGGTCGTAGGCGGCTATGGTGTCGAGAGCGTTCTGGACGGTGATGCTGCCGTTGAAGCGGACGCCCCAAGCGTAGGCGGCATTGGCCCAGTTGACAGCCATGACCATCTGGTTGTTACCGCTACCAACCCAGTAGACGATGTCGCTGGCGGCGATGGTAGCCTCGGTGACAGGCTGCGGTGTGCTCTGGACATCGAACAGTGCGGTGACGGTGATGGTGTAGTTGTTGTCAGCAAAGCTCTGCGGTATCGTACCGTAGTTGACGGGGTTGCTGAAGTCAGCGTCGGTGGCGAAGGTGGTGTCGGTATTGATCAGGCTGCCAGTGGCGTTGTAGATGCCAAGCACCCAAGCGGTGAGTTCATAGCCGGTGTTGGGAGTTGCCTGTGCGGTGACGGCGCTGCCCACAACGACGTTGTAGGTGCCGGCGGCAGGAGTGATGGTACCCATTGTGTCATTGTTCACGGCGTAGGTCACTTGGACGCTGTCGGGAACACCGGGCTCGAAGTAAGCGGTGAAGCTTACGCTGTCATAGCTCATCCAGCTGGAGGCCGGTACATAGTAGCCGTTGGCATACTGGGGACCAAGTTCCTGCGGAGCGTTGTTGCCCTGAACGATGACCCACTTCTGGAAGATGTAGCCGTTGTTGGCCTGCGAGCCGAAGAAGATGGTGTCGCCCTCAATATAGTTGTAGACGCCGGGGGCGGGGTCGGTGGTACCCATGGTGGCATCGGCAGTGGCGAAGGTCACCTTGAGTGTGTCAGGCACATAGGCGCCTTCGTACACCTGTACGTCGTCAATCATGAGAACATACATGTCGGTGCAGTTGTGATGACGGAAGGCCACATAGATGTCCTGACCGGCATAGGCCGATAGGTCGAGGGTCTTCACTTCTTCAGAACCATTGGAAATGGTCCACTCGTTCACCATCGTGAAGGCGGAGGTGTCGGTAGTGGTGGTGGAGACATAGATACCATAGTGCTCAGCGGGATAGCTGGTAGCAGAAGCTACTTTCCACTGCATGGTAACAGTGCTGTTGGCATTGCTGTGCAGTTTCGGGCTGATCATCCAGTTGTCGGGAGTCAGAGCCTCGTAGGTGGCATTGTCATAGGAGTAAGACATCATGTATTCCTGTGCGTCTCCAGTATAATCTATCTGGTTAGTCCAGCCTAAGCCGTCATTGTCGGCGTCGATGAGGGTCCAGCAGTTGCGGGTGTTACTGGTGGCGCTGAAGTCCTCATTGAAGGGCAGGTTGATGGCGGTGGTGGCGCAAGCGGTGTTGGCCGTGATGGTCATGGTGTCGCTGTTGCCGGTGGCGCAGTTAACCACAACACCGAAGGTGTAAGCGGTCATAGCGGTGAGGCCGGTGACCTCATAAGAGGTGGTGGTCACGTTGGCGGCAATCACGCTGCTGTCAGCCATGTCGAGCACGGTGAAGCTTGTGGCATCGCTCGTCCAGCTCAGGCTGACGCTGGTGGTAGTGGCGCTGTCGACGGTCAGAGCGCTGACGGGATAGCAGTAGTCGCCAGTCAATTCGGTGACAACGACGCTGTCGACCCAAGCATAGTACTGGTAGTTGCCATAGTAGTGGACAGCCAGCTGGGTGGCGGTGGCGGGAATCACAAAGGTCTGGCTCTGCCAGTCGCTGGCACTGTAGCCGCCTTCGGTGCTATAGGGAGTGGGATCCCACACGGTGTCGGTGGCAGTGATGTAGCCGAAGAACAGCTGGTCAGATGTACCATAGGTGCCATAGACCACCTTGACCTGCAGGTTGGTGGCGTCGGTGCTGACGTTCATCAGCGGCGAGAAGCCGTACTGGTTGTAGTCGCTGGCAGAAGAATATGAGCTGAAGCGCATGACGTCGCGTCCGCTGACGGTCACGAAGTCCATACCGTTGCTGCCGCCGACGTTTGCAGTGTTGTTGCTCACGAGAGTCCAGCAGTTGCGTGTGGCGCTGGTGGCGGTAAAGGTCTCGGTGTAGGGCAGTGTGACTGCGGCGCAGGCAGTGGTGAAGTTGACAAAGCGCTTGTCGCTCTCGTCGCTGGTGCAGACGGCCGACACGCCATAGATGTAGTTCGTCATGGCGGTGAGGCCGGTGAGGGTAATGGTGGTGCCGCTCACATTCTGGACGAGAGTGGTGTCGGAACCGTTGACAACATAGAGGTTGTAGCTGCTGGCATCACCAGTCCAGCTGAGGGTGGCTTCGTCAGCGGTGACGTTGCTGGCAGTCAGGTTGCTCACAGCGGGGCAGCTGGGTGCTTCGCCAGGAGTGTAGGCGAATGTGGTCTTGGGCAGGAAGTTCTGCTGGTTGACGCTGCTGCCGTAGCCGCCCTGCGAGGCGCCGGTGGCGCTCACGCCATACCAGGGGCTGCCACTCCAGGTACCCGTCGTGGGCTGCTCGAAGGCTATCAGAAGGTTGCTACCCATGTACTGGTAGGGGGTGGTGAGGGTGAACTCCATAACGTTGTTCACAATTGAGAGGCTGCCGGTGTAGACCTGGGTCATGTTGCTGACGGGGGCCAGGCTGTTGACGGTGGTCTCGCTGGTCTCGGTCATGTAGACCGCGAAGCTGGCGGCACCCCAGTTCACATTGGCATTGCTGGAATAGAAAGTCAGCGAGTTGATGGTGCCATACTGCATGGCGTTGAGTGCGTTGGCCGGGATGATGAACTGGCTCTTGATGCCCTCATCCACGTACGTACCATATATAGGTACATAATTATTGGTGGAGGTGCCATCGTTCACAGTGATCATGTAGGCGTTGGTCGGAGTGAAGGTAATCTCGGTACTCCAGGCGCTGGTGTCACCAGCACCGCAGATGGCGCGCACCTTGGCGGTGATAGCCTGTTCGGCGGTGAGGTTGGTCAGGTCGTGGGTGGAGTCGCTGACGTCGATGAGGTTGGCCATGTCGCCGTTGAGGCAGATCTGCCACTCGGAGGCTTCGCCGGCCTCATGCCAGTTGAGGGTGGCCACAGTGCCGTCGCCGGGGGTCAGGCTGGCGGCCAGACCGGTGGGAGCCGGGCAAGAAATGAGAGTGGTGAAGCTGATGGTCACGAACTCGCTCTCGTCGCTGCCGCAGTTGGAGGTCACGCCGAAGGTGTAGGCGGTCTCGCTGTTGAGGGCGTAGAGTTCGACGGTGGTGTCGGTAGCATACTCGTAGACCGTGGTGTCGCTCATGTCATAGATGGTGTAGCCGTCGGCATCGCCTTCCCAGGTCAGGGTGGCGGTATGTGCGGTGATGTCGCTCACAACGAGGTTCTCGACGTGCAGGCAGGCAGGAGCCTCGCGCACAATCACGTTGTCGATGGCGGCATAGTAGTTTTGGTTGGTACCGCCACGATAGCAGAATGCCAAGCGGGCGCCATTGTCGAGGGTGCCGGCGGGTATGTTGACTTCAACGGGGGTTATTGTGGTGGTCTGTGCGCAGGAGTCGAGAGCCACAAAGGTGGTGGCATCGCTGGCATCGGACATCACACCAACCAGGATGGTGCCGTTGTAGGCGGACACGCCCTCGTTGCGATAGCTGAACTGAAGCTGCAATGCCGTGGTGGCCTCGAAGTCGGGCAGTATGGCATAGAGCGGCGTGGTGTTGCTGCTCTTGAAGAAGAGGCAGTTGCCGCTGACGGCATAGCTGCTGTAGCCCGTCATGAAGGCCTGGGGGTAGGTGGAGGAGCTGGTGCTCATGTTGAGGAAGCTCCAGCATCCCGGCTGCTCGTGGTTGGGGTAGCCGCTGGGAGCAGAACTACTACTAATAGTGACATTGTAGCTGTCGAAGTTCTCGGTGTAGGGGTTCTCGCTGTCGATGACAATGGTGGTGCAGGCAGTGCGAGCGTTCACGACTACCATCTCAGTCAGGTCACCGCCGCAGTCGGCGGCCACACCGAACACATAGGGAGTGTTGGCGGTAAGGTTCTCAACGGTATAGGTGGTGCCGGTGATGTTGTCTTCCACGAGGGTGGTGTCATCAGGGGTAACGGTATAGACACTGTAGGTGGCGCCGGTGTTGTTGGCGTCGACCCAGGACAGCGTGACGCTCTCACTGGTGACATTGTCCACAGCCAGGTTGGTGACCGCCAGGCACGAAGGAGCCACCTCGATGGCTATGTCGTCGATGGAGCTGTAGTTGCCGTATTCGCTGATACCTTCAAATATGATATACACCTCGCCGGAGGTGGGGATGACTGCAGAATACTTGTACCAGCCGGCCTCGGTTTCGGTGATCTCACCCATGGCAAAGCCGCGGCGGATGTGCATCAGCGGGGTGCCGCCGATGGTGTCGGGGGTGGTGTTGACCCACACCTTGACGCCCTCGTTAGGCTTGGTGCTGCTCACGCGCCTCATCCAGAAGGATATCATGTAGGCGTTGGCCTCGTCGATGTCGAACAGCGGGGTCACCAGGTTGGCCTTGTTGCCGGCCTGCATGTCGGGCAGCTTGGCAGAGGCACTGCCGGTGTGGACGTCGGCGGCAGTGGTCTGGCGCTGCCAAACATCGGTGCGGCCACTGGCAATGTCGGTGTGAGCTGTGCTCCAGCAGTCGGGCGGGAAGGCGGTGCCTTCGAAGCTCTCGCTGAAGAGGTTGTTGGCGTCGATGGTCATGGCAATGCAGGCGGTGCGGCCGCTGATCATCTCGGCCTCCGAAGCGTCGGTAGCCGAGCAGTTGGCCACAACGTTGAAGGTGTACTCGGTGTTGGCGTCGAGGTTTTCAACGGTGTAGGTGGTGCCGGTGATGCCGCTGGCGATGACGCCTTCAGCGTCAGAAACGGTGTAGGTGGCGCTGCTGTTGACATCGTCGGCCCAGGTCAGCGTGATGCTGCTGGAGCTGGTGGCGCTGACGGCCAGGTTGGTTACGTGGAAGCAGTTGGGCAGCTCCTCGACCGCTATGTTGTCAATACCGCAGTAAACGGTGCTGTAGCTGTAGGTAGCGGTGCCGTTGTGGGTGCCGGAGAACTTGAAGGCCAGTCGGGCGCCGTCGGGGGCGTTGGCAGCCAAGGTCGAGAGGCTTAGCTCCTCAACACTCTGAATGGAGCTGACGGCCTGGTAGGACACCATGCTCACGAAAGTGGAGGTGTCGTCGCCGGTGACGTAGCCGAGTTCGAGCGTCGTGGCGGCGCCAGTGGCGCTGTAGGCGGTGCTCATCTTATAGTCGAAGGAAATCTGAAGGGTGCTCAGCTCTTCGGCAAAGGCAGGCATAACGGCATACTTGGTGTTGCCGCGAGCAGTCTCATAGCCGATGTTGGTCTGGCTGGTGACGGCTGAACCTGTGACCTGTATGGGCAGGCACAGGTACGGGTCGTTGGCGACCAAGCAGCCGTAGGAAGAGGTGTAGCCATACTGGATAAGGCCGCCGTAGTAGCTGCTGGAGGCCGTCTCTGCTGTGTTGGTGCCGTTGCTGGCATAGAACCAGCAGGCAGGGAGTACAGCAGGACCCGAGGCGGGAGAAGTGGGCACCGTGCCATATCCACCGAAGTTCTCGATAAAGGGTATTGCGGTGGTTGCATCGCAGGCGGTACGGCCACTGACGGGAAGAGAATATCCGGTGACATCGCCACCGCCGCAGTCAGTCATCACGACAAAGGTGTAAATGGTGTTGGCGTTAAGGCCAGTGACAGTGTAGGTAGTGCCGTTGATGTTGGCCGCCACAAGGGTGGTGTCGGTCGGGGTGGCGTCATAAACGCTGTAGGTTGCGCCGGTGTTAAGGGCGTCGGCCCAGGTCAGCGTCAGGCTGCTGTTGGTGGTCTGCGTGGCATCGATAGCCAGGTCGGATACCTTGAAGCAGGTGGGGGCAGCGCCGTAAGTGAAGGTGCACTTAGGCAGGAAACTGTAGGAGTCACCATCGTTGCTGTTGTACGCCACGTCGTCGGTGGTGGTTACTCCGAGGAAGTACCAGCGGTTCCAGCTGGCAGCGGCGTGGTTGAGGTCAACCAGCAGGTTGCCGCCGTTGTACAGGTAGGCCTGGTCGAACTCGATGGTCAGTGTGCCAGTCGAGCAATCGAAGTAGCCCTGATAGACCTGCGTGAGCGTGGTGGTGTTGTCCAGCGCGCTCAATGTGGTCGCTGTGGTTTCGCCGAGCGAGACGGTCCACGTGCCCAATCGGCTGGCAGCGGTGTTGCCACCGTTGCTGGCGCTCGGGTCAATGTAGAACACCATCTGCATGATGGCCTGACCGCTCATGTCGGTCAACTCACTTGCAGGGTAGATCATCTGGTTGTGCTGGGCGGCGTCAGCGTTATACCCGTCGAAGGGTATATACTGGTTGTTAACCGTTCCGTCACACACTGTCAAGGTCTGCGCCTGCGATGCGAATGGCAGCAATAGCGCCACAAGCATCAAAGTTCGTAGAAACTTTTGCATGATGTTTTGTTTTTGTTGGTTAATATTGAATTTGTTTGACATGTGTTTTCTATTTTGTATCCTTAATTTTTATCTCTGTTCTGCACGTCGGTTACGTCTGATTTCTTTCAATGTTTCCGGGTTGTTCTAATATTCTTATTCTCCGTATATTATATTAATAAAGCCCCGCTTTGGGCGGTTTTATTCATTTGCAAAGGTAACAAAAACTTTTTTATACGCAAAGACTTTTATCTATTTTTAACACACCCTCGGCATGCACCCTTTTGGTTGCCAGTGTTTTCTATTTTTACCCAACCGTCAACCGGACGAAGAAGCCGACAAGTGTTAAATTAACATAATTTGATACAAAACGGCTACAAAACGGCTACAAGACGGCTACAAGACCGCATGAAGACCGCATCGATGAACACCTGTTGAAAAAATATATAGAACTTTTCCTCCTGCATGTCGCGGAATTGTCGTATCTTTGCAGTCGCAAATGTGGATAGATTTGTAATGATTGCAACCACGAGAAAAAATGCTAAAGCGTTAATTCAACGGCGATTTCAGTACACTTCTTTTCACTGTTAAAACAAAATATTAACAGTTAAAAGTAACGTAAATGAGCTATTTTTTCACTTCAGAAAGTGTTTCCGAGGGCCATCCCGACAAGGTGGCCGACCAGATTTCCGACGCATTGTTGGACGAATTCCTCCGTCACGACCCCGAGAGCCATGTGGCCTGCGAGACGCTGGTGACAACCGGCCTGGCCGTCGTCAGCGGCGAGGTGACCACCAACGGCTGGGTCGACGTGCAGGGCACCGTGCGCGACGTCATCCGCCAGATTGGCTACACCAAGGGCGAGTACAAGTTCGAGGCCGAGAGCTGCGGCGTGCTTAGCGCCATCCATGAGCAAAGTGCCGATATTAATCAGGGCGTCAGCCGCAAGGAGAAGAAGAACCAAGGCGCTGGCGACCAAGGCATGATGTTCGGTTACGCCTGCCGCGAGACCGACGAGCTGATGCCGCTGCCCATCTGTCTGGCCCACGTCATCCTCATCGAGCTCGGCAAGATACGCCGCGAGGGCAAGCAGATGAAGTATTTGCGCCCCGACGCCAAGAGCCAGGTGACCGTGCAGTACAGCGACTCCGGCAAGCCCGAGCGCATAGACACCATCGTCGTCAGCACCCAGCACGACCCCGATGTGGAGCAGAAACAGATACGCGCCGACGTGGAGAAGATACTGCTGCCGCGTGTGGTGAAACGTCTGCCCAAGGCCACGCAGAAGCTCTTCGGCAAAGATGTCAAGCTGTTCGTCAACCCCACGGGCAAGTTCGTCATCGGCGGCCCACACGGCGACACCGGCCTCACCGGCCGCAAGATCATCGTCGACACCTACGGCGGTCGCGGTGCCCACGGCGGCGGCGCCTTCAGCGGCAAAGATGCCAGCAAGGTCGACCGCTCGGCGGCCTACGCCACACGCCACATCGCCAAAAACCTCGTGGCCGCAGGCCTCTGCGACGAAGCCCTCGTCCAGGTGGCCTACGCCATCGGCGTGGCCGAGCCTGTGGGCCTCTATCTCAACACTTACGGTACCGCCAAGGTGAAGATGAGCGACGGCGAGATAGCCGCCCGCGTGAAGCGTCTCTTCGACCTGCGCCCCTACGCCATCGTGGAGCGCTTCGGGCTGAAGAACCCCATCTTCCGTCCCACCGCCGCCTATGGCCACATGGGCCGTGACCCCTACGAGGACTACGTCACCGTCTACGACGCCGCCGGCCGCAAGCACCGCAAGAAGGTGCAGTTCTTCGGCTGGGAGAAGACCGATATGGTCGATGCTATAAAGAAGGAATTCAAGCTGGGCCGATAAGTGGATATTGTTGAACACATACGCGCATCGCGCGACATCGGGCGCGAAGAGCTGGAGCAGCTGCTGACCACCGGCGACAAGGCGCTGGTGGAGCAGCTGCGGAGCACGGCGCGCGGCGTGGCCGACGGGGTCTACGGCAAGCGCATCTTCATGCGCGGCCTCATAGAGCTCACAAGCCACTGCAAGAACGACTGCCTCTATTGCGGCCTGCGGCGCAGCAACCGCACAGCCGTGCGCTACCGCCTGACCGAGGAACAGATATACGACTGCTGCGATACCGGCTACCGTCTGGGCTTCCGCACCTTCGTGATGCAGGGCGGCGAGGACGGCTGGTTTACCGACGAGCGCATGTGTCGCATCGTGGCGACGGTGCGGCAGCGCTACCCCGACTGCGCAATCACCCTCTCGCTCGGCGAACGCAGCCGCGAGAGCTATCAGGCTCTCTTCGACGCCGGCGCCAACCGCTACCTGCTGCGCCACGAGACCGCCGACGCGGCGCACTACGCCCGTCTGCACCCGGCCGATATGTCGTGGCGGCACCGCATGGATTGCCTGCAGGCCCTCAAGGAGATAGGCTACCAGGTGGGTTGCGGCTTCATGGTGGGTTCGCCCCACCAGACCTTCGACACGCTGCTCGCCGACCTGCAGTTCTTGCGCCGCTTCAGGCCGCAGATGGTGGGCATAGGCCCCTTCATACCGGCCCACGACACCCCTTTCGCCGACGAGCCCAAGGGTAGTGTGCAGTACACACTGAGGCTGCTGGCCATCATCAGACTGTTGCTGCCCGACGTGCTGCTGCCGGCGACCACAGCCCTCGGCACTCTGCACCCGCAGGGCCGCGAGCAGGGCATCCTGTTCGGCGCCAACGTGGTGATGCCCAACCTCTCGCCGCGCGACCACCGCAAGGACTACTCCATCTACGACAACAAGATATGCACCGGCGAGGAGTCGGCGGAATGCCGCGCCTGCACCGAGCAGCGCATACGCCGCATAGGCTACGAGACGGTGGTGGACCGCGGTGACCACGCGTCGGTGACCAACAAGAACGAATTATCATAGATATGAAACGTACAGTGGTGGCATTGCTGCTGGCCTTGGCGCTGGGCGCTGCAGCACAGGAGCAGGTTAATCTCGGCCTGATACCCACGCCGCAGAGGGTGGAGGTTGATGGTGAATGGTTAAGGGTTAAGGGTGACGGATTGAGAGTCAATGAAAAGCGTGTCGACACGCTGCCGGTGGAGGCTAACCTCGACCAGGCCTATCAGCTCGTCGTCGAGCGCAGAAAGGTGACGGTGCTCTATGTGGGTGAAGAGGGCTTGCGCAATGCTCGCCTGACGTTGGCGCAGCTGCAGCAGATCTATGGCGGCAAGGTGCCGTGCTGCACCATTACCGACTGGCCGGCCTACCGCTGGCGCGGATGGATGGACGACCAGAGCCGCGGACCTGTGCCGCACCAGGCCTTCCGCAAGAAGCAATGGCAACGGCTCCACGCGCTGAAGTACAACTTCTGCAACTACTACACCGAGCACACGCTCTACCAGCCGGAGTTCCCCGACCTGGCTCCCGCCTACCTTGCCGACTGCAAGCCGCACCCCGACGAGGTCATCAACCTGCAGCTCTTCGCCCACGCCGAGAAGACGTTGCGTGTGCCGTTCTATCAATATATGATGGACAGCAAGGCCAACTTTGACCCAAGCAATGAGGCTACCTACGACTTCCTGCGCAAGCGTATCAAGGCAGCATACGACCGCTTTAATGTCAGCCTGGACACCAGGCCGCCCTTCTTCATCATCAACTGCGACGAGACCGAACAACTCGGCACTGGCCGCGCCAAGAAACTGGTGGACAGCCTGGGTGCCGACCAAGTTTATGTCAACTTCATCAACCGCTGCTATGAGATGGTCAATGAGCAGGGCAATCCCCGTGTGGCCATGTGGGGCGACATTGTTGCCAAGAATCCCGCGATGATGCGCCAGCTGCCCAAGGACATGGTCTACATCATGTGGGCCTACGAGCCGCTCGACAGTTATGACCATCTGATTAAACCCTTCAAAGACAACGGCACTCCCTTTTGGGTAGCCCCCTCGCTGAGCCACAGCAGCAACATGATTCCTGCTCCGCAGCGCTACATGAAGAATATTGCCAATCTGGCTCGTGACGGTTATCGCAACGGCGCCGAAGGATTGATGAACACCTGCTGGGACGACAACGGAGAAGCCCTCTTCGACAACTGCTGGCACGGCCTCTTCTGGAGTGCAGAAATGGCCTGGAACCCCATCCGCACCGACGACCCTGAAGAGTTCTCCCGCCGCGAAAAACAGTTCAATCAAAACTTCGAACGCCTATTCTATGGTGCTGCCAATAACCCGACCTTTCCCATTAGCCCCATTCAACCCACAGCACCCAATACACAGCAACTCTACGAGATGGGGGCGTTGGAGAGCGACCCCGACATTGCCGACTGGTACACTTCGGCGGTGTTGATGGAGCCGCTGCTCAACTTCAACCCCGACAACATCAGCGACGCCATGAGCGACCGCTGCGACAAGGTGATAAAGAAGGTGATGAAGTTGGACAAGGAGATTGACTCGGCTGCCAACCCTCATGCCCACTACGCCCTGATGCGCATAAGGCAGACGGTGTTCAAGTCGATACTGCGGAAGATGATTTACCACCAGTTGGAGGGCAAGGATGAAACCATGAAGGAAAGGTTGAAGATGATGAAAGGCCAGTACTGGCTGTTTCTCACCGACCTCAAGCGCGAATATCTTCGCCTATGGGACCAGGAGAACGGCGAGTACGAGCGTTATATCGTCTGCAACCGCTACGACGACTTCGCACGCGAGGTGCTGGAACTCGACCGTCATGTCTTCATGAAGGTTCTTCCTCCGAGTGACCAGTTTACCCCGATGGTGCAACTCCGCACCATTTCCAGCAAAAAGCCAATATACTACACCCTCGACGGCTCCGAGCCCACCGCCTCCTCGACCAAATACGAAGGCCCCTTCCCGTTGGAGCGCTCGGCCACCATCAAGGCCATCTGCTATAACAAGTATGGCGAAGGCGTTATCTCCGAGCAGTACCTCCTTTCGCATCCCGGCATGGGTGCCAAGATAACCCTCAATACTCCGTTTGCCACCTATAAATCTATTTATAGTGGTGGCGGCGAGAAAGCCCTCGTCGACGGACAGCTCGGCTCCAACACCACCTACGCCGACGGCCACTGGCAAGGCTACTGGGGCGACAGCATCGACGCCACCATAGACTTCGGCAAGCCGATGGATGTCCACGAGGTAAGCATGCGCTTCATGCAGAACACATTTGATTGGATACTTGCCCCTACGCAAATAAAAGTATATGCCTCTGCCGACGGCAAGACATGGACTTTGGTCGCCGACAAGCACTTCGGCATGGATCCCCGCGAGACCGGCATGCGCTTGAAGAACTATGCGGTTCCTCTAAACTTTCAATTATCAACTGTCAATTATCAACTTATAAGGGTCGTCGTTCCCAACCCAGGGCCGCTCCCCTCGTGGCATCCCGCTCCCGGCCAGCCCTCCTATCTCTTCACCGACGAGATTGTGATACGCTGAACTTTGCATGTAAATAAAAGGTAATTAGTTAATTGCACAGATATTGCCCTCTTTTTGGCCGTTTTTGCCGGAAAGAGGGCAATTTTTGTGCAGGAAAGGGCCTTTAGATAGCATTGTGCAACGCGGTTTTGCTATGGTTGCAAAAAATATTTTGGTATGCAAGATGCTGTTATTCATGTTAAATGGGTGTGAGGATGAAATTATTGATGAGAAGAAAGAGATAGCGTGTGTCGGCATACATATATAGATATGTGTGCGACACGAGACGAGTCAAAAGGTAAAACGAAACAATTCTTACAATGAAGAGTTTGATCCTGGCTCAGGATGAACGCTAGCGGCAGGCTTAACACATGCAAGTCGAGGGGTAACGCGGTGTAGCAATACACTGGCGACGACCGGCGCACGGGTGCGTAACGCGTATGCAACCTACCTTGTACAGGGGGATAACGGAGTGAAAATTCCACTAATATCCCATGGTGTTGGAGATTCGCATGTTTCTCCAACTAAAGCTTCGGTGGTACAAGATGGGCATGCGTGACATTAGGTAGTTGGCGGGGCAACGGCCCACCAAGCCGACGATGTCTAGGGGAGCTGAGAGG
>ONJY01000037.1 GCA_900318275.1 uncultured Bacteroidales bacterium | reverse complement strand
CCTGCCCGTGGCGAGCCGATGCGCTGCCCGTGGTGCGTATATGTGGCCATAGGTAGCCAGTGCTGCCCGTTGCGGTGTATGAGGCCGGAGGTGGTCAATTTCCTGCCCGTGGCGGTGTATGTGGCCGTAGGTAGCCAGTCCTGCCCGTGGCGAGCCGATGCGCTGCCCGTTGCGGTGTATGAGGCCGGAGGTAGTCAATCTCCTGCCCGTGGCGAGCCGATGCGCTGCCCGTGGCGATGCATGAGGCCGGAGATAGATTTAACGTATTGAAAATTAGAGCGTAATTTGTTATATTGGTATTTTAACGGATTGAAAACGTAGATTTTTGCGAAATCAAACACGAAAAACTACAAAATGAGATAGTGAGATAAGTTTGTGAAATGTTAAATTATTGTTAAAAATAGCAAAAAATGAGGTTATGTGACTAAAATGTGACCAAAAACAAGGATTTTGATTTTTAAGTGATTGATTATTAACCATGTTTTGTTGTTCAGGTAGGACAACAAAGAGCACTGAAAAGGTGCTCTTTTGTTTTTTCCACCACAAAGAAAAATAATTCTTGCCATTCCGTTTTTATTTTGTATCTTTGCACGCAGTTCTTTCAAAGAAAACAATATGGACGCACTACGAGTGATTGAGATTAAGAAGAGTGTCTTCGCCGACAACGACAGCGACGCCGATGCCCTGCGTAAGGAGCTCAAAGAGAAAGGAGTGTTTCTGCTGAACCTCATGTCGGCTCCCGGCAGCGGCAAGACCACGACGCTCATACAGACAATCAACCGGATGAAAGAGAGCATGAGCATCGGTGTGATGGAGGCCGACATAGACAGCGATGTCGACGCCCGGAAGATGAGAGAGGCCACCGGAGTGGAGTCGATACAGCTGCACACTGGAGGCATGTGTCACCTCGACGCCGAGATGACCCGCCAAGGACTGGATGCCCTTGACCTAAACGCCACCGACCTCGTGATATTGGAGAATGTGGGCAACCTTGTATGCCCCGCCGAGTTCGACACAGGCGCTGTACGCAACGCCATGATACTCTCCGTGCCTGAAGGTGACGACAAACCTCTCAAATACCCATTGATGTTCTCCGTCTGCGACGTGGTGCTTATCAACAAGACAGATGTGATGCCATATTTTGACTTCAGCCTGGAGAGGTGCAAGAAGTACATACATGAGCGTAACCCCAAGGCACAGGTCATACCCATCTGCGCCAAGACTGGCGAAGGTGTGGATGCCTTTGTACAGTGGCTGAAAGATGAGGTCAACAACTGGAAACAAAAATAAACAAAGAATAAAGAGATATGCCAGAGATGTCAAATAAGTTTGTCCCCAAACATTTTGGAGACAAAAACCCCAACCCCAAGCTGATAAAGCTGGTGCGCCACATCACAGACCGCATTCCCGGAAAGATAAAGATGACCACCGAGGCTCCCGAATACTGGGGCTTGGCCTGTATCTTCGAGGATGAGATGGACGCAATCACCCGCGAAGCCTCGCTGGACCTGCTGCTGGACATGCTTCCCGGCAATCCGTTCAAGGTGCGTAAACACTGGACGCGCAACCAGCTGCATGAGCTGAACCGCCAGAAACACTACGCATCGACGGAAGAAGGCTTCGACGCCTTGCTGGACAAGCTGGCTTACTTCGGCATGCTGGAGTACGACTACGGCGACCACTACACCAAGGACGGTCCTGTGCCGGGCACCACCTTCGAGCGTAAAGACCGCGAATACTGGGTGCCGATGTTCGTCCCTGGCAGCGCCGAGTACACCAATATGAACGTAGAGCTGATGGACAAGCATCCAGAGCTGGCGATGTTCTTTGAGCGTATGACTTTCCTGCCGTTGGAGAAGATCACACCCATGGTACCTATGGGCGGCAGCGGCATAGGCATGCATGTCATCCCCGTGGAGAAAGCAATATCCATGGAGAATGAGACTGCCGACATAGAGCATATCTCCTACTGGCTTAAACGCTACGAGGGACATCTTGCCGTCGGCATCTGCTCTTGCCGCTACGGACGCAAGAAACTCGACGAAGGCTGCGCCGACGACTATCGCGACTGGTGTATCGGCGTGGGCGACATGGCCGACTACCTGATAGAGACCAAACGCGGACATGCCATCACCTACGATGAGGCCATCAATATCCTTAAGATTGCCGAGGACAACGGCTTTGTACACCAGGTGACCAATATCGACGGCGAAGGCAAGATATTTGCCATCTGCAACTGCAATGTCAAGATATGCAACGCCCTGCGCACATCGCAGCTCTTCAACACACCCAACATGAGCCGTAGCGCCTATGTGGCCAAAGTAGATCCTAAGAATTGCGTAGCCTGCGGCCGCTGTGTGGAATACTGTCCCGCCGGAGCCGTCCGTCTGGGACAAAAGCTATGCACCAAGCACGGCGAGCAGACTTATCCCAAGCAGGAGCTGCCCGACGCAAAGAAATGGGGTCCGCATAAATGGGACGAGGACTACCGCGACAAGAACCGTATCAACTGCTACCCCACGGGCACTGCGCCATGCAAGACCGCCTGTCCGGCGCATATAGCCGTGCAGGGTTACCTGAAGAAAGCCGCCGAAGGGAAATACCGCGAGGCATTGGAGCTCATCAAACGTGAGAACCCGTTCCCCGCCGTCTGCGGCCGTGTCTGCAACCGCCGCTGTGAGGACGCCTGCACCCGCGGCACCATTGACAAGCCCATAGCCATCGACGCCGTGAAGAAATTCATCGCCGAACAGGACCTGCATGCAGAGCACCGCTTCGTGCCGGAAATCAATATTGCGTCGAGCGTCCTCAAACGTTGGGACGAGAAGATTGCCATTATCGGCGGTGGCCCTGCGGGCTTGAGCTGCGCCTATTATCTCGCCACTATGGGCTATCGTCCCACGGTATTCGAGAAGAACGCCATCCCCGGCGGCATGCTTCAATACGGCATCCCGTCGTACAAACTGGACAAGGCCGTCATCAAGGCCGAGATTGACATCATGCGCGAGATAGGCGTGGAGATACGTACCGGCGTGGAGGTGGGCAAGGACATCACCCTGCAGCAGCTACGCGCGGATGGATATAAAGGCTTCTATGTGGCCATCGGCTGCCAAGGAGGCCGCCTGCCTGGCATCCCGGGAGAGACCCTCACCGGCGTCACCACAGCCATCGACTTCCTGCATGCCGCCAATTGCGGAGACATGAAAGTGAACGGCAAGGTAGTCGTCGTGGGTGGTGGCAACGTAGCCATCGATGCGGCCCGTGTGGCCAAACGAAGCGGTGCAGCAGAAGTCACCATGCTCTCTCTGGAGACCGAGGACATCATGCCGGCATCGCTGGAAGAGCGCCGCGAAGCCCGTGAGGACGGTGTGTCGATAAACCCCGGCTGGGGTCCCAAAGAGGTACTCGGCGAAGGTAGTGTCAGCGGCATTGTCTTCAAGAAATGCATCTCCGTGTTCGACGAGCAGCACCGCTTCGCGCCAAAGTATGACGAGAACAACACCATCACCATCGATGCCGACATGGTCATCTTCGCCATTGGCCAGACGGTGGTGCTGAACGACCTGCTGAAAGACACCAAGGTAGAGTTTACACGTGGCGTATATCCGATGGCCGACAAACTCACCTACCAGACGGCCGAACCTGACATCTTCGTGGGTGGCGACTGCTACAGCGGGCCCAAATTCGCCATCGACGCCATAGCCGCCGGCCATGAGGCCGTCGAAAGTCTGCACCGCTACGTGCAGCATGGCCACATGACCATCGGGCGCAACCGCCGCGACTTCATTGAGCTGAACAAAGATGACATACAGGTAGAGAGCTACGACAATGCCTCACGTCAGGAGGAAGGCGTCACCGAGCAGCCCGACAAGTTCCGCGAGTATATGAAGACCCTCACCGAGGAGCAGGTGCGCACCGAGACCTCGCGATGCCTCTCCTGCGGTGCTTCGGTAGTTGACGAGAACCGCTGCATAGGCTGCGGCATCTGCACCACCAAGTGTGCCTTCGATGCCATCCACCTCTTCCGTGAGCATCCTGAAGCCAGCATCATGCGCACCTCAGAGGATAAATTCAGCGGCATACTACCCTACATGATAAAACGCACCGGTAAAATCATCTTCAGCAAGAAAGACTGATGCACGAGTTGGGCATAGTATTCTACATCATACGCGACGTGAAGCAGGTAGCGGAAGCCAACCATGTGGAACATGTGGCCTCCGTGGTTATGGACATCGGCGAAGTATCTACCGTTGTGCCGCACCTGCTCAGCGACTGCTGGCGCTGGGCTGCCGACAAGGAGCCCATGCTGCAAGGTTGCGGACTGGAGGTGAACACCATACCCGCCGTCACATGGTGTGACCAATGCAAAAGTGAATATCCCACTGTCGCCCACGGCCGCACATGTCCACATTGCGGCAGCGGCGACACCTGGCTGCTCCGTGGCAACGAAGTGGAGATACGCGAGATAAAAGTATAATCTTTAAACATCAACAACTATGTCTTGTTTTATAGTACCCATGACCCAGGCGATAGCCACCACTGCCTATCGCAAACTTAACGCTAAAAAAATCGAGGCGACAGGGGCTACGACCCTGATGCGTCATGTGCCGGCATTGGAGAAGATGCTCTGGGGCGGCACCGTGATGCTTGTCGTCGACCACATCATAAACGGCGAAGTCACATGGCGCTATCCCTTCTTCACAGCCCTCACCGAAGCCGGCGGCGCCGAAGTGATGCTGCGCGAGATGCTGACCGTCGGCGTCCCCATGTCGCTCGTCCTCACTGCCGTATGGGTAGTGTACGCCTTCGCCAAAGAAAGAAAAACCCAAACAATCAAACAATAACACAAACAAAAAACCAACATTATGTTTTTCCAAGTCTATGGGGCTGACGCCCTCGTACAATGGGGAATGCTGCTTGTCGTACTGGCAGGTCTGATTCTCTGGAATGAATTTGCCCGTCGCACCAAGATGGGCGGAGCCATCACCTTCTTCGTCATCCCGGTACTGCTGACCGTCTACTTCGTGGCCATCGCCATCGGAGCACGCTCCGGCGCCGAATGGGCTGTGAACAACCAGACCCACATCTACATGAACGGCTGGTTCCACTATGCCAAGCTCTATGCCGCCCTCACCGGCTGCATCGGCTTCATGATGATCAAGTACAAATGGGGCATCGGCGCCAAACACTGGTTCAAGCCCTTCCCCTTCGTCATCGTCGCCATCAACATCCTCATCGCCGTTGTCTCCGACTTCGAGAGCGCCGTCATGGGATGGAACAAGTGGTGGCTCAGCAGCGAGGGCGTGTGGCTCTTCGGCGGCTGGCACAATGTCTTCAACGGTCTCGCCGGTATCCTCAACATCTTCTGTATGACCGCCTGGTGGAATGTCTATGCCTCCAAGGACAAGAAAGACATGATCTGGGCCGACATGACGTGGGTCTACATCGTCATCTACGACATCTGGAACTTCGCCTACACCTACAACTGTCTGCCCACCCACAGCTGGTACTGCGGCATCGCCCTGCTGCTGGCTCCCACGGTGGCTGCCCTGCTGTGGAACCGCGGTGGCTGGATCCAGAACCGCGCCAACACCCTGGCCATCTGGTGCATGTTCGCACAGGTGTTCCCCCTCTTCCAGGAAACCTTCAAAGACGGCCGCCAGTGGTTCAGCTGGGCCGTGCTGCCCGTGCAGTATCCCGATGGCGTAGAGACCATCAAGCAGCTCTACGACGTCTCCGGTGGTGAAGCCGCCGCTGTCGGCACAACAGTTGACACCGTTGCCGCCAACCCCACCATGATGACCGTCATCAGCGCTCTGGCACTGGTGACCAACATCATCGCCCTCACCTACATCATCTGTGTCTCGAAGAAGCGTCACATCAACCCCTACAAGCAGGACGTCTTCGTCAACCAGAAGTACTACAAGGACGCTATGGCCCGCGCCGACGTGGACTAATCGTCACCTTGCCATAAGAAGGGTGCCCCGTATTATTATTCCGGGGCACCTTTTTTTATTTATAATTCCTCATATATTAGGAAATTTGTGTATATTTGCACAAGAAATAAAGCATCAATTATAATGAAGAAAACCTTTGCATTACTCACAATGGCAGCACTTTTGGCCACCGCAGCGGTGGCTCAGGAGCACGCCATACCGGGCAAATATGCCGGCATGAACACGGTGACGCTGTACGACTCCACGGGAGTGTACATGGAAGAGTCGGGCCTGAGCCATGTGCAGACACACAGGCTTATAGAGATGTACTCGTACAAAGGCTGCTCGCAGTGGAGCACCGTGAAGATCGACTATGACCCCCTGTCGGCCTACTGCGACATCACACATGTGCTGGTGCACCGCATCGGTGGCGGCACCGACACGCTGGTGTGGCCCGGCCGCGAAAGCAACGCCACAGTGTATGACTACGTAGCCCCCGCCCGCATGATATACTGGGGTGCCAGTCAGAAGATGGTGGAGGTAGGCCACATGGACCCCGGCGACAAGCTGGAGGTGTGCACCTACAAGAAAGGCTACACCTATGCCCTGCTGACTGACGAGGTAGCCCAGGTGGACCTTGGCTCCACTTCGGTCGCCGAGCTACCAAGTCTCAACGGCACCTTCGCCGCCCTGCCCGAGAGCGACGACCGCTATGTACCGCCTATGCGCGGACACTTCTACGACATCGTGCCCTTCTGGAGCGACCAGCCAGTGGAGAGCAAGGTGTACCAGGTGAATATCCTCAACAGCAAGAAACTGCAATATAAAGTATACAACGGTGAGCTGAAGGTGACGACTACCGCTGCCGAGGAAGAGGGCCGCACGCTCTATACCTTCGAGGGCAAGGACATCATGCCGCTCAAGCGCGAGCCGCGCACACTGGCCAACAACGACATACAGTGCAAGCTGCTGCTCAGCACCAGTCCCGACTGGCAGGCCAAGAGCCGCTGGTTCTATGGCGTCAACGAGAGCTACGGCAGCTTCAAGCCCACCCCAGCTGTGCAGAAGAAGGTCAACGAGCTGCTGCGTGGCGCCAAGGACGAGATGGACAGCATCAGCCGCCTCACCCACTGGGTGGCCGACAACATCCGCTACGCCGGCATCTCGATGGGCGTAGGCGAAGGCTTCACCCTGCACAACCAGGAGATGAACATGACAGACCGCTGCGGCGTATGCAAGGACAAAGCCTCAACGCTGATAGGTTTCCTGCGTGCCGCCGGCTTCAAGGCCTACGCAGCCATGACTATGGCGGGCGAACGCATCGACCGCATACCCGCCGACCAGTTCAACCACAGCGTCTGCGCCGTGCAGCTGCGCGACGGCTCCTTCCGTATGCTCGACCCCACATGGGTGCCCAACGTCAGAGAACTCTGGAGCAGCGCCGAGCAGCAGCAGGGCTACCTCATCGGCACCGCCGAAGGCTGCGACCTCATGGAAACCCCCATCTCGCCTGCCGAGAACCACTACATACGCATCAGCGGTGAGAGCAGCATCGACAAGGACGGCACCCTCACAGGCACCATAAGCATCACCGCCGAGGGCCAGAGCGACGCCTCGGTGCGCGGTGTCTTCAGCGCCCGCCAGAGCGAGTGGCGCCGCAACCTCGAGCTGGAACTGCTCAAGATTGCTCCCACGGCAGAAATCATCGACATACAGCACACCGACCCCGACCGCTACCTCGAGCAGCCCGTCAGCATCACCTATAAGTACCGCATCCCCCACTTCGCCATCGTGGAGAAGGACGTCATAGAGTTCATCCCCCTCACCGCGCGCAACTTCTACAGCCGCGCCATGAGCCACCTCTACTTCGACTTCAGCAAGGAGACCCGTCAGCAGCCCTTCAGCGACCGCTGCTCGCGCCTCATCCAGATACAGGAGACCATCACACTGCCCTACGAATACTCGCAGTTCCACTACCCGATGGTCGACGGCATCGCCGACCCCGCTGCCAGCTTCGGCTGCGGCTTCCAGATGGAGGGCAACAAGCTCACCTTCGGTGAAAGCATGTTCTTCGGCAAACGTGTCTACGATGCCGACGACTGGATGCCCTTCCGCGCCAGCGCCATGAACCAGATAAAAGTGTCACAAACCCCGGTAATCTTAACGAAATAAAGCCATGAAAAAGATACTTTTTGCAGCAATAGCAATCCTTATAGGCACCACCGCCACCGCCCAGCAGCCCGACGCCGTCTACAAGCTGCTGCGCTATGAGTGGACCGTCAACGCCGACGGCACCACCGACTACCACTACCGCCACGAGGTGCAGATACTCCGCAACCGCGCCCTCGTAGCCTACGCCGACAAGGGCGAGACCTTCGTCGTCTACAACCCCGACATCGAAGAGCTCACCGTCAACGAGGTGTACACCATACAGAAAGACGGCACGCGCGTCAACATGCCACAGAACGCCTTCGTCTACCAGCTGCCGTCGGAATGTGCCGACTGCGGTCGCTTCAACCACCTGCGCGAACTCGCTATGGTGCACACCGGCATGGAGCTGGGTTGCACCATCGTCGTCGACTACACCATACACCGCAAACACAACACCCTCAATGCAAGGATACCGCTGTGGCGCGAGTGTCCGGTAGAGACTCTTGAGGCTGTCGTCAACTACGACGACGGCATGAACCTCAGCTACGCCATCGACGGCTCACAGAACCTGCAGATGGACGACAAGGACGTGACACGCAGCGTGTCTATCAACACCGACAACAACAGCCGCGTGCTCCACTACACCTTCAAGAACCTGCAGCAGGCACCGCGCGAGCCTTACATGCCTGCCGACTACATCCCCGTGCTCCGCATCTTCAACGGCACACCGCAGTTCAACACTCCCGAAGGCGACCAGACCTTCACCGAAGCCTCCGACGCCATGGGCAAGGTGCAGGGCAAAGGTGGCGTAAAAGAGCAGGTGTGCGCCATGCGCAACTATGTCGTTGACAACATACACCTCAACGATATCGACCCCAGCCACCTCGGATATACCGTCGCCTCGCCGACCGTAACATGGAACACCGGCTGCGGCACCGCTGCCGACAAGGCCGCCCTGCTGGCCGCCATCCTTGTCAACGAGGGCTACCGAGCCTTCGTCAGCGGCGAGAGCATGGACATGGTGAGCGTCATCATCGACACCCTCGAATACCGTCTCTCCATACGCAGCAAAGCTCCCATACAGCTCTATGGCGAAGCACATGACGAGGTGGCGACCCTCAAGGCCGACAACAGCCCCGAGGCAGACTTCGACACCCTGCAAGACGGCTTCTATAGCCTCAGTCTCGCCCCCCTCGCCGGCGAGCCGGCGGTGAGAGCCCGCAGCCTCGCCCTCACGCGCACCACGCCCCTGCAGAGCGGTGCCTGCGACCTGGCACAGACCGACACCTACATCCTGCCGAAGGGCATGAAGCTCATGGGCGGCGTCAACGACAAGCTGTCGTTCGACGGCGTGGGTTCCATGCAGGTGACCGTGAAGCAGAGCGGCAACAAGCTCAAGGTCGTGCGCAAGCTGAAGCTCGAGAAGAGCCTGGTGCCCGTGAGCGACTACGCCAACTACCGCAAGCTGATAGCCGCCTGGCAGAGCCACGGCAGCGTGATGCTGCGAATGAAGGAGAAGAAATAGTGGTCAGTGGCTAGTGGCCAGTGGTCAGTGGTCAGTGGACAGTGGATAGTGGTCAGTGGGGCGGGAGCCGGTTGATTTTTGGCGACCCCAGAAAGGGTGATGTGGTAAGCCTGCGTGGTATGCCCATGAGCACCTTTGAATCAGAGACAATACAGCGAATAGCACCATTGAAATAAAAAGAATAAAGCGAGTCAGCACCGCTGAATAAAATCAAATCTAGCGAATAATTACTCGAATTATGGGGCGGGCGTTAGCAAACAAAAAAGCGCCGCGGGGTTGGCCCGCGGCGCTTATTTACATATCTAATAACAATCAGTCGTACCGTATCATGTCGGCAAGCTGCAGGAAATAGCCGTTGCAATACAAAATTTCGTACAGTTAAAAGAAAAAATATCGTTTTACTGTACGAAATTTATTCTTTGTAAACTGTTTGCCGGCCAAAACTCCCCCCCAAAAAGAAGTGGCTGACCACTGACCACTGTAAATATTTTCTAGTAGATTTTCTTGAGATTTTGAGGCCAGTGGACAGTGGACAGTGGCTAGTGGCCAGTGGAACGGCGAATTACGCAAATTATACGAATTAAGGGCGGGAGCCGGTCAATTACTGGCGAATTACTCGAATTTTTCGCCAGAGGCGTTGCCTGGCGTGGGATATGGGTCGGCCGGAGGCCACTCTTCTCCCCTACTTAATCAAATTCCCCAATATATCCCGTGTCAGCGTCCGCGTGAGGCTCGACGTAGTGTTCTTCACAATCTTCTGCCCCATGCTGGTCTTGCTCTTGGTCTTCTTGCCGCTCACGGCGTCGCTCACGGCGGTGCCGGCGGCTGTGGCCAAGGTGGCTGTCACGGCGGTGAGGGCCGCCTTCAGCAGTTTGCTGCCTATGCCGCTCTTCTTCTTGGGAGCCGTCTCGACGGGGGCGGCCTTGCCACCCTTGGGCTGCACCACGGGAGCCTCTTCCTGCTCCACAACGGCATTCTCCTCGGCCTCCTTGATGAGCACCTCGAAGGCACTCTCACGGTCCACCATCGTGTCATACTTGCCATAGATGCGGCTCGAGCGCACGATGGCGCTGCGCTGCTCGGGCGTTATGGCGCCAATCTGACTCAGCGGGAAGAGTATCTTGGCACGCTGCACCACGCAGGGTGCACCCTTCTCGTCGAGGAAGCTCACCAGCGCCTCGCCGGTCTCCAGCTCGGTGATGGCCTCGTCGGTCTTGAACGACGGGTTGGCACGGAAGGTATCGGCGGCGGAGCGCACAGCCTTCTGGTCCTTGGGGGTATAGGCGCGCAGCGCATGCTGCACACGGTTGCCCAGCTGGCCCAGTATGCTGTCGGGTATATCGGTGGGGTTCTGCGTTACAAAATAGATGCCCACGCCCTTGGAGCGTATCAGTCGTATCACCTGCTCAATCTTGTCCACCATCGCCTTCGAGGTGTCGTCGAAGAGCATGTGAGCCTCGTCGAAGAAGAACACCAGGCGCGGCAGCTCCTGGTCGCCCACCTCGGGCAGCGTGGAGTAGAGCTCGCTCATGAGCCACAGCAGGAAGGTGCTGTAGAGCTTGGGCTGCAGCATGAGTTTGTCGGCAGCCAACACGCTCATCACACCCTTGCCGCCCTCGGTCTGCAGCAGGTCGAAGATGTCGAAACTCGGCTCGCCGAAGAAGCGGTCGGCCCCCTGCCCTTCCAATTGCAGCAGGGCGCGCTGGATGGCGCCCACGGTGGCGGTGCTTATGTTGCCGTACTGCGTCGTATATTCCTTGGCATGCTTGGCCACATAGTCGAGCATAGCGCGCAGGTCCTTCATGTCGAGGATCAGCAGGCCGCGCTCGTCGGCGATGCGGAACACTATGTTCAGCACGCCGTCCTGCGTGTCGTTCAAGCCCAGCAGACGGCTCAGCAGCTGCGGACCCATCTGGCTCACCGTAGCACGTATGGGGTGCCCTTGTTCGCCATAGACATCGTAGAAACGCACCGGGCAGGCCTGGAACTCGGGGTTGGGCACGCCGAAGTTGTCTTTGCGTTTCTCGATGAAGCCGCTCATCTGTCCGGCCTGACTGATGCCGCTCAGGTCGCCCTTCATGTCGGCCATGAAGCACGGCACGCCGGCCTGGCAGAACGTCTCGGCCATGACCTGCAGCGTCACCGTCTTGCCGGTACCCGTGGCACCTGCTATCAGGCCGTGGCGGTTAGCCATGCGGCCCACAATGCTCAGCGCCCCGTCGTCGCAGTGGGCAATGTATAATCCTCTATTTCTATCGTACATAGCTGGAGTTTTCTGTATTAAAATCTGATTGTTGATGCCAACAAAATACTATCCACCACAACCATATCGTCTTCCGTATGGAACACAATCGCCCATTTGCGGTTCTTGGTCACAATATGTTTTGCGTGAGGATGTATCATTTTCACTGAAATGTAACGGCTCTCCTTGACAATATCGGCAAGATACGAGAGCTGCATTATCTCACCCAGAAGCGTGGCAGCATACTTGATCGCGTTGGTGTGTGACGTCAGGTCAGTAACGACATCGGTTATCCGTGATATCTTTCGGTATACCGCTACGTCAATTACCACGTTCCTTATCCTCATAGCGGCTGTCAATCTCAGAGAACAACGCTTCCGCGAATTCGTCCAGAGAATAATACTGCTTCTCACCAGGACGCAACGGACTCCTGTCTTCGGCTGTCAGCCAGCCGTCGAACTTGTCATAATCAATCTGCGGATTAACCGCATTCGTTGTACTATTCATTGTTCTACAATCTGATACGTTCTAATACCGCTTTAAAAAGTATAATTAAATCCCAAGCGCAGCATCGGGCTTTCCCAGCGGAGGGTCTCCATGAGGGTGTTGAGGCCGGCATACATGGTGCTGGTGGTCAGCACATCCTGCTTCTTCTCGCCGTCGACCATGTGGTAGTGCCCGGGGCGGTCGGCGTCGCGGTACTCCTTGTCGACGATATAGCCCACACTGAGGAAGTCGAGGCTCAGCTCGGCGTTGAAATGCTCCGAGAACTCATAGGTGAGCGTCGGGCGCAGGCTCACGCTCCATGTGAAGTTGCGCACGCTGTCGTCGTAGGGGTCGGCCTCTATCAGCTCGCCACCGTTCTTGTAGCCGTTGTAGCTTGTCGTGATATTGGTGTAACCCATGCTGCGTATCGTGCCCTGCAGCATCAGGTGGAAGTGTATGTTGCCGTACCTGAAGATCTCGTAGCGCACGAAGGGCTGCACCGTCCAGCCGGCGCGCTTGGTCAGCGTGTCGAGGTTGGTGAACGTGTGTACCTGACCCACACCGTCGAGGTCGCCCGTGTACGAGGTCAGCATCCCTTCTGCCGAAGTGCTGAGGTAGCCGCCCATGACGCCGACGAAGAGTTTCGGTATGGGCTTGTAGCCGACCTGAAGGCCTGCCAGCCAGGTGGCCGACTTGTGGAAGTCGTCGTTCCACGAGTTGACGCTCTTTTCTCCGTAGTAGCCACCCTGCAGACCGAGGGCGAACTGAGCATTAGCCGCTGCTGCAAACATCACAGCGACAACAATTAAGATTATTCTTTTCATCATCTTTTTACAAATATTCGTTTTGCAAAGTTACACAATCCGCCCGACATGACAAAATTTTTTTTTCTTCCCCCCTACCCACAAAAGGATTCCGCATCCCCACTAGTCACTAGCCACTGTCAACTATTTTCTGGATATTTTTTTAGATTTTTGAGTGGATTTTTTTGAGATTTTGAGGTCGCAAGCCGACCCCCAAGTGATTAGGTCGCTTCGCTCAAAATCATTCAAAAATCAGTTTTAAAATAAGTCAACTATTTTCTGGATATTTTTTTAGATTTTTGAGTGGATTTTTTTGAGATTTTGAGGCCGTAGGCCGACCCCCAAGTGATTAGGTCGCTTCGCTCAAAATCATTCAAAAATCAGTTTTAAAATCAGTCAACTATTTTCTGGATATTTTTTTAGAAACTATTTTCTGGATATTTTTTTAGATTTTTGAGTGGATTTTTTTGAGATTTTGAGGTCGCAAGCCGACCCCCAAGTGATTAGGTCGCTTCGCTCAAAAACATTCAAAAATCAGTGTAAAAATCATACAAAAATAGATATTTAAAGATTTTAGAGTAGATTTTCTAAAGATTTTGAGGCCGCAGGCCGACCCCCAAGTGATTAGGTCGCTTCGCTCAAAATCATTCAAAAATCAGTGTGAAAATCATACAAAAATAGATATTTAAGATTTTAGAGTAGATTTTCTAAATATTTGAGGCCGCAGGCCGACCCCCAAGTGATTAGGTCGCTTCGCTCAAAATCATTCAAAAATCAGTGTAATAATCATACAAAAAAAGATATTTAAAGATTTTAGAGTAGATTTTCTAAAAATTTTAGAGTAGATTTTCTTTAGATTTTGAGGCCGCAGGCCGACCACTATCCCACGCCAGGCAACGCCTCTGGCGAAAAATTCGAGTAATTTGCTAGTAATTGACCGGCCCCCGCCCGCCAGGCGTAGCTCTGGCAAAAGTTGTCCGCGTTGTCTAAGTTGTCGTTAATAAAATTCGCAAAATTATTCGCTGGATTTGATTTATTTCAGCGGTGCTCATCACCCCTTCGGGGGTCGCAAAATTCGCCGTTAAACCTTAAACCTTGAACTTGGAACCTTGAACCTTGAACCAATTACACCCAAATGTTAAAATTAACTTTTTTTTTGACACGTCGCGAAAAAAGCGTACTTTTGCAATTTAAACGACTAAGACTATGGTAGAGATTACAAGAACCTTCGACCTGCTGGATTTGCTTGTAGAGCAATATCCTAAAGAGGATATCCTGGCGGGTAAAGTGAACGGCGAATGGGTGAAATACTCGTCGCACGACTACTATAAATACGCCCATTATCTTGCC
>ONJY01000039.1 GCA_900318275.1 uncultured Bacteroidales bacterium | reverse complement strand
TGCAACGCGGCCTCTCGGAATGAAATATTAATAACGTAATACTACATAGATATGGAAGCAATCAAATTTGACGAAAAATCATTGTCGCGGTTCCCCGTGGCGTTTTATTTCAGCGCCGTGGAGGCGTTCGACAAAAGAATCATGGCGGCGGAGTGCGCGTTGGACCGTTTCCGCGAGATGCGCGACGAGTACGACCGGCTGTTCAAGGCGTTCGACGAGGCCTACAAGCGGACGCAGAAGAGCGAGCTGACGGCGAAGATTGCCGCCCTGGACAAGGAGCGCGACGGCTACGCCTACGTGATACAGAAGGTGGCCGAGGCGTGGGCGGCGAAGATTGAGGACGAGAGCTTGGCGGTGCACGGCGTCAGGGTGGCGCAGGTGTTCCGCGACTACGGCTTCCGCACGTCGGAGGCGCTGGTGGCGGAGAACGCGAAGATTCACAATATGGAGCAGAAGCTGGCGGAGCGCGACTTGGTGAGCGACCTGCAGATGATGGGCCTCACGGAGCTGAACCGCCGCCTGCTGAGCCGCACGGAGCAGATAGAGCAGCTGATGGGCAAGCGCAACGAGGAGAAGAGCGACGTGGTGGTGGGCGAGCTGAAGGCGGCGCGCGAGAAGTTGGACGGCCACTACCGCGCGTTCGTGACCTACCTCAACGCGGTGCAGGAGCTGCAGCCGGAGGAGAGCCTCTCCAAGGCGGCGCAGTACTACAACGCCGACCTGGCGAAAATCGACCTGCAATACCAGCAGAGCCGCAAGAAGGGCGGCAAGGACGAGCCGGAGGCGGAACCCGAGACAGATCAGCCGGAAGCATAAGGCACGGCGGCAATAAACAAATGCGAGGCCCGCGACGGAACGTCGCGGGCCTCGCATTTATGTTGTGGATCTATGTGCTATCGGTTCTGTGTGTCCCGTTCCTTTAACATGGAAGTCAATTCGGCAGGGTCTCGGCGGCAGTCGAAAACGGCCACTATGATGACTCTGTCGGCGGTGACGGTGTAGACGATGCGGTCGTGGCGCGTGTTCAAAGCACGGTAAACCCGGCGTGAGCCTTCGTACTCGTCGCAAAGACGCCCTATCTTGGGGAAGTCGGCCAGTCGTTGTGTCTCTTCTGTTACGCTGGCAACCGTCTGCTCGGCTGTGACGTAACCGAAGTTCAGCGCCACACGACGGGCAATCTCCCGAAGGTCATCCTCCGCTGCCGTGAGCCACTCTACTTGCATATTGCAGCCATTACACGGTCGTAGACTTCCGCCTGCGGGACGGTGTTCATCGTCCCATGCTCGTAGGCATCCATGCGACGCTCCAGTTCGCGCAACTCGCGGTCGGCGACGGTCTCGGTCCGTTTGAACAGGCCTGACTTAAGCAACTCATCCAACTTGCGCTGGGCGAGGGCGTTGTTCTGGTCGTATGTAAGGGATATGGTGCACATAGTCTTATCACATTAACCCTCGTAGAAGGGCATCTTGACGGTGATGGCCTTGAGGAGTTTCTCGCGGATCTTGATGTAGATCTCGGTACCGGTCTTGGCATAGGCGGCCTCGATGAGGGCGGTGCCGATGTTCTTGCCGGTGCTGGGGCTGGGGCTGCCCGAGCGCACCTCACCGATCTTCTTGCCTTCGGCGTTGCAGACTTCGTAGCCGTTGCGGGCGATACCACGGTCGATCATCTCGAAGCCAGCCACTTTGCGCTTGAAACCGGCGGCCTTCTGGGCGAGGAGAAGCTCCTTGTTGATGAAGTTGTTGTTCTCGGCTTTCAGCTTGACGATGAAGGCCAGCGGAGCCTCGAGGGGGCTGACGGTGTCGTCCATCTCGTGGCCGTAGAGGGCGAAGCCCTTCTCCAGACGCAGGGTGTCGCGGCAGCCGAGACCGGCAGGCATGATGCCGAACTCCTTACCAGCCTCGAACACAGCGTCCCACACCTCGATGGCTTTCTCCTTGGGGATGTAGATTTCGCATCCGCCGGCGCCGGTGTAACCGGTGGTGGAAAGGATGATGTTGGGGATGCCGGCGAAGGTGAGGATCTTGAAGGTGTAGTACTCCATGTCGACGATGTTCTCGCTGGTCAGTTTCTGCATGGCCTTGAGGGCGTTGGGGCCCTGGACGGCGAGCTGAGCCCACTGCTCGCTCTCGTTGACGAAGTCCTTGCCGAGCTCCATACCCATCTTGTCGGCAATCTGGCTCATCCAGTTCCAGTCCTTGTCGATGTTGGCGGCGTTGGGCACCATGAAGTACTCGTCGTCATGGACGCGGTAGACAAGCATGTCGTCGACCACGCCACCCTGACCGTTGGGCAGGCAGGTGTACTGCACCTTGCCGTCGAAGAGGTCCTCGACGTTGTTGGTGGTGACATACTGCATGAAGTGCTTGGCGATGGGGCCTTTGGCGCGGAACTCGCCCATGTGGCTCACGTCGAACACGCCCACGTTGTTGCGGACGTTGTTGTGCTCCTCGATGAGGGTGGTGTACTGGATGGGCATGTTGTAGCCTGCAAATTCGGCCATCTTGGCGCCGAGCTTGATGTGCAAATCGGTGTACGGTGTGGTTTTCATTATGTTATATTTTTATTGATTATTATTCTCTAAATTATGTTAACGGCGATAGCCGCACTTTATTGTGCCCCGCCGATAAAAGTTTCTATCTTTTCCAAGACAACCTCAGGGCTGATGGCCCGCAAGCAGCGGTGGTCGCCGTAGCGGCAGGGCTTGTTGCCGTAGGCGGAGCAGGGCTGACAGGGCAGGTTGGCGCAGAGGGCGTTGGCGCGGTCCTGACCGTAGCCGTAGAAGCCGAAGTCGGGATGTGTGGCACCCCAGATGCTCACCACCGGCACCCCCACAGCACTGGCGAAGTGCATGTTGGCGCTGTCCATGCTCACCATGAGGGCAAGCCCGCGTATAATCTCCAGCTCCTCGGCGAAGGGCATCCGTCCGGCCACAGAGGTGACACCCTTGTAGTGACGCGCCCACCGCTCGAGCACTGGTGCCTCGTCTTTGCTGCCGAAGAGCACCACTTCGTGTCCTCGCTCGCCGAGCATTCGTACCAAGGCTTCTGTGCGCTCCAGCGACCATATCTTGCCCACATGCTGCGCAAACGGCGCCACACCTATTCTGACGCTCGTTGGCCTTTCTCCACATACTCCAGACAGCTCGCCTCTCTTCAGTCCTGCACGGCGGAAGACGTCGTCGTAGCGCTCGTACTGTCGCTTGCGCGGCGTGCGACGCCAGTGGTGCAGGAACAGCCACCGCGACACCTTGCCTTTGTGCAGGGCGAAGATGCGGTAATGCGGGTTGAGCAGATGACGCAGGCGGAGCAGCACGATGGCGAAGCCCACACGGTTCACCTTGTGCAGGTCGACGACGGTGTCGGCGCCGACAGCATTCAGCGCCCTGTATATCTTGACGAAACTCTGCTTCTTCTTAAGCCCGAGGTAATCGACATTTGGCATTCCGGCAAACAGCGGCACCAGCATCGGCGGCCCGGCCACGGTGAAGCGTATGTCAGGATTGGCATCGGCATAAGCTCTCACTATGGGTGCCATCAGCGCCACATCGCCCAAGGCGGAGAGTCTTATGACCAGAACGTGCTTCACAATACCAATCTTTAAGTTGTGAGCTTTAAGCTGTAAGTGGCTGCGACAATCTACCGCGTCAGCACACTTAAAACTTACAGCTTACAGTTTAAAACTTTTTATACAGCGAGGGGTTCAGCGACGGGTCGTTGTACATCTTCATCTGGCGGTAGAGCTTCATCACACGGCGGCCGGCGGCGAGGTCGTCGAGCAGCTGGTCGATGGCGGTGGTGAGGTCGGCGCGCTGGGTGAGCAGGGTGTCGAGCTTTGCCTGACATTTGGCGCGGTGGTCGGCGTCTCCCCTACCCGCCTCGATGCCGAAGTGGTATATCTTTAGTGCCAATATCGACAGGCGGTCGACGGCCCATGCCGGCGTCTCGGTGTTGAGCTTGGCGTCGGCCGTCGGCTTAACATCCTTGAACATTGCCATATAGTGGTCGTCGATACGCTCCACGAGGTCGGTGCGGTGCTGGTTCGAGCGGTCAATGCGGCGCTTTATCTGCAGGCCATAGACGGGGTCAACATCCTCGGGACGCACCACGTCCTCGAGGTGCCACTGCACGGTGTCCACCCACGACTTCTCCCACAGCAGAGCTTCGTAGCTACCAGCCTCATAAGGATTTACCAAAGTGGCGTCGATTGAGTCAATCTTGTGATATTCCGCGACTTGCTTCTCGAACAAGCCATACATTTCCATTGCTTTCATAATTCTATTAACGCGGACGCGCGTATATTATTGTGTCACTTGCTTAATTCATAGAAGGCCACAGCGGCAGCAGCGGCCACGTTGAGCGAGTCGACGCCGCGGTGCATCGGTATCCGCGCCACATGGTCGCACCCCCGCAGCACGTTGTCGCTCAGCCCGTCACCTTCGGTACCCATGATGATGGCCATATGCTCCTCTCCCTTCAGCGAGAGATCATTGATGGGCACGCTGCTGTCGGTCAACGCCAGCGCCACGGTGATGAAGCCGTTGTCCTTCAGCTGACCGTAGTGGTCGAGGTAGGTCCATGGCAGCTGGAACACCGTCCCCATGCTCACACGGCAGGCGCGACGGTTCAAGGGGTCGCAACAGGTGCGTGTGAGCAGAACGGCATCAAGGCCGAGGGCCGCCGCCGCACGGAAAATGGCGCCGGTGTTCTCGCTGTTGACAACGCTATCAAGCACAGCCACACGTCGCGCATCTTTCACAACCTCACCCACTCCACGTTCCACAGGACGCCGCATACAGCAGAGCACACCACGGCTGAGCTCGTAGCCAGTAAGGCTTTTGAGCACCTCGCGCTCGGCGGTATATACCGGCACGCCGCAGTCGGGCACATCGCCGACGAACTTCTCCTCGCAGAGGAACGACACGGGCTCGACGCCCGCCGCCAGCGCCACGCGGATGACCTTCGCGCTCTCGCAGATGAAGAGCCCCTGCTCGGCATGCAGACGGTTGCGCAGCTGCGCCTCGGTGAGGCGTGCGTAAGGTGCCAGCTCTGGCAACTGCAGGTCAGTAATCTTTATGATATTCATATTATATGTACTAAAAAAGGGGCAACAGACAATGTGTTGCCCCTTTCTTTCGTGAGTGAGACTTACTCTGCAGCGGCCTCGCCCTCGCCTTCGCCGGAGGTGGCGCTGGCACGGGTGCTGAGGACGTTGACGACCTCGGCGCTCTTGGGGTTGAGGATGGCGTAGTTCTCGCAAGCGATGTCCTGCACGCGGATGCGCTGGTTGACATCGAGGTTGGTGATGTCGAGGAGAACCTCGCTGGGCATGTTGGCGGGCAGAGCCTTCACGTTGAGGCGTTTCTGCTTGTAAGCCAACTTGCCGCCCTTCATGACGCCCTTGCTGGTGCCGGTGGTGTGCACGGGGATGGACATGACAACGGGCTTGTCGTCGGTCAGCTCGTAGAAGTCAGCATGGTAGACAATCTCGGTCACGGGGTGGAACTCGATGTCCTTCAGCATGGCCATGTGGTCGGTGCCGTTGATGTTGATTTTCACAAAGCAGGGTTCAGGGTTGAACAGAACACGCTGGAAGGCAGTCTGATCGACGCTGAACAGCATCTGCTCGCCCTTGCCGTACATGACGCAAGGAACCTTGGCGTCGCGACGCAGAGCCTTAGCATCCTTTTTCCCTACGTTCTCGCGGAGAGAACCGCTCATTGATACTACTCTCATTGTTGTTTGTTTTTGTTTGTTAATAATATTTATTGTTGCTATAACTACTATAGCCTTTAATCATTCATTCTGTGGATGACGCCTTTGCGGTGCAGCGTTGTCTCGTAGAGGTTGTCGAGGCTCTCGTAGTTGACCACGCGGCGGATGGCTTCGGCCAGCAGCCAGTCGCAGCTGAGGACGTGGATCTTGCTGCTCTCGCGCTTCAGCGGGATGGTGTCGGTGGTGACCAGCTCCTCGAGCTCTGAGGCCTCGACCTTCTCGATGGCGTTGCCGCTGAGCACGGGGTGGGTGATCATGGCACGGACGCTGAGGGCGCCGCTCTCCTTGATGATGCCGGCGGCCTTGCAGATGGTGGTGCCGGTGTCGATGATGTCGTCGAGCAGGATGACATGCTTGCCCTTGACGTCACCTATGAGGCGCATCTCGCCAATCTCGTTGGGCTTGTTGCGGTGCTTGTAGCAGATGACGAAGCTGTTGTTGAGCGTCTTGGCATACATGCCGGCGCGCTTGCTGCCACCCATGTCGGGGCTGGCGAACATGACATCCTCGATGTTGAATTTCTCGCGTATATAAGGCATGAAGAGCGAGGAACCGTAGAGGTGGTCGACAGGCAGGGTGAAGAAACCCTGTATCTGGTCGGCATGAAGGTCCATGGTGATGACGCGGTCGACGCCGGCGGCGGTGATCATGTCGGCTATGAGGCGCGACGCGATGGGCACATGGGGCTTGTCCTTGCGGTCCTGACGGGCGAAGCCGTAGTAAGGAATCACGGCGACAATCTTCTCGGCCGAGGCGCGCTTGGCGGCGTCGATCATCATGAGCAGCTCAAAGAGATTGTCCGTCGGCGGGATGGTCGACTGGATGATGAACACTATGCCACCGCGGATGGTCTCCTCGTAGGAAGGCTGGAATTCGCCGTCAGCATACTGAAAAACGGTGGAATTGCCGAGCGGAATGCCATAGATTTCCGCCACACGACTCGCCAGGTCCTTGGTGGCGCGGCCGGCAAAAATGAATACCTTGTCAGAACGCTTGTCGCTCATTATTATACTGATTTAGGGTTCTTTATATTGATTTATCGGGTTTTATCAAGCCTCATTTTCGTGTGCAAAGATACACATTTTTAGGCTTCTGACAAAAAAAATTTTACCATGTCGGAAAAAGTGTGTAATTTTGCACCCGATTTCACGGAGAGAAAGAGGCAAGAAAAAGCATAATTCTTAACTCATAACTCTTAACCGAAACGAGCCCTGGTGGTGGAATGGTAGACACGGTAGACTCAAAATCTGCTGCTCGCAAGGGCGTGAGGGTTCAAGTCCCTCCCGGGGTACTGAAGGCATCGACTGGTCGGTGCCTTTTTCTTTTATGCCTCAGCCGAGGATGACATCCATAGCCATCATGAGGACGAAGCCGACGGCGAAGCCTATGGTGGAGAGGTTGGTGTGGCGCCCTTGGGCGGTCTCGGGGATGAGTTCCTCGACAACGACGTACATCATGGCGCCTGCGGCGAAGGCCAGCAGATAGGGCAACGCCACCCCAAGCGCCGACGCCAGCAGCAGGATGGCCACCGACCCCACAGGCTCCACCACGCCGCTCAGCGAACCGATGAGGAACGAGCGCCAGCGCGAGTTGCCCTCGGCGTGCATGGGCATCGAGATGATGGCCCCTTCGGGTATGTTCTGTATAGCTATGCCTATGCTCACCGCCAGCGCGGCGCTGAGCGTGAGGCCCTGCTCCTCGCCGGCGAAGACGACACCGACGGCCATACCCTCGGGCAGGTTGTGGATGGTGACAGCCAGCGCCAGCATCGCCGTGCGCGAGAGCCTGGACTTCAGGCCCTCGGCCTTCTGGGCGCCGACATGCAGGTGGGGCGTCAGCTCGTCGATGAGCAGCAGGAAGGCGATGCCCGCCATGAAGCCTACGGCTGCGGGTATGATGCTCTCGCCGGCCATATCGATGGATGGAATGAGCAGCGACCACACGCTGGCCGCCACCATCACGCCGCTGGCGAAGCCCAACAGGGTCTTCTGCAGCCGGTCGGGAATCTCCTTGCGCATGAAGAACACAAAGGCGGAGCCAAGCATTGTGCCGGCCAAAGGCAGTAGTATTCCGACGATTACAGCATTCATGACGTTAATCTTTCAAGGTGCAAAGATACACATTTTCCGCCACACGGCGCCTCACCATTAATGGCTATTGTCACCCCTGCCGGTACTGCGACGGCGAGAGGCCTGTGCCACGCTTGAAGTAACGGCAGAACGACGCCTGGTCGGCGAAGCCCAGCAAGTCGGCGATGGCTTGCACCGTGAGGTCGTGCCTGATGTGCAGCAGCATCTTGGCCTCGACAACCACCTGGTGCTGAATCCAGTAGGAGGCGCTCTGACCCGTTTCCTGCCTGACGACGGTGCTGAAGTGCTTGGGCGACAGGCAGGCGCGCTCGGCATAGAAGCCCACGTCGCGATGCTCGCGGAAGTGCTGCACGAGGTCGTTGTGGAAGCGGGCGCTGACGCGCTTGTCGCTGCCCGTCTCGTTGAGCCGGCTCTTGCGGTAGTGACTCAGCAGGCGCAGCAGGAACTCCAGCAGACGCGTCAAAAGCTTGAGCCTGTCGGGGAGGTCGAGCCGCTTGATTTCGCGCATACCCTCCACCACATGCGTGATAATCCGGTACTCGCGCTTGTCGAGCTTCACATTGGGGTGCGGCTCATAGCGGTAGCGCATCTGGCTGATGACCTGCAGCATAGGGTCGTTGATAACCGACGCTTCGACGATAATCAGGGTGGCCAGGTAGTCGTCCGTGACGCTCACCTTGCGCAAGGTGTGATTGGGGAAGATGACGCCTACGGTGTGCTGCTCGCTGTAGTCGGCGATGTCGTCATACATGAGGTCCATGCGGCCGCGATGGCCAATGGCGATGACATAGTCGGCCGAGGCGAAGGGCTCGTCGCCCGAAGGCACCCCCCTGACGTCGTCAAAGACCACGATACCTTCCTCCCTGATTCTCTGAGGGTAAAGGTTCATCGGATGGGTATATGCAGGTCCTGTAATCATGGTGCAAAAATACGTATTTTTTTCAATTGTCGGCCTTTTTGCCAAACAAACCGCCCGAAAAGCCCATCCGCAGGCGGCGGAACAAATGTTGCAACACCCCCCTTTTCACCCCATGTAAACCACCTGTTTAACCGTCATTTCAACGATACTTCAACGATACTTCAACGATACTTCAACGATATTTCGACGATAGCTATCGTTGATGTATCGTTGAAGTATCGTTGATGTATCGTCGAAATAGTATGCTGTACAGGGGGTAATGGCGTTGCATAATGTTCCGACGGTCGGGCAGAAACCGACTTTTTGCCAAACTTTACCTACATTCTGACATTATATATATAGGAATAGGTTGGTAATTTTGCAGCGTGAAAATATAACACCTACAATCATGAAAAGATCATCTATCTTACTCATCCTGACGGCTTTCGCCACATGCGTAGCTGCGCAGACGCCAGCCAACAACACGGTGGAGGTGACCTACAGCGGCACCTCGGCGACGGTGTCTGTGGCCGACAACATCAGCCAGTACCTGACTGTCACTCAGCAGGGTGCGCACGTCTCCATCGCGCAGAGCGACTCGCTGGCCTCGGAGGTCACCTACCGCCTCAGCGGCACCACCGACGACGGCGAGTTCTACATGTCGGGCACCTACAAGGCCACCGTCGAGCTCAACGGCCTGACGCTGACCAACGTAACGCCCGTCTACAGCGGCGCCGCCGTGCACATACAGAACGGCAAACGCATCAACGTCAAGGTGATAACCGGCACCACCAACACCCTCGTCGACGCCGCCACAGGCTCGCAGAAAGGCTGCCTCTACGTTAAGGGGCACGCCGAGTTCAAGCAGCAGGGCACCCTCAACGTGGTGGGCAACGTCAAGCACGCCATCAAGGCCGGCGAGTACATTAGCCTCAAGAACGCCACACTCAACATCACGTCGGCTGTGGGCGACGGCATCTCGTGCAACCAGTACTTCCTCATGGAGAGCGGCACCGTGAACATCAGCGGCACCGGCGACGACGGCATCCAATGCGACCTCGAGGGCGACACCGCCACAGCCATCACCGAAGACCACGAGGACGAAGACTCGGGCAACATATATATTGAAGGCGGCACCGTCAGCATCAACTGCGCCGCCATCGCCGCCAAAGGCATCAAGGCGGCAGGCGACATCTACATCTCCGGCGAGCCGGTCATCGACGTCACCACCAGCGGCAAAGGCATGTGGGACGAAGAGGACCTTGAGACCTCCGCCGCCTGCGGCATCAGCGCCGACGGCGACATCGACATCAGCGGCGGCACCATCAGCCTCACCTCCACCGGCTCGGGCGGCAAGGGCATGAAGTGCGACGACGTGCTTACCATCAGCGGCGGCGACATCACGGTGGCCACCTCCGGCACCTTATATTATAACAACGGCACCACCGAGAACACCAACTACACGGGCAACACCGACAACGTGAGCAGCGACTACTACTCGTCGCCCAAGGGCATCAAGGCAGGCCTCAAGACGCAGGTGGGCAACAGCTACACCTACAGCGGCGGCATGGTCATCAGCGGCGGCACCATCAAGGTGACGACAGCGGGCCGCAACGCCGAAGGCATCGAGAGCAAGAACTACCTCGACATCAGCGGTGGCGAGATATACATCAATGCATACGACGACGGTATCAACTCGGCGCAAGACCTGACTATCACAGGCGGCTATGTCTATTCCCACTCCAACAACAACGACGGCATCGACGCCAACGGAAATATATACCTTAACGGAGGTCTAGTGTATGCCATCGGCTCACGCTCACCGGAACTGGGCATTGACGCCAACAGCGAGGAAGGCAAGAAAGTATTCATCAACGGTGGTGTCATCATCGCCGTGGGCGGCATTGAGAACGGAGCCGCCTACAACCAACCCAAGATTCAGCAATCCTCCGTCAGCAGCAATACCTGGTACACCGTCACCTACGGCGACAACACTGTAGCTTTCAAAACTCCCACCATCAGCACTGGTGGTGGCCCCGGCGGTGGCGGCCCCGGCGGCCCCGGCGGTGGCAATTCAAGCGGACTTGTCATTTCCGCCCCCAGCACTCCCTCTCTTGCCACTGGCAACAACGTCACCGGAGGCACCTCTCATTTCGAAGGCAATTGCTATGTAGGAGGCGGCAGTGTTGGCATCGATGATGTGGAGACCGAGCAGCAGAGTGTCAACGACCCGCGCGTCTTCACCCGCGACGGCCGCTACCTTGGCACTGAAGTTCCCGCCAGCTTCCGCGGT
>ONJY01000034.1 GCA_900318275.1 uncultured Bacteroidales bacterium | reverse complement strand
GTAGCTGAGGCCGTCGACCTTGATGTCCATCTGGCAGGCGGTGATACCGTCGCGGGTGCCGCAGACCTTGAAGTCCATGTCGCCGAGGTGGTCCTCGTCGCCGAGGATGTCGGAGAGCACGGCCCACTTGTCACCCTTCGAGATGAGACCCATGGCGATACCGGCCACGGGCTTGCGCAGCTTGACGCCGGCATCCATCAGCGCCATGCAGCCGGCGCAGACGGTAGCCATGGAGCTGGAGCCGTTGGACTCGAGGATATCGGAGACCACGCGGATGGTGTAGGGGCACTCCTCCTCGGTGGGCAGGACCTCCTTGAGGGCGCGCCAGGCCAGATGGCCGTGACCCACCTCGCGGCGGCTGGTGCTGCCGGAACGTTTCACCTCGCCTGTGGCGAAGCCGGGGAAGTTGTAGTGCAACAGGAAGCGACGCATGCCCTCGATGACGGCACCGTCAATCTTCTGTTCGTCGAGCTTGGTGCCGAGGGTGCAGGTGGAGAGGGACTGAGTCTCGCCGCGGGTGAAGATGGCGCTACCGTGAGCCGAAGGCAGGTAGTCGGTCTCGCACCAGATGGGGCGGATCTCGTCGAGCTGACGGCCGTCGAGACGTGTGCGCTCGTTGAGCACCATGTCGCGCATGGCCTCGCGCTCGGTGTCGTGATAGTAGCGGTCGATCATGAACTTGATCTCGTCGGTGAGGGTCTCCTCGGTATAGTTGGCGTCGATGAACTCCTGCTTGATGGCGGCGAAGCCGTCCTCGCGCTGGTGCTTGTTGGCGATGCCCTGCTTGCTGAAGTCGTAGCACTTCTGGTAGACGGCGTCGCGCACACGCTGGCGCAGCTCCTCGTCGTTCACCTCGTGGCAGTATTCGCGTTTCTCGGTCTTGCCGGCCTCAATGGTCAGCTCGTCGAGCACGCGGCACTGGATCTTGATGGCCTCGTGGGCGGCCTTGAGGGCGTTGAGCATAACTTCCTCGCCCACTTCCTTCATCTCGCCTTCCACCATCATGATGTTGTCGGCGGTGGCGGCCACGATGAGGTCGAGGTCGGCGCGCTCGATGTCCTCCATGGGGGTGTTGATGACATACTTGCCGTCGAGGTAGCTCACGCGCACCTCGCTGACGGGGCCGTTGAAGGGGATGTCGCTGACGGCGAGGGCCGAAGCAGCGGCCAGAGCAGCCAGCTGGTCGGGCATAGTGTCTTTGTCACCGCTGATGAGGGTGATGCTGACCTGCACCTCGGCGTGGAAATTGTCGGGGAAGAGGGGACGGAGGGCACGGTCAACCAGGCGGGCGATGAGGATCTCATGCTCCGAGGGACGGGCCTCGCGCTTGAAGAAACCGCCGGGGAAGCGGCCCATGGCGGCGTATTTTTCCTGATAGTCAACGGTGAGGGGCATGAAGTCGACGTTCTCGCCCACCTCTTTCTTCGAGCAGACGGTGGCCAGGAGCATCGTGTCGTTCATGCGGACAACGGCAGCGCCGTCGGCCTGTTTGGCCAGCTTGCCGGTCTCGATTTCGATCATGCGGCCGTCGCCGAGGTCGAAACGCTTAGTGATGATGTGTTCGTTCATGTTTTTTTTATTGTTTTTATCTATTTCCGCAGCTGTGAGGACCGTCCCCACAGCCTAAAAATGTCTCTTTTTAATTCTTAATTCTTAATTCTTAATTCTTAATTTTCAGACTACTATCTCCATCGTCGGGCATCAAAAGACCGGCAAAAAGAAAGTGCAAAGATACGAAAAAAATTGAAAAGTGAGAATTGAAAAGTGAAAAGTGGAAGGAAACGGCGAATTGGGCGAATTTTGCGAAAGCTTGCGCAGGTCATTTTAAGGCGAATTACTCGAATGGTCGGCCGGATGATTCATAGAACTTAATCCTTAATTCATAACTCTTAATTCATAACTCTTAATTCATAACTCATAATTCATAACTCATAATTCATAACTCATAATTCATAACTCATAATTCATAACTCATAATTCATAACTCTCACTCCTCTTCTAGACGGCTACTAAACGGCTACTAAACGGCTACTAAACGGCTAGTAGACCTACTGAAGACGGCCACCGCCCACTAGCCACTAGTCACTAGCCACTGACCACTAGTCTTGAATCTTGAATCCTGACCATTGCGCAAAGCGAGAGCAGAGCAAGCTCGCTTGCTTTGCCAAGCCCAAGCAATGTGAGTGTTCCACCTGCTTTGCAGGCATTGAGCACCGCTGAAATAAGTACAATTAGCGAAAAACGAAGTGAACTAACCTTGAACCTTGAACCCTTAACCCCACCTAAACGGCTACAAAGCGGCTACAAGACGGCCTCGACAAGGAGTGAAAATTGGCCTTTGTTACCCCCGGAATCGGCCACGAGGGTATTCATTTTGCCACAAAAACCCTCCCCAATGAGGTATTGATGGCGTGATTCGGGAGTGCGAAGGTGAGTGCTGAGGAGGGTGAAGGGTGCTGGACGGAGGGGGGCGGAGGGTGTTTTGTGGCCTTTTAGAGGAGGATCTGGATGCTTTTTGTCCCGTTTACGAGTGTTGATAGCTTGGGAGCCGAGGGTTTGGTGATATCGTATTTCATTGTCTGTTTGCCTTTTAGATAAACTTGATGTGTGGTGTGTATCAGATATCAGTCGTATCAGTTGATTTTTGAGGGGTATCATTTTTTTTATTTCACCCCTTTTCTTATTTATATATATCTAATTATTAATTAATTAAGTATTATAAAGAGGGGTTTTTGAAATTGAGGGTGTCATTTTTTAACTGATACAACTGATATCTGATACAAAATTTTTATTTCTCTACGAGGCTCTTGCGACCTTTTGGGTTGAGAATTGTGCGTTCCACCTTCTGGGCGATGGCGAGGGCTTGGTGGACGAGGGGAGGGACGGAGGGTGTTTATGGCCTTTTAGAGGAGGATTTGGATGCTTTTTGTCACGTCTCAGAGGGTCGGCATATTGGGTGCTTAGGGTTTGGTGATATCGTAATTCATTGTTTCTTTATTTTTTAGATAATTGTTGACTTGCAATTTTCCGTCAACCGTCAGCCGTCAATCGTTTTTTTAGAGGTACTCACTTTCCTTTTTTTTCTCTTATATTACTTATATATGTCTTATTATTAATTAGTTATAAGTATTATAAAGGAGGTTTTTGAAGTTGAGGTATGTTTTTTTTGATTGACGGCTGACGGCTGACGGTTTTTAATTATTCATTATTTCCCTATGAGGCGTTTGTGGTTTTTGCTGAAGGGCATAGGAGGGTTTGTGTTCGGAGGCGAGTAGTCGAAGAAGTGAATGTCTTTAAGAATGTGTTTGCTCCAATCCTCAGCACGTTGCCGTACTTACGTGTCTCGCTGCAATTGATTCAAATTTCAGCGGTGCTATTGGCTTCGTCCACTTCTGTTACGACTCGGCATAACCGGAGCAAGCTCCGTCAACTTCGTTTGCCTCTTCCTTGCAAGGCGAAACTCAAGTAAATTTGGTTGTGCGCTTGCGGGGATGGAGGCGGGAGTTGTTGCGGAGCAACATCTATAATCTTAAGGATTAACGAGATAACCATGAAGTGAGAATTTCTGCACAAGACAGACTTGCGTAAATAAAAATAAATGCTTAATTTTGCACCCGGAAACATACACCCGACACGACAACTATGCCGAACAAAGGTAAAGCCCCGGAGAACTGGTGGAAGAGAATTGGAAACTTCTTCAAGACCCACAGCAACCTGACTGTCATCCTTGCTGCCGCGTTGCTGCTGGAGCTGACGACGGGGGTGCTGTACTACAACGCCCAGAACATCATCCACGAGATGATGGGACGGCTGGTGCGGCAGGAGATGAAGGGCATAGCCATGAACATACGCAAGCAGCTGTCGAAGGCCGAGGTGGTGATAAACAACTACACGTGGGTTGTAACCGGCGACATCGAGCAACCCGCCTGGATGTTCGAGTCGACGCGCAGGCTTGTGGAGCACAACCCGTTCCTGCATGGGTGCGGGGTGGCTTTTGTCCCCAACTACTATCCCGAGAAGGGCTACTGGTTCGAGCCCTATGCCGGGCGTAGGCCCGACGGGTCGGTGAAGTCGATGCAGCTTGGCTCGAAGAGCCACGACTACACAAAGCTCGAGGCCTACAGCTACACGGTGGAGCACGACAGCGACCATTGGAGCGAGCCTTACTATGACCCCGACGGGGCGCAGTCGGTGGTGATGACCTATTCGTCGCCCGCCCACGACGACAAAGGAAATATCGTCGCCGTTGTGGCTGCCGACATATCCCTGGAGTGGCTGAGCGACATCATGGACACGCCCAACAGCTACAAGTCGATCAGGCGTTTCCTTGTGTCGCGAGAATACAAGCTCATCTCGGGCGACGACGACCCCGTATACCATCAGGCGTTGGCGCTGGTGAGGAGCGACGATTCGCTGACGGGCTACCTGACCCTCACAGAGGGGAAACACAGGAAACAGCATGTGTTCTACTATCCCGTGGGTGGCATCACAGGCTGGACGCTTATCTGCGTGTGCAGCGACCGTGAGATCTTCGCCCCGTTGCGCAAGACGCACCTGGCGCTGCTGCTGCTGTCGCTGGCGGGTCTGATGCTGATGGGCTTCATCGTGTGGCGCACCACGCGCAACCTGGAGCGGCTGCGCAAGACCAACGCCGAGAAAGAGCGCATAGGCGGCGAGCTGCATGCCGCGAGCCAGATACAGCAGAGCATGCTGCCTGCGAGCCACATGCAGCGCGACGACGTGGCGATAGAGGGCTTCCTGGCGCCGGCGCGCGAGGTGGGAGGCGACCTCTACGACTATTTCGTCAGGGACGAGAAGCTCTTCTTCTGCATAGGCGACGTCAGCGGCAAGGGGGCTCCGGCGGCCATGCTGATGGCTGTGACGCAGGCCTTGTTCCGCTCGGCTTCGGCCCACGAGAGCAATCCAGCGCGCATCATGCACACCATCAACCAGACCACCTGTCAGGGCAACGAGGCCAACATGTTCGTCACCCTCTTCATCGGGGTGCTCGACCTACCTACGGGGCATCTGCGCTACTGCAATGCCGGCCACGACGCGCCCTTCCTGCTGCTTGCAGGCGCCAAGCCCGCGACCATCGACTGCGCCGCCAACCTGCCGGTAGGATTGTTTGAAGAGACAAGGTACAACGTCCAGGAGACCCACCTGGCTGGCGGCAGCACGCTGTTCCTCTACACCGACGGTCTTACCGAGGCGATGAACAACGCCCACAAGCTGTTCGGCATGGAGCGCGTGGTGGCTGTGCTGGCCGGCTGCGTCGACCTGACGCCGAAGGCCGTCCTGGCGGAAGCCGAGCAGAGCATGCACGCCTTCGTGGGCGACGCCGAGCAGAGCGACGACCTGACCATGCTGGCCATACGCTACACGCCGACGCAGTTCGAGAGCATCATGAGCGAGACCATAGTGCTGAAGAACGACGTACAGGAGGTGGCGAGGTTCAGCGACTTCATCAAGTCGGCGACGGAGCGGATGGGCATAGAGAAGTCGGCGGCTCAGGAGATAAGGCTTGCCATAGAGGAAGCTGTGGTGAACGTGATCAGATACGCCTACCCTGCCGACACGGAGGGTAGCATAGAGGTCGGCGTGATGTTCGACGGCAAGAGCGTCAAGGCCACCATAGTGGACTCGGGGGTGCCCTTTGACCCCACAGCCAAGGAGAAGGCCGACACGACCCTCGCGGCCGAGGAGCGCCAGATAGGAGGTCTGGGCATCCTGCTGGTGAGGGAGCTTATGGACAGCATCAACTACGAATACTCCGGCGGCAGGAACATACTGACGCTGGTGAAGACAGTCAACAGATAAAAACAAAAAACACAAATACCATGAATGCAGAACTGAAAGAAATCGACGGCAAATATGTCGCCACGTTAGCTGGAGAGCTGGACACCGCAGCCGCCACGACGGCAGAAGAGGTGCTGAAGCCGCTCATGCAGAGCAACGGCAAGGATGTAGACATAGAATGCAACGACCTGGAGTATATAGCCTCCAGCGGCCTGCGTATACTGATAGGCATACTGAAAGCCGCCAAAGCCACCGGCAGCAAGGTGACGATGCGCAATGTGAGTGACGACATAAAGAACGTCTTCAAACTGACGGGCTTCATCAACATCTTTGACTTTGAATAGCCTGAAGTACAGCAGGACACACTGTTTTTGAACAACCCAACACAACAAACAATATGAGATCTCCGTTGAGCCAAAGCCAACTGGGCGTCTATTACGCCTGCGTCAACAACAAGGATGAAAAAGTCAACTACCAGAATGCGCTGTTGGTGTCGCTGCCGCCAGTCATCGACCTGGAGCGATTCCGCAAGGCCGTCTATGACACCCTCTGCGCCCATCCTTATTTAGCCTCGCGTGTAGTGCTCGACGACGACGGGATGCCCCGGATGGAGAGCGGAGAGTTCCCCGGTATGGAGGAGACCGTTCCCGTCTATTCTGTAGACAGCCTGGAGGAAGCCCGTCGCGGCTTTGCACGCACAATGGACCCTCACGGCGAGCGGCTCTGGCGCACAGAGATCTACAAGACCTCCAACGGCGAGGCTTGGTTCTATTTCGACACACACCATGTAATCACCGACGGATTCTCATTGATAGTCTTCAACCAAGAAGTCGAGCGCTGCTATAACGGCCAGCAGCCTATAGGCGAGACAATAGACGGCAGCATCATAGCGCAGGAAGAAGAAGCGCTGCGCGCCGACGAGGCCAAGATGGCCGAAGCGCGCGAGTGGTATGCCAAAACCTTCTGCGATGCCGCCGACACCGACTCGCTTCCGTTGCCGGAAAGCACACAGAAGGGGGCTGCCGACGAGATCAGCTACAAGCAATATCCCCTGTCGGTCACCAAGGAAGAGATCCAGGCCATCAGACAGAAATGGGATGTAAAGGAAAGTACCCTGATGCAGGCGACATGGGGTCTGCTGCTGGCGGCCTACAGCGCCGAAGACAAAGCCTCCTACTGCACCGTCTATCACGGCCGCTCGGATTCACGCCACCAGTCCTCCGTCACAATGATGGTGCACACCCTGCCGGTGTTTGTCCAAACGCGGGGCGACGAGACACTTGGTGAACTCTTCTCCTCGCTGAAGGAACAGATGGATACCGTCCAGCAACTGCAATACTATGCCTATCAAGATGCAGTACGCGACATCGGACTCAACAACCAAGTCATCTTTGTCTATCAAGGATCCCTCTTCTCCGACCGCCTGAGCCTCCATCTTGACGGGCACCTTCTCAAGACCGAGGACCTACGCAACCTTACTCCAGGATGGAAACTTGCTGCCGAACTCATAGAAATACAAGACGGTTATTCCCTTAAGCTGGGATACAGCAGCAGCGATTATTCCGATGCCTTCATGGCAGAACTGGCAGACAGCTACGGAGCCATACTGCGGAGCATGGTAAGCGCCGATACGGTGAGAGAGGTAGAATACGCCCTCCCGGAACAGATACAGTGGCTGAATGAGCTGAATCCCAAGGTAAAGCCCGTATATACACAGACTTTGGTCGAGCGCTTCGAGCAGCATGTGGCGGAACGGCCCAACGACATCTTCTGCGTGGCCGGCGACAAAAGGCTCACCTTCGCCGAGGTCGACAAGCTCACTGATAGCATAGACTCCTCTTACACCGTTCGCTGCGGAGAGCACGTCGTGGGATTCTCCGTCCCCCGCGACGAAAAGATGGTGCTCGCACCACTTGCCATAGCCAAAGCCGGCCTCACTCAGCTGCCACTTGACAGCAGCTATCCTGAGGAGCGTCTCTCGTTCATGCAGCAGGATGCTGCTGGCTATAACGGCACGGAGGCCTTCGTGCTGCTCTACACCAGCGGCACCACCGGCACGCCCAAGGGGGTGATGCTCAGCGAGGAAAACATACGCAACTTGACTGCATTCAATGCAAAGAGAATCGGCTTGACCGCTTCATCCAACTATGCTTCCTACGCCGGCTATGGCTTCGACGCCTTCCAGGTCGACTTTTGGACATGTGTATGGGCTGGGGCGACCTTCCATGTGCTCAGCGACGATGTGCGATTCGACCTGGAGAACCTCTACGCTTATTTCGTCAAGGAGGGCATCACCCATTGTTTCATGACCACTCAGATGGCCACTCAGATGGCCATATCCTATCCCGATATTCCGGGGTTCCAGCTGTTGGAAACCGGCGGCGAAAAGCTGATGAGTATAGATCCGCCTGCCTATAAATTCATGAACGCTTACGGCCCCTCCGAGACCATCGGCTATGTATGCAGCCATTTTGTAAACAAAAAAGAGCCCAACATACCCATCGGCAAGCCTAACGACACCGCAGAACTATATATCATCAACCGTTTCGGGAAACAAATGCCCTGGGGATGTGCCGGAGAACTGATTATCGCCGGCCCACAGGTAGGCTTAGGCTACCTCAACCTGCCCGAGAAGACCGCAGCGGCCTTCGTGGAGTGGAACGGGAAACGCATCTACCGCACGGGCGACATCGTGCGCTACCGCCAGAACGGCGACATAGAGTTTGTGGGCCGCAAAGACGGTCAGGTGAAGATTCGCGGCTTCCGCATCGAGCTCAAAGAGGTGGAGGCTGTCATCCGCCAGTTCCCCGGCATCAAGGACGCCACCGTGCAGGCCTTCGACTACCCTGCGGGAGGCAAATACATAGCCGCCTATGTCGTGTCGGACGAGAAGATAGACATCGCAGCATTGAACAACTTCATCCTTGACCAGAAACCTCCCTATATGGTGCCTGCCGCCACGATGCAGATTGACGCCATACCGCTGAACCAGAACCAGAAGGTGAACCGCCGGGCGCTGCCTGAGCCTGTCATCGGCAACGGTGCGGAAGAGGCGACGGACGCCAACGTGCCGCTCAACATATTGGAAGAGCAGCTCAAGGAGATGGTGGCCGGCGTGGTGAACAGCGACGCCATAGGCCTGACCACCGACCTCCGCATGGCGGGCCTCACCTCCATCCTTGCCATAAAGCTGGCCACACAGATATTCAAGCACTACGGGGTACAGATTGACTCCAAGATATTGAGCCAAGGTGGCAGCATACAAACCATCGAGAACGAAATCCTGAAGGCGATGCTTGACGGCCAGGTGTCGACACAACACACCGCAGCTGCCGACACACAAGCCCACACTGAAACCGGCGAGCCCACACCTGACGCACAAATCACGAAAGCGCCCCTCTCCTACTCGCAGACGGGCGTCTATTTCGACTGCATGAAGAACCCCACCTCCACGCTCTACAACACGCCCGTGTGCCTTGCTTTCCCCGTCGAAACCGACGCCGCAGCCCTACACGCCGCCATAGAGAAGGTTGCAGGGAACCATCCTGCCCTCTTTGTGAATTTCGTCACCGAGGACAATGGCGTCGTGCAGGTGATGGGCGACCGGGAGATGCCTGTGGACGTTGAGGAGATGACCATGAGCGAGGAAGAGGATCTAGCGTTCCGCCACAGCTTCGTGCGTCCCTTCAACCTGGCCAAAGACCGCCTCTTCCGCTTCGCTATCGTCCACACCGAGAAGAGCCTGTATCTTTACTGCGACATCCACCACCTGGTGTGCGACGGCTATTCCTACGACCTCTTCATACATGAGATATGCGACCTGCTGGACGGCAAAGCCATCGAGCCGGAGATATGCCCCTATGCGCAGTTTGTCGCCGAACAGAAGGCTGCCGAGAGTGGTGAAGACTTCGCCAAATCGGAGGCATTCTTCAAGGAGCGTCTGGGCGAGGTGGAGGAGGTGACCGAACTGGCCCCCGACCTCACCAATCCCCGTCCGCAAGGCGAGAACGGCCGCGTATGCGCTCCTATCGTGTGGGACGATGTCACACGTTTGGGCCAACAGCAGGGAGTGAACCCCTCAGCCATAATGCTCAGCGCCGTCTTCTACAGCCTCTCACGCTTCGCTGGCAGCGACGAGGTGTGCATCACCACCATCTCCAACGGCCGCAGCAACCTGAAGGTAGCCAACACCATGGGCATGTTCGTGAACACCCTTGCGCTATACTCCAAGATAGGGAACCAGAGTGTGCAGGAGTTCTTGCATGAGAGTGCCGACACCTTCGAGCAGACCCTCGCCAACGAGAACTACCCCTTCGCCCGCATCGCCGCCGACTACGGCCTCAAGGCCGACATCATGTACGCCTACCAGATAGGTGTGCTGAGCGATTACAGCGTTGGTGGAAAGCAGGTAACCGTAGATTCCACCCTGGAGCTGAATGTCCCGAAATTCAAGATAGCCTTCTACATCACCGAAGTGGAGGGTGTGCCCAGCGTGGCGATAGAATACGACAACGGCCAGTACAGCGAGGCTATGATGCAGAGCCTGGCGCAGAGTGTTAGCAACGCCGTCAGCGCTTTCGCCGCCGACATCGACAAGCCGCTCCGCAGCATCTCGCTGCTGGACAATGCCGGCACCGGCCTTCTGGACAGCTTCAACCAGACCGCTGTGGAGTACGACGACAGCGAGACCATCGTCTCTCTCTTCCGCCGTCAAGCCAAGGAGACTCCCGACAACCTGGCCGTCGTCTATCACGACGTGCGGCTCACCTACCGCGAGGTCGACGAACGGACCGATGCCATCGCAGCCCTTGTGGGCTCAAAAGTCGAGGGCGGCAAAGACAATGTCGTCTCAATCCTCATAGGTCGCAGCGAATGGATGGTGCTCGCCTCCCTGGGCGTGCTTAAAGCCGGCTGCGCCTACCAACCCCTTGACCCCAGCTACCCTGCCGAGCGCTTGAATTTCATGATGCAGGATGCTGACGCCAAGCTGCTGATAGCCGACGAGGAGATGCTGGAGAAGGTAAATGAATACAGCGGTCCCGTGGTGCTGACAAAAGCGCTCGGGGACATACAAGGCAAACCTTCTGCGGTAACGATAAAGCCCGAGGGCCTCTTCATCATGCTGTACACCTCAGGCTCCACCGGCAAGCCCAAGGGCTGCCAGCTCGAGCACCGCAACCTCGTGGCCTTCTGTCATTGGTACCGGCACTACTACGACCTGCGTCCAGGCGACAAGGTGGCCGCCTATGCCAGCTACGGCTTTGACGCCTGCATGATGGACATGTATCCGGCCCTCACAACAGGCGCCGCCGTCGTTATCGTCGGCGACGACATACGCCTGAACCTGCCCGACTTGAACCACTACTTCAACGAGGAGGACGTCACCCACTCCTTCATGACCACGCAGGTGGGATGCCAGTTCGCCATGAACTGCGACAACCATTCGCTGCGCCACCTCTCGGTGGGCGGCGAGAAGATACTGCCCCTCACGCCACCAACATCATATAAGATGCACAACGGCTATGGCCCCACCGAATGCACCATCTTCACCACCACCTACCCGCTGTCGGAGTTCGAGCAGAACGCCCCCATCGGCAAGCCGCTCGACAACCTGCAGCTGTTCATCATCGACAAAGACTTCAACCGTCTGCCTCTGGGTGCCGCCGGCGAGCTGCTGGTGAGCGGCCCGCAGGTGAGTCGCGGCTACCTCAACCTACCCGAAAAGACCGCCGACACATACATCACGTGGGAGGGCAAGCGCTGCTACCGCACGGGCGATATCGTCCGCTACCTTGAGGACGGCAACGTGCAGTTCGTGGGCCGCCGCGACGGACAGGTAAAGATACGCGGTTTCCGCATAGAGCTCAAGGAAGTGGAGGCCGTCATACGCGAATATACCGGCATCAAGGACGCCACCGTGCAGGCCTTCGACTACCCCAACGGAGGCAAGTTCATAGCCGCCTACGTGGTGAGTGACAACAAACTCGACATACAGGCCCTCAACGCTTTCATACGTGAGCGCAAGCCGTCATACATGGTGCCCGCAGCCACGATGCAGCTGGCGGAGATACCGCTCAACCAGAACCAGAAAGTCAACCGGCGCGCATTGCCGGCACCGCAGATACAGGTGGAGGAACGCGAGTATGTGGCTCCAGCCAACGAGGTGGAGAGACTCTTCTGCGACATCTTCGCCGGCGTCCTCTCCATGGACAAGGTGGGTGCCACCGACAACTTCTTCGAGCTGGGCGGCACGTCGCTGATGGTCACCAAGGTGATCATAGAGGCCGACAAGGCCAGCCTGCACGTAGCCTACGGCGATGTGTTCACACATCCCACGCCGCGCCTGCTGGCGCAGTTCGTGGCCGGCGGCGCCCCCGAAGAGGAAGCCGATGTCGAGGTCAAAGACTTCGACTACAACGGCATCAACGCCATCTTGCAACGCAACAACGTCGAGATGTTCCTCAAAGGCGAGCGGCAGCAGCTGGGCAACGTACTCCTCACGGGTGCCACAGGCTACCTTGGCATCCATGTGCTGCGCGAGCTCATTGATTCCGACGCCACCACCATCACCTGCCTCGTGCGCGGCAATGACCAACCGGCTGCCGAACACCGCCTCAAGAACCTGCTGTTCTACTATTTTGAGAAGTCGTTCAAGGAACTTTTCGGCACACGGCTCTTCATCATCAACGGCGATGTAACACAAGACCTCAATGAAATTGTCAATTGTCAATTGTCAACTGTCAATTCAATCGACACCGTCTTCAACTGCGCCGCCAACGTCAAGCACTTCTCCAAGGGTACGGACATCGAGGATGTGAATATCGGTGGTGCACGGCGCTGCATGGAGTTCTGTCTGAAGACGGGTGCACGTCTAATCCATATCTCCACGACCAGTGTCGGCGAGATATGGATTGACCAAGGCGACGGAGCTGCGGTGCCCACGCTCGACGAGCGCAAACTGTGGTTCGGACAGTTCCTGGACAACCGCTACATACACTCCAAGTTCCTCGCCGAGCGCCTCGTCCTCGACGCTGTGGCCCACCACGGGCTGAGCGCCAAAGTGATGCGTGTGGGCAACCTGGCACCTCGCAGCGCCGACGGCGAATTCCAGGCCAACTTCAACAGCAACAGCTATATGGGACGCCTCAAGGTGTTCCACACCCTCGGCTGCTGCCCCTACGACAGCTACGACGAGCTCACCGAGATGTCGCCCATCGACGAGACAGCGAAGGCTGTGGTGCTCCTTGCCTCCACACCCAAAGAGTGCACCGTCTTCCAGCCATTCAACAACCACACCGAATTGCTGGGCGACGTACTACGCCTCATGGAGCATTTGGGCCGTGAGATACGTTTCGTGGAAGCCGGCGACTTCCAGCAGGCCATAGATAATGCCGCCCACGACCCCGAGAAAGCCAAGCTGCTCTCGGCCATGCTGGCCTACCAGGATATGGCTCACGGACAGAAGGCCGTCATGATCGAGCGCGACAACCGCTACACCTGCAGAGTGCTGCACCGTTTGGGCTTCCATTGGAGCGACACATCCAGCGAGTATATTATACAGATGATGCGACAGATTGCCGCCTTCGGCTTCTTCGAATGATCTACCTCAACGACCATATCGAAAAGCTCGACATGGAAGAGGCGCTGCAAGCCGTCAGCCACCAGCGCCGACGGCTTGCTCTCCGCTACCGTCAGGAGCACGACCGTCGGCTTTCCCTGGCCGTCTATCTGCTCCTAATGGAGGCCTTGGAGAAGGAGTATGACATCCTCACCCCACAGGAGTTCGTTTTTGGCCCTAACGGCAAACCAACGCTCAAAGACCACCCCGACATCCACTTCAACCTCAGCCACTGCCCCCGTGCCGCGCTCTGTGTCGTCGGCGACAGCCCTGTGGGGTGCGACGTCGAGGCGGTACCCGAGCAGTTGGATGTCGACCTATGTCGCTATTGCTGCAGCGACGACGAGCTTGACGCTATCCTGCATGCCGGACAGCCCACCTTGGCTTTCATCACCCTCTGGACAAAGAAAGAAGCCTTCCTCAAATTCACAGGACAAGGGCTGACCAAAGACCTACCTGCGTTGTTCAAACCTGGGAGCGACAAACTGCTGGATAGCGTTAAATTCCAGACACATATCGCCCCCGACGGCTCCTACGTCTACAGCACCGTCACCCTCGCCGGTCACCCTCTCGCATTATAGCCCACCGACCACGTCCAAGCGTGGTAGAATGGCACGTTTTTCCCTAGGGGCCGAAGGGACTCCGAAGGAAACACCTTATTTCCCGAACACCTCCTTGGCCTTGTCCATCTGCGTGGGGATGTCGACACCGAAGGGGCAGCGGCTGAGGCAGGAGCCACAATGGGTGCACTCGCCGGCATGATGCGGCAGAGCGTCATACTGCGCCTGCAGTTCAGGGGTGAGGCCGTCACGCTCGGCTTTGTCGAGCAGCTCGTTGACCTTGGCGATGGGTATACCCACCGAGCAGGGTGAGCAATGGTTGCAGTAGGTGCAGTCGCCACCCTTGTCGGCAGCAGTACGGGGGCCCACATTCGAGTAGTCTTTCTCCGCCTCGGAGGCGTGTAGCCAATGGAGGTCGCGCTTCAACTCATCGAGGTTGTCTATGCCTAGGATGCAGGTGCTGATGCAGGGCTTGGCCAGGCAGTAGGCGATGCACTGCTCTGGGGTGTAGGCCACTCCGAGGGGCGACGTTTTCTCATCGAGCAGACGGCCACCACCGCCAAAGGTCTTCATCACCGTGATGCCGATATTGTGAGTAGCACAGTAGTCGTAGAGCTCAACACGCACAGGGTCGATGCCGCCCTGCAGGTTCTCCATAGCGCCCTTGTCCCAAGGTATGGCGCCACCACGCAGACGGTCGAAGGCGGGGTTGAGGGAGAACATGATGACCTCTATCCAGCCGCATTTGGCGGCACGCAGGGCAACCTCGGCATTGTGGCTGCTGACACCTATATGCTTGATTTTACCTTCTTTCTTCAGCTGGAAGACATAGTTGAGGAAGGGGCTTCCGTCGAGCTCGTCCCACTCCTCGTGGCTGTCGGTGATGTGTATCATGCCCACCTCGATGTGGTCGGTGCCGAGCCTCGCGAGCAGATCCTCGAACCCGGCCTTGGTCTCTTCCACATCGCGGGTGCGGGTGTGCTGCCCGTCCTTGTAGATGGTGCCGATATGGCCCTGGATGATCATCTCGTCCCTCCTACCCTGCAGCGCATAGCCGATGTTGGAGCGCGTCTTGGGGTTGGCGTCGTAGATGTCGATATAGTTCATACCGCTGTCGAGCGCCATAGTCATCAGCTCAAGCGAGGCGGCGCTGTCAAGTTTCTCGAACCCACCGCAGCCGATGCTTATCTCACTCACCATAAGGCCAGTGTTACCCAGCGGACGGTACTGCATGTCGGTAGCTTTCTTCTGCTGTCCACAGCCGGAAAGCACAAGTACGAGTGCCAGAAGCGATACTATCTTGTTGGTTTTGCTACTTTGTTTCATAATAGAGTCTTCCTTTATGTTAATTACCCTCTGCTGGTTAGTTCATCAAGCGGCTCTCGCCCCATTTGTACTGCGGGTAGGCTTTCTTGAGGTCGCCGGCCGAGCCGGTGACGTTGCTGCCGCCGCTGGTGGCGAAGACATTGAGCACCTTGCCGCCGAGGTCGTGGGCCTCGATGAAGGTGTTGACGATGGTGGGGGCGGTGTACCACCACACGGGGAAGCCGATCCACACGGTGTCGTAGTCGGCGATATTCTCGCAGCGACCTTTGATGGCCGGACGCGAGCTGCGGTCTTTCATCTCCAACGTGGAGCGCGAACCCTTGTCACGCCAGTCGAGGTCGGCTGAGGTATATGGTACCTCGGGGGTTATCTCATAGAGGTCGGCGCCAAGTTCCTTGGCGAGTTTCTGTGCTGCGGCCTTGGTGGTGCCTGTGGCCGAGAAATAGGCTACTAAAGTCTTGTTCATATTGCTTGGTTTTTTGCTTGTCTGATTATTTGGGTTTTGTGCGCAAGCTGTAAGCATCATACAGCAGGCGGCGAGGATTAATGCGATATGTTTCATTTGTAACATTATGTTTCTTTATGTTATGCTTTGTGAACTATTGATCGGCGTAGCAATAAACGCAATTCGCCGTTATTGCTTGTTGTTATTCCCAAGTATGTCATTGACCGTCACCCGGGGATGGTGGTACTGATGGGCCTTCGGAGTGGGTTTGCTGTTGATCTCAACGGCCTGCTGTGGGCAGAAGTGGACGCAAGCGAGGCATTGTGTGCAGTCGTCACCGCAACATGCCTTGCCGTCGCGGATGGCGATGTTACCTTGCGGGCACACCTTGGCGCAGATGCCGCAGGCGATGCACCTGTCGGCGTTTACGGCTGGTGTGAGCATGGGCAGCGTGCGGCGCTGCACGGCGGGGATGGCGCACAAGGCTCCTGCCAACCCCCACCAGGCATAGTGGCAGCGGCGCACACCGGCGGCGATGTCGGCGGTGATGCGCTCCAGTCGTCCGGCATAGCGGTCGAACTTCCACACCTGGTCGTTGGGGTTGCGGCCGAAGCCAACGGCGCTGTTGTCGGGCACACGAATCTTGTGGCTGTAAGCCACCTCCACACCTATGGCGGCCAACATCCGCCGCACCGTCCAGATGGCGTTGCCCGCCTGCGCCCCACAGGGGATGACGATGAAGACGTATGCATCCTTCGGCAGCTGCAGACGCGGCAGCAATTCGGTCACCGCACGCGGCGCATTGAACCAGTAGCAGGGGAACACAAGACCTATCCGCCTTTCCTGCGACAGGTCCCGGGCCACCGCCCGGCTGAGCGGCATCACCTGCTCGCCAAGTCTCTCCGCCAGCTGACGGCTGATGGCCATGCTGTTTCCGGTGCCCGAAAAATAGAGTATCATGACTTAAATGTTTTTGCCCATTTCGTAGGCTTCCTGCAGCTTGGCGTTGCCTGCTATCTCGTTGGGCGCACCCACGCCGCCGCAGAACACGTGGCCTTTGAGCGCCGACTTGCCGAAGCAAGCTATCCAGCCCTGCAAACCGCTCTCGGCTCGCTCGGGGACGTGTGCCTCGTTCTCGAAGGCGGTGGTGAGCAGGTAGATGTCGCGGAAGCGGTAATCCTTGGGGTACATGGCGTTCATGCGGTCGATGAGGGTCTTCATCTGACCGCTCATCTCGTAGTAGTAGATGGGCGTCGCCCAGCAGACAACGTCGGCGTTCAGCACGCGCTCCATGATGGCTGGCACATCGTCCTTGAAGATGCAGGCACCCGTCTGCTGGCACGAGAGGCAGCCGACGCAGAACCGGATGTCCTTGCCACGCAGCGAGATGAGCTCCACCTGATGGCCGGCGGCTTCAGCGCCGCGAGCAAACTGCTCCGCCATAGCGTGGCTGTTCGAGCCCGGGCGGAGACTGGTTGAAATTATGATAACTTTTTTCATATTGGTAGTTGTTTGTTGTTTGCTAAATTGGAATTTACCTTAT
>ONJY01000015.1 GCA_900318275.1 uncultured Bacteroidales bacterium | reverse complement strand
TGCCGAAGGCGTCGGCTTTGCCGACAACGGGACTGATATCAAGGACTGTGGAGGGTACAAAAAAAAAGACCGCTTGTCGGTCTTCTTTTTGGTGCCCGGAACAGGACTTGAACCTGCACATCTTTCGATACACGCACCTGAAACGTGCGCGTCTACCAATTCCGCCATCCGGGCTCTCTTCGTTTCAGGCTTTTTTGTTTGTGCCCAGGACAAGACTTGAACTTGCACCGCCTATGGCGACTACCCCCTCAAAGTAGCGTGTCTACCAATTCCACCACCTGGGCAAAAAAGCAGCTTTCATTCTCTCAAAAGCGGGTGCAAAAGTACGCACATTTTTTCAACTGGCAAAATATTTTTTCAATATTTCTTGCAATATCCTGGTATATAACGCTATATTTTTCTATAGCCCCCATATTGCCCAGCTCAATTCCGCCTGCCGGTGAAGCATGTCGAGGCCATTTTTGACCCTCGCGCCGAATGTCTCGGCCTCCCTCATCAGCAGGGTGTGTGAGGGGTTGTATATGAGGTCATAGACTGTGAGATTGGAGAGTGGGGAGTGGAGAGTGGAGAGCGGGAGCGGCGTGCTTTCGTTGTCGGGATACATGCCCACGGGTGTGGCGTTGACTATCAAGCCATACTCTACTGTAATCTTATCGTATCCTATGACAGGTTTCACGGTGGCGGCATCGGGGTGCCGGCTGGCGAAAACATACTCTATCCCTAACTGCCGGAGCGCGTAAGCTACAGCTCGCGCTGCGCCTCCGGTGCCGAGTATCAATGCTTTGCTGTGGCAGTGCTCGCCGGCCATGGTAGCCATAAATGCCGGTGCATCAGTGTTGTGACCCGTGAGGCGTCCGTCCTTGACGCTCACACAGTTCACGGCCCCGATCTCCGCAGCCATGTCATTCACAGTGTCCAGCAACGGCAGTATCGCTTGCTTGTAGGGTATTGTGACGTTGAACCCGCAGATATGCTCATCCTCGACCCAACGGCGCAGCCCGTCGAGCGACGACATCTCGTAGAGCCCATATCTGGCGTCCTTGAAGCCTTGCGCCTCAAACAGCTCCTGCGACAGCGAGTGCCTCAACTTCCTGCCTATCAACCCGTATCTTCTCAATAACCAAAAGTCAATAACCCATAACCTATAACCTATAACCCATCACCTATAACCTATCACCCAACGCTTGCCTTCAGTTTCTCGGCGTTCTCGGCCAGCTGCAGCGCTTCTATGCACTCCTCGATGTCGCCGTCCATGAATGCAGGCAGGTTATGCATGCTCCATCCTATGCGGTGGTCCGTCACGCGGCTCTGCGGATAGTTGTAGGTGCGCACCTTCTCGCTGCGGTCACCCGTGGCCACCATGGTCTTACGCTTGCTGGAGAGCTCTTCCATGTACTTGTTGTACTCGCGCTCATAGAGCCTTGTGCGCAATATGGCTATGGCCTTCTCCTTGTTCTTGATCTGGCTCTTCTGGTCCTGCATGCTGACCACGATGCCTGTAGGTATGTGTGTCAGACGCACGGCCGAATATGTGGTGTTCACGCACTGTCCTCCGGGGCCGCTGGCGCAGAAGGTGTCAATGCGCACGTCGCTCATGTTCAGCTCCACGTCAAACTCTTCGGCCTCGGGCAGCACCACCACGCCGGCGGCGCTGGTGTGTATGCGGCCCTGCGTCTCGGTGGCCGGCACACGCTGTACACGGTGCACGCCGCTCTCGTACTTCAGCAGGCCGTAGACGCCGTCGCCGGTGACGGTGAAGGTGATGTCCTTGTATCCGCCCGAGGTGCCCTCGTTGAAGTCCGTGACCTCCACTTTCCAGTGCTTCTTCTCGCAGTAGCGTGTGTACATGCGGAACAGGTCGCCGGCGAAGATGCAGGCCTCGTCGCCGCCCGTGCCGCCGCGAATCTCCACCACAGCGTTCTTCGAGTCCGTGGGGTCGGCGGGTATGAGCAGCAGGCGTATGTCATCCTCCATGGGATTCTTGCGTTCTTGGGCGGCCGTCAGTTCCTCCTTGGCCATCTCGCGCAGCTCTGGGTCTTTCTCGCTATCCAGCAATTCCTTGCATTCGGCTATGGTGTCGAGCAGGTTCTTGTACTCGTGATAGGCCTTCACCACGGGCTGCAGATCCTTGTAGTCCTTGCTGAGTTTCACGTAGCGTTTCATGTCCGCAGTCACCTGCGGGTCGTTCATCTGTTCTTCAATCTCTTTGTAGCGCGTGTAAATCGCTTCCAGTTTGTCTAACATTTATCTTCCTCGATTTGATTTTTCTATGTTTTTGTCTCTATGCAAAATGCGTACCACTATGTCGTTCACCGTGGGTGACACCTTCCATGCCAACATGGCTGCCGAGGCCGCCGAGGCCAGCACGGCGGTCTTCAGCGCGGCGTCGACGAGCATCGGAACTGTGCCGCCGGTGGCTATCAGGGGCGTGAGCCAGGTGCGCCACGCCCAGTCGAGGGCGAAGGCCGCGGCCATCACCGCCAGCGTCTTGAGCTGTGCGGCGCTGAAGAGGCTCACACCCAGCCGCCGCCACAGGAATGCCAGCAGCATGGTGAAGTATATGGCGTAGCTCAGCAGCGTGGCCATGGCCGCGCCGTTGATGCTCATGGGCCCTATCAGGCGGTCGTTGAGCACCAGGGCGCTCACGGTCAAGGCCCCGATGAAGAGCAGCCCGTAGGCGTAGTGGCGCGAGTAGTTGAGCACGTCGGTGCCTATGCTCAGCGACGAGTTGAGCACCTTGGCCAGCCCGAGGATGAGCACCACGCCAGCGCCCCCGCGGTAGTCCTCGCCGTTGGGTATCAGCGTGAAGAGGGTGTCGAGGTTGATCCAGATGATGTAGAATATCGTGAGGCTCACCATCAGCTGGTGCAGGCTCACCTGCCGTCCCAGGCGGTTCACCTCCTGCCAGTCGCCCTCCTTCACCGCCGCCGCTATCACGGGCCGCGATATGGCTCCCAGCGAGCGGTAGGGTACCTCGACGACATTGGCTATGAAGAAAGCTATGGTGTAGACGCCCGTCAGCGCCAGGCCGGCCTTGGCGCCGAGGAACAGCGACCCCAGCAGGGGCACGTTGCCCGCCAGCACCGTGGCGGTCATGAAGAGCGTGTAGCGCAGCATGTCGCGCACCAGCCCCGTGGAGCGCAGCTGCCGCCAGTCGATGCGGAATATGCCCGGGCGGAAATGCTCGATACTGAGCAGGTAGAACAGGTTGAGCAGCATGGCCAGCCCGTAGCTGCCGCAGAAGAGCCACACGAAGGCGTCGAGCGAGATGACGCGGTAGCCGTAGAGCAGATAGGCCGCCAGGTTGAACACCCTGATGCCCACCTCGCGCACCATCTTGGGCACCGTGATGCGCATCAGCACTGACGCGCAGGTCTCGAAGACCGTCAGGTAGAGCGAGAAGAATATCAGCATCGGCAGCAGGCCGAAGTAGTCGGTCAGCAAGGGCGAGTTGACGCTGTATACCTCCACGAGCTGTCCGCGGAACGCCAGCAGCACCAGCCCCACCAGGGCGAAGCCCGCCAGCGGCAGCAGCAGCGCCAGGCCGAAGAAGCCGTGGTGGTCGCGCCCCTCCTTGAACCAGGGGAAGAAGCGCACTATCGAGGCGTTGGTGCCCAGCTGCGCTATGGCCGAGAAGAGCACGGCGGCGTCCACCAGCACGCGTGTCAGGCCCACCTCCTCGGTGGTCAGCATGCGGGTGAGCACGAAGAATGTGGTGACGAACCCTATCGCCACCCCCAGGTAGTTGGCCATTGCCCCCTTGATGCTTTGTCGCGCTATAACACCCATAACAGCATTACAACGCAGCTTGTTGCTTTTTATTGTTCGCGTGTGTGATTTTTCTCTGTTTTCCTCGTAATTCACACCTTTCCCTTTCCTTTTCCCCGGCTTTCTACCCGCTTCCCCCTGCCTTCCTCCTGTCTTTCCGCTCCGTTTTCCATCCTTTCATTTCCGCATCACCCTCGGAGCCGGTACGGCAGTTCTTCAGTACTTCAACGATGCTTCTTCAGTAGTTCTTCAGTGTTTTACTGAAGAACTACTGAAGAAATGCCGTAGGGGGGGCGTAGAGGCTCCGTATGGGGGTTGTAGCGCCCGCGGAGGATGTCCCCACTCGGGGACACGGAAAGTAGCCGTGAGTGCAAACCCACGGAATCAAGGAGATATGGCAGTTGGAGTCCCATAGGGGCGACGGAATATATGTGTCGGTTTTACTCTGCCATCCTTCGGAGGCTCGGCCTGATGGTGCCCTCGAGCCCGTTGGTTGGCATCCACGGCAAATGTCCGTCGCCTCTCCGGGGTTTGCTTGCCGGTCCCCGATGCGTCGATGCTCCCTTTTGGGTGGGGGAGGTGATGCCGTTTAGGACGGGTTTAGGACGGGTTTAGGACGGTCTGGTGAGGTGCAACGGCGTGGAGTTGTGAGAGTGGCGTGTGGGCACCAATGTGTAAACTATTGGAAGACGGGCTTTTGGGCTTTTTTAAGGAAAAATAATTTGCTTTTTAAGGAAATCCTTTGTACGTTTGCACTTGATTTGTGGGTGTGAAATATACAACGAAAAATGGATAACAAACATATTATTAACCAATTAATCAGAACATCATGAAGAAAGTTTTACGAACTTTGATGCTTGCGGCACTCGTGTTGCTGCCGTTGGCGACAAGAGCCCAGCAGGACTGCACGACACCGATAGAGGTGTATGCAGGCCATGCTTTTGCCGAGGACTTTGAGGGGAGTGCGAATATCCCTGCTTGCTGGACGGTCAGCGGTCCTGGCGTGTGGAGTGTCGGCGTTGGCGACAACTACTCCAGTACGGGTACGCATGGTGGCTCGCGGAATGCGGTCATCACGCACGGCACTTCGGGTAATGCCACCAAGCTCATCACCCCTGTGCTGGATTTGAGCAACGCCACTGGAGCACAGCTCACATTCTGGCAGGTGCGCCGCTCCTGGAGTGGTGACATCGATGGGCTCAAGATTTACTACCGCGACGACACGACGGCTACGGCTATCTGGACACAGTTGGAGTATTATTCCACCTCTTGCGAGGTGTGGACCGAGAGCGTCATAAATCTGCCCAACCTTAGTTCTACATACCAGGTGGCGTTTGAGTTTATCGATGCCTGGGGCTATGGCCTCGGTATTGATGATATTTATATTGGTCTGCCGCCTACCTGTTTCCCGGTGCTCGGCTTGGCGATTGACGAAAGTCTGACCACCGAAGAGAGCCTCACCCTCGTGTGGCACGACACCAGCAGCAGTTCGGCAGCATATACAATCTACAATGTCACCGATGGCGAGGAGGTCTCGTCTGGCTATAGCGACACCACTATCACCATCACCGGCCTCAGCGCCAGCACCGCATATACGTTCTCCGTCACCACCGAGTGTGGCGCCGACGACATGTCTACGCCGGTCTTTGTCTCGGGGCGTACCGCATGCGGTGATATAACGACTCTGCCCTGGGTGGAGGACTTCTCTTCCTATACCGGTATCAATACCGAGCAGCTCATCCCCTGCTGGACAAAAGGTATGTCGCCTACGGGCAACTACCCGATTGTCAATGAGGAGGGCGAGTTGTACTTCTATTACAGCTCTTATTATGGCGGTAACAGTTCGATGTTCTGGGCCGTCTCGCCTACTTTCGGCGACGAGATCAGCATGAACGAGCTTGAACTGTCGTTCACCTACAACAATTACTATGACTATAACTCCACACTTATCGTGGGTATAATCGATACACAGAGCTATGTGCCGGGCACGACGCCGATTGATACCATCGCCGTGCTTGCCGTCAACAGCCAGGATCCTATAAACGCCTACCTGTCGCTGGCCGATTATGAAGGCGACGGACACAACATCATCTTTATCGTGAAGGGATTGTCGGGCACCTATGCCACCTATGCGGTTATCGACAACATTGACCTGCATTTGCTGCCCACATGCCCGCGTCCCACCGACCTCGCCCTCACCGGGGCCTCGCCGACGTCGGCCACATTTACCTGGTCGGGCAGCGCTACGAGTTATATGTACACCCTCTTCAACAGTGCCGACAACAGCGTGGTGGCGACCGATGAGGTGGCAGACACCACTGTGACCATTGAGAACCTGGTGCGCGGCAACGATTACTATTTCCGTCTCGTCGCTGTGTGCGGCGAAGGTGACACCGCTGGTTCCATACCTGATGTGAATGTACACCTGGATTATTGTGTACCGAGCCCCTCGAGTATCGACGGCTCCGGCATCACCAATGTGACTTTCGGTGTTGCGGAAGAGCAGGTCAACAACACACAGCGCCCCACGAGCGCTCCCTATTATGGTGACTATTCCGCCATGGTGGGCGCTGTGCAGGCCGGCACAACGGCCGAAGTGTCCATAACTTTCGGTACAGGTTACACCTACGGTACCATTATCTGGGTTGACTGGAACAACAACTTCCAGCTGGAAGGTTCTGAAGTGGTGTACTATGGTATGAGCACCAACGCCAACCCCACAACCCTGACGGCCTCCATGGTGGTGCCCGCCACGCAGGATACCGGCCTTTACCGTATGCGTATCGCTGCTGCCGACGGTTTCTTTGACAACTATGTGACATCGGCGGCCGCAGCGGCGACAGCCCCCTCGTGCTTCGAAGCTAGCTATGCTGTCGTCCACGACTATACGCTGCATGTCACCGAGGCTCCTGAGTGTCTGCCTCCTGCCGACCTCACCATTGTTACGCTTTCGACAGAATCCGTCACGATAGCCTGGAGCGGCGATGCCAGCAACTATGAGTATATGCTCAAGGTTGGCGACAGTGTGGTTGCTACCGACGTTGTCAGCGACACGATGGCCACCATCACCGACCTGACTGGCGAGACAAACTATGTCTTCAGCGTCAGCTCTGACTGTGGCTCTGACCAGAGCCTGTACAGCAATATTGCTTTCTTCACCGGCTACTGCAGCCCCGATCCCACGAGTGTTGACGGCGCAGGTATCACCAATGTGACCTTCGGTGTGGGCGACGAGGTTGTCAACAACAACCAAGGCCCTGCGGTGGCGCCTTATTATGGCAACTACTCCTCTATGGTGGGTGCTGTGGCAGCCAGCAGCGAGTTGAATGTATCTATCACTTATAGCACCGGCTACACCTATGGCACCGTTATCTGGGTCGACTGGAACCGCAACATGATTTTTGATGGCAACGAAGTGGTTTGGGTTGGCGAGAGCGATAATAGCACCCCCACGACCATGACCGCTTCCTTCGAGGTGCCCACCACGCAGGATACCGGACTCTATCGCATGCGTATCGCTGGTGCCGACAGCTACTTTGACAACTATACCTCCTCCATCACCGCCGCCGCCGCTGCCGACCCGTGTTTCAGCACCAACTATGCCGTCGCCCACGACTACACGCTGCACGTCCTTGAAGCCCCCGACTGCCTCTCGCCCAGAAACCTGACGCTTGACAGCGCTGGTGCCGAGACGCTCTCCTTAAGTTGGACGCCGCAGGGCGACGAGAGCCAGTGGATTGTCGTCCTCAACGACACTATTCAGCAGCTTGTCACAGATACAGCTGTCACTATAGAGAACCTTGAACCCAATACCGAGTACGCCGTCGCTGTGTATGCCTACTGCGGTGGAACCGACACGAGTTTCGCTGTCACGGGTGTATACCGTACAACCTGTGTGCGTGTAGCCAATCTCCCTTGGCATGAGGGCTTTGAGAACTACCCCGCCGGTTACTATTCCGATAATAGCAATATCTTCAGCGACCAGTGCTGGGATGTGCTGGACCGCTACCCCGGTTACCCCTTCGTGTATACAGGCGAATATGTGCACTCTGGCAGCAACTCGCTTAGCCTCTTCGGCGCCAATTCCATGGTTGTGCTCCCCTTGTTCGACCAGCCTGTTGAAGACCTACAGCTCTCCTTCTGGGCTATCTCCAGCCCCGATGTTACACTTGAGATAGGCGTTTTGGTAGACCCCGCTGATGCCAGCACCTTCCAGGTAGTCTCCACCTTGACTCCCTCAACCTACTATGAGAGTGGCTATGTAGAGGTGACCTTCGACGGCCGTACAACAGCAAACGCCATGGCCATCCGCTATACTACGAACACCTACTATGCCAGCAACGCTTATATCGACGACATCACCGTGATGCTCGCCCCGTCGTGCAGCAAGCCGCAGTCTGTGTTTATGCGCGACATCAGCACCGATGGTGCCACCGTTGTCATAGCCGACACCAACGAAGTGATGAACTATCACCTTGTGTTGCTCAGTGGTGCCGACACCGCCTACAATCAGGTTGTCACCGACACCGTGGTAATCATATCCGGCCTTACTCCCGGAACTATCTACAACATATGTGCTAGCGCTATCTGCAGCGACGGCATAGAGACCTCGCCAGCCAACGGCATGTTCAGCACCGAGTGTGTGTCCATAGCCACTCTGCCTTATACTGAGAACTTCGAGGCTTGGCCTTCCGGCTACAATGCCCCCTTCAATCCCTGCTGGGTCAAGGGCTCTTCCACCGGCGAAAGTTCGTACCCCTACATCGGCTCTGAAAACAACAACAAGTATATGGCTATGTACGGCTATAGCGACTATGTCTATGCCATCATGCCGACCATCGACGAGAGCATTGACATCTCGGGCCTTGAGCTCAGCTTTGATGTGAGCAACGCCTATGGCGACCCGAGCACCCTTTTGGTAGGATTGGTGGATACCTTAGTGTACGCCTCCACTACGGCGATAGACACTATAGCCACGCTGAATATCACCAGCAGCACCTACACCACCCAGTATGTGTCGTTCGGCAACTACCAGGGGCAGAAGCGTTATATCCTGTTGCTCTGCAAAGGTAACTTCTCGTCCAACTATGCCTATATCGACAACATGAACCTGCACCTCATACCGACATGTCCGCGTCCCGAGAATATCGTTGCTACTGTCGATGCCACCACCGTCACCTACGAGTGGGTGGGCGAAGAGGATGCCTATCAGTATCGCCTCATGCCCCAGGGCAGCGACAGCGTGGTGAGCACCGGCATCGTCGCCGACACCACCGTGACTATCGACAACCTGGACATTGACGTTGACTATGTCTTCGAGGTACGCTCCGTCTGCGGTGCCGGTGATACCGGTATCTGGGTCAGCTGCCAGCCAGTGCACATAGGCTATTGCACCCCGAACGCCACCAGTGTCGATGGTCTGGGTATTACCAACGTTACCTTCGGTACCACCGAAATCGTCAACAACAGTGCAAGGCCTACTGTGGCACCGTTCTATGGCAACTACACTAACCTCGTGGGCGATGTCGCTGCCGGCGACGATGTTGACGTCCTCATCACCTATGCCACAGGATATGACTATGGCACCATCATCTGGGTCGACTGGAACAACGACATGTCGTTCGACGGCACAGAGGTGGTCTACTATGGCATGAGCGCCAGCGCCAACCCCACGGTCTTGACGGCCACGATATCTGTCCCAGGCATACAGGATACCGGTCTCTACCGTATGCGTATCGCCGGTGCCGACATCTATTTCAGCAGTTATGTGACTTCGGCTGCCATGGCTGCAACTGCAGACCCCTGCTTCTCCAGCACCTATGCCGTCGCTCACGACTATACGCTGCGGGTCACCGGGGCGCTGTCATGCGTGCGTCCCTCCAACTTGACGCTTGACGATGCCACCACCTCCAGCCTCACAGTCTCCTGGACTCCCTCGGGCGAGGAGTCGTCGTGGCTGGTCAGACTCAACGACAGCACTTGGCAGACTGCCACAACTCCCACGTATACCTTCAGCGGCCTGGATGCCAACACACCCTACACCGTCAGCGTGCGTGCCTACTGCGGCGGTACAGATACCAGTTCTGCCGTCAGCGACGTCTTCCGTACGCAATGCGCCGTGATAAGCCTGCTCCCGCACACCGAGACATTCGAGGCTGCCGACATGGGTTGCTGGCTCTCTGATGGCCAAGGTGAATGGACCGTCGGCGTTGGCGACTACAGCTCGTCGACCGGAGCCTTTGAGGGTGCCCAGAACGCCAAGATTGTACACGCCACCACCGGTAGCACCACAAAGCTCCTGTCTCCGGTGATTGACATCGACGATGTCGACTCCTTGAAGCTCACCTTTGCCCACGTGCAGCGCGCCTGGGGCAGCGACATAGACGCACACCGCGTCCTTTATCGTCTCTCCGCTGGTGGTGACTGGGTAGAGGCAGCCAACTACACTGGCGCTATCGCCAGCTGGACCGTCGACTCCTTGATGCTGCCTGGCAACACCTACCAGATTGCCTTCGAGTACACCGACCATTATGGTTACGGCGTTGGCCTCGACAGCATTGTCATCGAGGCCAGTGGCGCCGGTGTCATCACCGAGGATACGCTGACCGTCACGCTGGCAGTCAACGATGCCACGCTGGGTAGCGTCGCTCCCGCCGCCGGCATCTACGACTATGTCGCTGCCGACAGCGTCGTCTACAGTGCCACTCCTGCTACGGGCAGCGTCTTCGTGGCCTGGCATGTCGTCTACGACAACGGCACCACCGACAGTGTCCACACCGCCCGCTACGCCATGCTCGCCGGCACCCTGATTGACAACGGCGTGCGCAGCATGACGGTGACGGCCGTCTTCCGCTCCACTGTGGGCATCGACGATGTCTCTGCCGACATGAACATCTTCGTCACCGGCACCCGCATCGTGGTGCGTGGCGCCGAGGGTGAGGACATCTACATCTACGACCTCAACGGCCGCACCGTAGCCACCAAGGCCAACGCCGGCGAGACCATGGAGTTCACCATGGAGAGCAGCGGCGTCTACATGGTGAAGGTCGGCGACGCTCCCGCCAAGCGCGTCCTCGTGGTGCGCTAAGCGACAGCGATATACGCTAACCAAGAAAGGGGCTCCCGGCTGGGGGCCCTTTTTTTGTGGCTGTCGCCCACTATGGTTCCTCTACGGAGCCCCTACGGCATTGGGTCAGCCTTGCCGCACACTGACGTGACGATGCTTCATAGTGTGGGTGTGCTCCGATGTGTAAGCAATTGGGGAATGGGATTTTGGACTTTTGTTTGGGAAAAAATTTGCTTTTTACAAAAATCTTTTGTATGTTTGCACATGGTTTGCGAGGGTGAAAAAGGTATTGAAAAACTTGTAACAAACATATTATTAACCAATTAATCAAAACATCATGAAAAAGTTTCTACGAACTATGTTGCTTATGGCATGTATGATGGTGCCATGGGTGACGCAGGCCCAACAGGAGATTGTGATTGGCTCGGGTAGCAGCACCAGCAGCTATGTCCCTGGCTTCAACTACTACAATTACAGTCTCTCGCAGCAGATCTACACTGCCGATGAGATCGGTATTCCCGGTTCCATCACCAGTGTGGCTTTCAAAAATACGGGCGAGACGAAGACCCGCAACTACAACGTCTACATGGCGCTTACCAGCAAGGCGACGTTTACCTCCGCCAGCGACTGGGTGCCCATGTCTGCAGGCGACCAGGTCTTCAGCGGCTCGTTGACGTTTACCAGTGGCCAATGGACAACCATCCAGCTGGCTACACCGTTCATATATGACGGCGTGAGCAATCTGCTTATCACGGTGGCCGATGTCACGGGTAGTTATTCCAGCTCCCCCCACATGACGTGCCTTGTCTTCAACGCGTCGAACCAGGCCCTCTACAAGTATCGCGACGACGGCATTTTTGATGTCGCCAATCCTAATGTCACAGGCACTCTTCTTGCCAGCAAGAACCAGATCACCCTGGGCATCATCCCTGGCCAACTTAGCTGCTGGCCTGTGAGGAATCTTGCCATAGTGGATTCTTTAACCACCACTACGAGCCTCACCATCAACTGGGAGGACACCAATAATACCAGCGCTACATACAACATCTATGCCGTCACCGCCACCGACACCACACCCATTGCCACCGGCATTACCGGCAACAGCTACACCATCGACAACCTTGACCCAATGACTCCCTACACCTTCGGCGTAGAGTCAGACTGCGGTAGCGGCGATTTGGCCAACATCTCTTTTATCACCGGTCGCACTGCTTGCGCCACTTTTGTGGTTGACGAAGACACCCCCTTTACCGAAAGCTTCGATGGCACGGAGTTCCCGCCTTCGTGCTGGAGCGTGGAACATACTGAAGGTACCTCCACCAACACATGGATCCGCAACACGTCATCCTCATACATTCATAGCGGCACGGCTTCCGCACAGCTGCAAGACCAGAATGCCGGCAACAAGAACAACCTTGTGACTCCGCCGATCAGCATCGACGCCGACAACAACTACCGTGTATCCTTCTGGATGTACCGCGGCAGCAACTATCCCACCTATGCATTGGAAGGCGTCAAGGTGTGGGTCAACACCACCCCCGACACAATTGGCGGCACTCCGCTGATATACATACGCCGCACCATCACGCAGGGTGAAATCACCGAGACAGAGGCTGGTTGGTACAACTATAGTGCAGTCATTCCCCAGTCGATGGCAGCCAGTGATTTCTATGTTGTTTTCGAGGGTATAAGCCAGTATGGCAACGCTACATATATTGACGACGTTACCATCGACAGGGCCCCCGACTGCTTGCCTGTCACCAACCTCGCCATCATCAACGACTCCACCACCGCCCACACCGCCACCTTTGTGTGGTCGAGCGACGGCAGCAGCTTCCGGGTTGAGTACAAGAAAGCCACAGATGAAGACTGGACCACAGATATTGTCAGCGATACCACCGTCACTCTGACGGGTCTCACTGCCACTACCGCCTACAACTTCAGAGTAAAGGTGCTCTGCGACGACGACTCAAGCGACTACAGCCGTGTTATTGACTTTACCACCACCGTTGCCTGCCCCGCTCCGGAGAACCTGAGGGCTATCCTCACCCCTGGCGACGGCACCGTGGCTACTCTTGCATGGAACGACCCCACGGGCTCGGCCTGGCAGATTTGCCTAAATGGCGATACCAACACCCTCATAGACGTTGTTGAGCCCTCCTATGACCTCACCGACCTCACCCCCGAAACGGCCTACACCGCCATGGTGCGCCGCGACTGCACCGACGACGGGGAAGGCTACAGCGCCTGGACAAGCGTCATAACCTTTGTCCCGACTAATTCCTATATGCTTACCGTGAACGACGGCACCGCCACCAACAGCTATGTGCCTATCTATGGTACTTGGGTTGACGATCACATTTATAGCCAGTTCATCATACCGGCCAGCACTCTGGAGCCTATAACCTTTGGTACGATCGACTCTCTGGTATTCTATGCTACGCAAAGTTCCGTCAGTTGGGGTTCGGCCAGCTTCAATGTCTACCTCACCGAGACCGGTGCCACCACAGTGTCGAACCTGCTCAACGTGGCCGACATGACACAGGTCTATTCTGGCAGTCTCTCCATCGAAAATAACAAGATGGTTGTAGCATTTGGCAGCACCAGCAATTATCAGTACATGGGAGGCAACCTCCTGATTGCCTTCGAGGAGCCCACGAGCGGTAGCTATGTGGCCAGCACGTGGTATGGTGTCGAAGCCACCGGTGCTTCCATTGGCGGTTACGGCAGCAGCATCAACCAGCAGGACTTCCTGCCCAAGACCACCATATACTTCACTCCGGGCGACACGCCCGACTGCTTGCCGGTCAGCAACCTGACGATTGTCGACAGCCTGACCACCAGCGACAGCTTGACCATCAGCTGGACCGACGAAGCCAACAGCGGCGCCACCTATACCATCTATGATCTCTCCGGCGGCGACACCACCGAGGTGGCCACGATATCTGGCGACAGCTACACCTTCGACGAACTTGCCCCCAACACGATGTACACCTTTGGCGTTGTGGCCAACTGCGGCAGTGACGAGGCCATCATGCGCGTCGTGGCCGGCACTACGGCCTGCGGTCTCGTGGAGGCTCCCCACACATGGGACTTCGAGGGGCTGGGTACTAACGCCACCCCCGACTGCTGGACCACGGTGGGCAGCGGCTATACCTACGTGGTGTCCGCCAACTCGCACAGCGGCACAAACGCCATCCAATTCAGCGGCTCTACAAACAACATCCTCGTGCTGCCCGAACTGGCTGCTGAGGCCAACACCCTGCAGATGAAATTCTGGCTCCGCGCCCAGAGCAACACCTCTTCCAGCGGTACCTTCGACGTTGGCTATATGACCGACATCACCAACCCAGCGTCCTTCGTGGTTCTGGATTCCTACAATTACACTGAGTTCTTCACCACCGGTTCCTCTGTCTACGGCCAGCGCACCGTCATGTTCGCCGGCGTCCCTGACAGCGTCCGCATGGCTCTCCGCGCAGCGCCGACAGCTACATACTATTATTGGTATGTCGATGATGTGACCATCGAGGAACTCCCCGACTGCCCCCCTGTGTCGCGTCTCACTGCAGTAGACACCGCGATCACCGCCGAGAGCATCACCCTCAGCTGGCTGAGCGACGCCACCGACTTCATCGTCCTCGATATGGCCGACAGCAGCGTCTTGGGCACTACCAACGATACCAGCTATCTGATAGAGAACCTCATGCCGACTACCGCCTACACCTTCGGCGTTGTCGTTGACTGCGGCGGCGACTACAGCGACACCGTCACTGTGACCGTCAACACCGCCTGTGCGGCAATACCCATCCCTTACTTGGAGACCTTCGAACAGAACAATCCCACTATCGCCTGCTGGACTGTGTCTAACATCCATGCATCCACAGGCTTAAGCACCAACAACGGCATCAACGATGGTGGTTGCTTCAGGTTCTACTACACCACTACACCTCCCCAGTATCTCATTTCGCCTGAGTTGAGCGGCACCGATGACGACAGCATAATGATAGAGTTCCGCTACAAGGCAGGTTCCGCTACCTGGGCCGAGAGTTTCGCCGTAGGCTACTCCACCACCAACAATGCCACCGAGTCCTTCACATGGCTCCCTGAGGTGACAAATATTGTGGACCTCGACTATGTCGTCTATAGTCAGTTCTTGCCGCAGGGCGTGAAATACGTCAGCATCAAGTGCACTTCATACGACAAGTTGTATCTGTATATCGACAGCCTCTACTTAGGCCTTCCGCCCACCTGCCTGCCTGTCACCGGCTTGGCAGTGACCAACGTCGACGAGAGCAGCGCTACCATCAGCTGGAACAGCAGCGCTGCCAGCTACAGCGTCTACAATGGCGCCACCTATGTGGGCACCACCACCGACACTAGCTATACCATCAACGGCCTCTTGGCCACCACTGCTTACACCTTCGGCGTCCGCGCCATCTGTGCAACCGACGACAGCGCCATTATTGCCACCGTCAGCGTCACCACGCCCTGCGGCGCGGTCTCAACGTTCCCCTTCGAGGAGGAATTCAACGAGATTCCTTCCTGCTGGACATTGATTGACGCCGACGGCGACGGTCAGAACTGGTTTATCTTTAATACCTCTGGAACCATCCAGTCGGCATCCTATAACAGCGCCGCTCTCACTCCCGACAACTGGCTCGTCACTCCGCCGCTCGCCATGCCCGCCACTGGTAGCTACGAGGTGACATGGACCGCCACCGCTCAGGACCAGAGCTGGCCTGCCGAGCACTACGGTGTCTATATCTCCACCACGTCGCCTGTCGTCAGCGCATTCACCATGATTCAGGAGTGGACGCTCTCTACCGGCGTCTTCCATCCGGTTATCGACCTCAGCGCTTATGCCGGCGAGACTATCTACATTGCTCTGCGTCACTTCAACTGCACCGACAATTTCCGTCTCTCCATCGACGACTTTATCGTCCGCGAACAGGCTGGTGCCAACCAGGTGACCGTAAACCTCAATCCTAACAACCCAGCCTACGGTACCGTCGCCGGCAGTGGCATCTATGCTATCGGCGACAGCGTCACCATCAGCGCCACAGCGGCGTCGGGCTATGCCTTCGACCGCTGGGTCGACGCCGACAACGTGACCATCAGCACCGACAACCCCTACACCTTCGTGGCTGCCACCAACCTCGACCTCACGGCCGTCTTCCTTGACAACACGACCACCTACACCATCACCGTCCAGGTCAATGACAGCACCATGGGCACCGCCACCGGTGGCGGCACCTACACCGCCGGCGACTTCGCCACCCTGGAGGCTACAGCCAATCCCGGCTTCCGCTTCGTCAACTGGACCCAGAGCTCGGGCTTCGGCATCAATGTCATCAGCGACGAGCCTACCATCAACGTCACCGTCACCAGCGACAAGACCTTCATAGCCAACTTCGAGGCCGACAGCACCCAGCCGCAGCAGCCCGACAGTCTGGTTGTGAGCTTCGCCACCAACGATGCCAACCTTGGTACCACCAACCCGGCTCCCGGCACCTACATCTATCATGCTGGCGACACCGTCTCTTTCACTGCCATCCCGACCACCGGCAACAGTTTCGTGGCTTGGATCATAAGCTACAGCGACGGTACAGCCGACACTGCCGATGCTCGCTTCCCGTCCGGCTTCCTTCTCGTTGACACGATGTTGCACTATGGCATCACAAGCGTGTCCGTCAACGCCTTCTTCCAGGCCGGCGTGCCCACGCCCGACAGCATCTCTGTGACCTACACCGTCAACGACGCCACCATGGGTAGCATCAACCCGAACGGCACCATGATGGTCGCCGTCGGCGACACCTTGTCTGCAACTGCCACCGCCAATGCTGGTTACGAGCTCTATGCCTGGCAGTTCGCTATCTCCGTGGCCGGTCAGCCGATGGGTGATACCACCATCTACACCACTGAGACCAGCGCCAACTTCGGCATCGTGCGTCAGCTCTATGCCGACTACGGCGCCGCCATCACCATCACCGCTATGTTCCGTCAGCACCAAGGCATCGACGATGTCACTGCCGACATGAACATCTTCAGCACCGGCAACCGCATCGTGGTGCGTGGCGCCGAGGGTGAGGACATCTACATCTACGACCTCAACGGCCGCACCGTCGCCACCAAGGCCAACGCCGGCGAGACCATGGAGTTCACCATGGAGAGCAGTGGCGTCTACATGGTGAAGGTCGGCAACGCTCCCGCCAAGCGCGTCCTCGTGGTGCGCTAAGCGACAGCGTTAACGCTCTAACCAAAGAAGGGGTTTCCAATACGGGAGCCCTTTCTTTTTTTTGAGTTTGTGAGAGTGGGTGATGAGTAGGGTTAGGACGGGTTTAGGACGGGTCTAGGACGGGCTAAGGACGGCTAAAGTGTTATGGTTTATGTCTTTAGCTTTGTAGGCTGATTGTTGTCGGTTGGTTTTGTGGCTGTTAGGTTGAGGTTTGTTTTTTTTAAGAAAAAAAAGTTGGCCAGATAAAATATTATTCATACATTTGCACATTAAAACTCCCGTAGGAGAAAAGCAAATAATCAATTAATAAACATAGTATTAACCAATTACAAAACATCATGAAAAAGTTTCTACGAACTTTGGTGCTTATGGCGGCGATGTTGCTGCCGTTTGCATCGCAGGCTCAGGATCTCTACGATTTTGAGGACAATGCGATTCCAGCAGGATGGACCAACAGTAGCAGCTATCCGTGGGTTGTGACCAACACCTCGCAGGGTAACGGCCATGCTGGCACCTACTGCATTAAGAGCGGTAACTCCGGCATCTCAAGCTCAACGTCGTCCATTTCGGCGACGTTTACGTTCCTCACCGAAGGCTCTATCAGCTTCCTCGGCGGTATCTTCGGCGAGGGTACGTCATGGGACGTCTGCAAATTCTCAATCGACGGCACACAGCAGTTTGCCTACGGCGACCGTGACACATGGGAAACCTATACTTTCCCCGTCACTGCCGGACAACACACATTCACCTGGGCATACACCAAGGACGGCTCCGTGAACCCCACCGGCGACGCCTTCTTCGTCGACAATGTCGTGATAGAGGGCACATCTATCCCCGACTGCTACGCTGTCAAGAATCTTGCCATCGATGGCAGCCTCACCACCAGTGAGAGCCTCACCTTTAATTGGTCGGACACCAACAACAGCGGTGCCACGTACAATGTCTACCGTATCAACGGCACCGACACCACCTTGCTTGCCAACGTCAGCGACACATCCTACACCATCGACACCCTGCAGCCCAATACCGCCTACACTTTCGGCGTTGAGGCCGACTGCGGTGTCGACGGTCCTGCACGTCTCGTGGTGGTTAGCGGCCGCACCGCCTGCAGCAGCGCCACCATCGACAGCGACAACCCTTATGTTGAGAACTTTGACGACGGCTACGCCGCCTTGTCCGACGATTACACTGCCCCGGCCGGCTACCCCGACCACGAGATGCCTGGTTGCTGGGAGTTCCTCAACATGAGCTCTTCCACCAGTTCCTATCCCCAGGCCTACATGTCTGGCAGCTCGAACTACGCCGTCAGCGGCAACTGTCTCTTCTTCAAGAGCAGTCAAAGCACGCCGATATACTCCATACTGCCTGTCTTCGAGAGCACCGAGACCTTGCAGCTGCAGTTCACATACCGCAACGAGGGCACAGGCACCTACAACGGTACTCTCAGCATGGGCTATATGACCGACCCCACCGATGCCAGCACATTCGTCGAAATGCGGTCCTGCGCTCAGACCACCACAAAGACCCTTGAGGAGGTCACCATCCCCGCAGGCATGATCGACACCGTCCGTCTGGCTTTCCGCTACACCGGCGGTTCCAGTGATAACTACTATCTGTCGATAGACAACGTGGTGCTTCGTGTGGCACCGAGTTGCATGCGCGTGGAGAACTTCGCCTGCATCGACAGCATCACCACCGCCCACACCGCCACCTTCACTTGGGTGAGCGATGCCGGCAACTTCCAGATTGAATATAAGAAAACTGCAGATACAACGTGGATGGAGGAAACCGTTACCGACACCTTTGCCGTGCTTACCGGCCTCGATGCCACCACCACTTACAATGTCAGAGTGAAAGCCCTTTGCGGCGGTGAGGAGAGCGACTACAGTGTTGTGCGCAACGTCACTACCACTGTGGCTTGCCCCGCCCCCGCCAACTTGAGAGCCGTTCTCACCCCCGGCGACGGCACCACCGCCACCCTGACATGGAGCGACCCCACCGGCTCGGCCTGGCAGATTTGCTTCAACGGCGACACCAACAACTATATTGACGTCACCGATGGCACTTCCTTGACCATCGACACCCTCACCCCTGAGCAGGCCTACACCGCCAAGGTGCGCCGCGACTGCACCGAGGAGCAGGAAGGCTACAGCACCTGGAGCAGCACGATAACCTTCGTGCCGACCAACGCCTACATGTTAACCGTCAACGACGGCACAGCCACCAACGACTATGTGCCTATCTATGGTTACTATGTTGACAACCACATTCATACCCGCTTTATCATCCCTGCTGCTGACCTGGCACAGATTCAGTTCGGCATCATCGACAAGTTGGTCTTCCACGCAAGCACCTCCAGTGCCGCTTGGTCGGGTGCCAGCTTCCAGGTCTACATGACCGAGACCGCCGCCACCACCGTGTCGAGCGTCGTGCCCACCGATGACATGCAGCAGGTCTACACCGGCTCGCTCTCCATTGCCAGCAACAAGATGGAGGTTACCTTCACCACCCCGTATCAGTACATGGGTGGCAACCTCATGATTGCCTTCGAGCAGCCCACGAGCGGTTCCTATACGAGCTGCACTTGGTACGGCGTCAATGCCACCGGCACCTCCATGGGCGGCTACGGCACCAGCGTTAGCCAGCAGAACTTCCTGCCCAAGACAACCATCTATTATACTCCCGGTGATGAGCCCACCTGCTTCCCCGTCAACGGTCTGGCAGTCGTCGACAGCCTCACCACCGCCGAAAGCGTAACCCTCACATGGGTTGATACCGCCAACAGCAGCGCCAGCTACAATGTCTATGTCATCAGCGACACCGACACCACCCTTGCCGGCACCGCCACCGACACTTCCTATACTTTCGATGAACTCAGCGCCAACACCACCTACACCTTCGGCGTTGTCGCCGACTGCGGCGGTGATGAAGCCCTGATACGCACTGTGCAGGTAACCACGCCATGTGTGGCCATAGCTATTGACAGCCTGCCCTGGACCGAAGGCTTTGAGAGCTACCCCGCCAGCAGCTCAAGCGGCAGTGCCAACGTCTTCAACGACGCCTGCTGGCATGTGCTTAACCGCTACAGTAGCAACTACCCCTATGTCTACAACGGTTCCTATGTCCACAGTGGCAGCAAGTCGTTGTGCACCTACAGCTATAGCAGCGTCCGCACCATCTTGGCCCTGCCTCCCTTCGAGGGCGACTTGAGCAGCTTGATGCTCACCCTATGGCAACTCTCTGGCAGCACCAGCGCCTACATGGAAGTTGGTGTGATGAGCAACCCCGACGACGCTAGCACCTTCGTGTCCATCGAGCAGCTCCACAACTCAGGCACCTACGTGTACGAGCCGTTTGAGGTTACTTTTGCAGGCCACACCTCAGGCTACATAGCCCTGCGCTACAACGGCAGCTATAACAGCGTCTATATCGACGACCTTACCGTCACGGTGGCTCCCTCGTGCCAGCGCCCGCAGAACGTCAGCGTGAGCGACATCAGCGCGAACGAGGTAACGATTACCATCGTTGACTCCAGCGAGACCGGCAACTACCATCTTGTGATGCTTCGTGGCAACGACACGGCGGTCAACGTGATTGTCACCGATACCGTGGTGACTATTGACACCCTGATGAGTTCCTCACAATATACCGTCGTGGTCAGCGCCCTGTGTGACGACGGCACCGAGACCAGCACCGTCAGCACCGTTTTCAATACGAGCTGCGAGACCGCCACACTCCCCTGGAGCGAGGACTTCGAGGCCTATGCCGCAGGCAACCTTACCATCCCCTGCTGGCAGAACGAGCACATCAGCGGCGGCGGCTCCCAGGTGTTCAAGATTTATACCTCCGCCATGGGTGGTAACAGCACCCACATGCTGCAGCTGCCCGACATGACCAACGGCACCATGACCAAGCTTGTGCTGCCCGAGATGGAACTCGAGGTTGGCACGGCCTACCAGTTCAGCATCGACATCTACCGCAACACCACCAGCTATCCTGACGAAGGTGTTCGCATCTTCGCCAGCACCAACGGTCAGATTGAGGGTGCCACAGAACTCGGCTTCCTGCACCGCAACTACCAGCAGACCGACGGTGGCGTTGTCCACGCCGAGACTGCTTCCGCCTGGTACACCTACGAGTTCCTCATCCCCGACACCATCAGAGGCCTCGTGAACATTATCCTGCGTGGCGAAAGCTCCTACGGCGCATCGACCTACATGGACAACCTGAGCGTCGTGGTGGCCCCCGACTGCCTGCGCCCGCAGGAGTTCACCATCGTTGACAGCATCACCACCGCCCACACCGCCACCTTCACCTGGGTGAGCGATGCAGGCAACTTCCAGATGGAGTATAAGAAAGCTGTCGATACATCGTGGACTGTGGCAACCGTCACCGATACCTTTGCCGTGCTGACAGGTCTCGACGCCAACACCGCATACAACGCTAGGGTGAAAGCCATCTGCAGCGGTGACGAGAGCCTCTACAGCCATGTGATCAACTTCTCCACCACCGTGTCCTGCCCCGCCCCTGCCAACTTGAGAGCCGTTCTCACCCCCGGCAACGGCACCACCGCCACCCTGACATGGAGCGACCCCACTGGCTCGGCATGGCAGATCTGCTTCAACGGCGACACTAACTATATTGATGTCACCGACTCCGCCTCCTACACCTTCGACACCCTCACGCCCGAGCAGGCCTACACCGCCAAGGTGCGCCGCGACTGCACCAACGAGCAGGAAGGCTACAGCACATGGAGCAGCACGATAACCTTCGTGCCGACCGATGCTTATTCGCTCATTGTGAACGATGGCACCTCCACCAACAGCTATGTGCCCATCTATGGTACGTATGTTGACGAGGGCATTCATAGCCGCTTCATCATCCCTGCTGCCGACCTGGCACAGCTTGGATTCGGCGTCATCAACAAGCTGGTCTTCCACGCAAGCAACACTAGTGTGACGTGGTCGGGTGCCAGCTTCCAGGTCTACATGACCGAGACCGACGCCACCACTGTGTCGAGCGTCGTGTCCACCACTGATATGGAACAGGTATACAGCGGTTCGCTCTCCATTGCCAACAACAAGATGGAAGTTGACTTCACCACCCCGTATCAGTACATGGGTGGCAACCTCATGATTGCCTTCGAAGAGCCCACGACCGGCAGTTGGTCGAGCTGCAGCTGGTACGGTATCTCCGCCACCGGTGCCTCCATGGGTGGCTACGGCAGCAGCGTCAGCCAGCAGAACTTCCTGCCCAAGACCACCATCTTCTTTACTCCTGGCGATGAGCCCACCTGCTTCCCCGTCACCAACCTCATGGTTGACGAATCTCTGACAACCGATGAGAGCATCACCGTCACCTGGGAGGATACCGTCAACAGCGCTGCCTCTTACAATGTGTACATCTTCGACGGCACCGATACCGTTGCGTACACTACCACCACTACTAGCTACACCTTCCAGAATCTCCAGCCCTCGACAATCTACACCATCCTCGTGGCTGCCAACTGCGGCAGTGATGAGGCCATTATGCGTAGTGTCGTCACTCACACTGACTGCGCCGGTGGTGGCTGCGCCATCACTATTGTGGCAACAGACGGTTATGGCGACGGCTGGAATGGTGCTTACATCGACATCATGCAGAACGGCATCTCAATTGCTCACTGCTCCGCAACCGACCAAGGCCTTGAAGACACACCTGCCACCGAGACCTTCACCTATCAGGTATGCAGTAGCAGCCCCGTCACCTTCGTGTGGCACAGTGGTGAATACGACGATGAGGCTTCGTTCATCATCAAGAACGCCAACGACAGCGTCCTCTACACTGTTGCCGATGCCAGCTCTCTCAATAACGGTGCCACCTTCTACACCGCCACCAACCCCTGCGAGGGTGTTCCTATCATTGTGCCCGACACCTTCTACGTGACCCTCAACAGTGCCAACAGCACCATGGGTACCGTGAGCCCCGCCGGCGTGACCGCCGTTGCTGATGGAGGTAGCTTCACCGCCACGGCCACTGCAGCCACCGGCTACCACTTCGTCAGCTGGACAGACGCCGCCGGTGCCGTTGTGAGCACTGCCAACCCCTACACTTTCAGCGTCACCGCCGACGTCACCCTCATTGGTACCTTCGAGGCCAACAGCACTCCGACCTACTACACCGTCAGCGTCAGCAGTGCTGATACCACGATGGGTACCGTCAGCTGCACGCCTAGCGGCAGCGTGGAGGCCGGCACCAGCGTGACCGCAACAGCCACCCCGGCAACCAACCATATCTTCACCGGTTGGGTCAATGCCGCCGGCGACACTGTGAGCACTGCCAACCCCTACACCTTCACTGTCACTGCCGACATCACCCTCGTTGGTACCTTCCGCTACAACGGCGTGGGCATCGAGACCGTCAGCCTTGACAACGTCAGCCTCTTCCCGAACCCCGCCAGCACCTCGGTCACCATCAGTGGCCTCGAGGCCAAGGCCACGGTGACGCTGGTTGACATCAACGGCCACGTCAGCGGTCAGTGGACGGCAAAGGACAACACCTTGACCATCGACCTTACGAACTATGCCACTGGCACCTACTTCGTCCGCATCGTCGGCGAGCAGGCCATGGCTGTCCGCAAACTGATCATCAAGTAACCCTTAAGGCCTGAACGCCAAGGGGGCCGCCCGGATGGGCGGCCCCCTCTTTTTTGCCTCTCCGTGGAGGCATGTCCGCATGAATACTTGGCTGCAAGAAAAAAAAGTTGCAGTTATGGAAAATAATGTGTATGTTTGCATTTGTGCGACAGTGTGCCCACGATGTGCATGGGGCTGACATTGTGGTATATATATATTATAGAATAAAACAATATTGTTATGAAAAGGACGATTATCTTTTTTGTGTTGCTGGCCCTCTCGCTGGCAAGCATGGCGCGACCGGTGTCGCAGGATGTGGCGCGCCGTGTGGCGCAGACCTGGCTCCAGGCGCAGGGTATGAAGAACCCGGCTGCCTTGCAGGATATTACGGTACAGACTCCCTTCACGGAGTTCTACGTATTCGCTGCCCCCGAGGGCGGTTTTGTTCTCGTCAGCGGCGACGACTGTGTGAAGCCCGTGCTGGCCTACAGCGTCGAGAACCGCTTCGTGACCGAGAATATGCCGGAGAACATCCGCACGTTCCTTGATGGCTATGAACAGGAGATAAGGTGGTGGAAGCGCCACTCGTCCAACGATATACCGACCTCGCCCTTGCAGGTGGCAGATGGTGCTGCGCCGTCGGCGCTTCCCGGCGCATGGCGCGAGCTGCTCGACGGCACTGTGCCGCCGCCGCAGTTGAACACGGCGGTGGCTCCGCTGATGACCACTACGTGGGATCAGAGTCCTTACTACAACGCCCTCTGCCCCACCAATGGCGGCGAGGCCGAGCGTGCGGTGACGGGCTGTGTGGCTACGGCTACGGCGCAGGTGATGAAGTATCATAACCATCCCACCACGGGCTACGGCAGCCACACCTACACCAGCAACCGCGTAGTGAATGGTGTACAGTACACATACAACAACCTGACGGCCAACTTCGGGGCCACCACCTACCAGTGGTCGCAGATGCCCAACGCCCTGACAAGCGCGAGCTCCACGGCGCAGGTCAACGCTGTGGCTACCCTTATGTACCACATCGGTGTGGCCGACGAGATGGCCTACAGTCCTGTCGCCAGCGGTGCTAACAACGCCTATAGCATGACGATGCACCCCACGTCGCAGGCGGCGCTGATGCAGTATTTCAAATACCGCCCGGATATGGCTTATGTGGAGCGCGGTTTCTATAGCGACGCTGTATACTGCGCCCTGCTGCGCAGCGAGCTTGACCAGCAACGTCCGATACTTTATTCGGGCAGGGACCCGAGCGGCGGCCATAGTTTTGTGCTCGACGGATACAACAATAACGACTACTTCCATGTCAACTGGGGCTGGGGTAGCAGCAACGACGGCTACTACGCCATTGGCGCTCTCAATCCAGGCGAAGGTGGCACCGGTGGCAACGCCACCTATACATTCAACCTCGACAATTCGGTGCTCATAGGCATTCGCCCCAATACATCGTGGAGCACCACGGGAACCACCACTGTCACTGCCTCTATGCAGGCAGGCTCGCCTGCCGGCTCGTCGGTGACGGTGTACAACCGCACTGACGGAAGCACCCCCGGCACCTTCGCCTTCGGCGACACGGTGGTCTTGGCGGCCTCCCTGCCCGAAGGCTACCGCTTCAACGGCTGGACCGACGGCTCCACAAGCAATCCGCGCGAGATTTACGCCAACGGCGGCAGCTACAGCTTCTCCGCCACGGGTGTCTCTATCGGCGGAAGCGACACCGTGGGCTACTGCAACGGCAACATCACCAACTATTCGTCTTACGCCGGCGGCGTGAAGCTGCCCGCGTCGGCACTTGACGCCTCCAAGCAGATGACCTCGGTGATGTTCTACGCCGTAGACCCCGGAGTGTACGACATCACCGTGTACACCGGCAGCAACCACGAGACAACCGCAGCCACGGCTTCCTACACCGTGAGCTCCGGCGCTGAAAACGACTGGCAATTTGTGGAGCTTGCCACACCTGTGGCCTCCACCTCGGATATCTGGATAATCATCAGTAGCAACGACAACGGCGTATGGCCGATGTGCATGACCACCTACAGCGGTGTGCCCAGCAGCCTGTTGCTTGTGTCTGGCGGCACCATTTACGAGTACGGCGGCAACTGGGGCAGGTCTGCCATGGTGAAGGGTATCTTCCATGGCGATGTGGAGGTCAGCGGCGACACAGTGAGCTATTGCGGCAACAGTGAGCCGCTCAATGCTGTCGGCAACGCCAGTGGCGGTACGTTCCAGTGGGGTGTGATGTTCCCTGCGGGCACCTTGAACAACAACTACCTGAAGAGTGTCATGCTCTATGTGCGCCCCGACCAGACTGGCAACTACACGCTGAACCTCTACCGTGGCGGCGACACTGTGCCTGGCACGCTGGCGCACACGCAGACGGTGAACTTCACCGTCGGTGGATGGCAGGAAGTGCAGCTCAACGCTGCTTTTGCCATCGACAACCAGAACCTGTGGGTTACATTCACAGCCACGGGCACCTACATGATGACGACGTGCGAATACACCGGGGCCCCGAACAGCAACTGGCTGAACAACGGAGGCACATGGGTTCACGTCACTGACTTTGGCTTCAACTACTCGTGGCTCATCAAGGCTGTCCTTTCTGCCACGTCCTCGGGCAGCTACCCGCCGCCCACGATAGCCATCGACGGCCAGTGGCAGGTGGGCACGGGTGTGGCCTATACCTACACCGCCACCGCCACTGCCGGCGCCACTGTCAGCTGGTCGTTCCCGGGTGCCACACCCGCCACGGCTACCGGCACCACGGCCTCGGCTACGTGGAACACTCCCGGCATGTATTACGTCGTCGGCACCGCCACCAATGCCTATGGCACAAGCCACGACACCATCTTTGTGACAGCAGTCAACTACAGGGTGGGCGACACGGTCTCCTATGTCCTCGTTGACCAGCACGTGACCAATGTCGGTGCCAGCGGCAACGACTTCGGCTGGGGCATCATGATGCCTGCAGCCTTCCTCACGGGCCGCACGCAGCTTACCGGCGTGATGGCCGTCATATCGGAGATAGGCTCCTACACCCTCACCGTCTACCAGGGTGGCAGCGATGCTCCGCAGACGCAGATAGGCACCTACACGGTTAATGTCACAACAGCCGATACTGCAGCTGGTCACTACAAGACCTTTACATTCCCCACACCGTTGGCCATCAACAGTGCCAGCAACCTGTGGGTGGCGATATACAGCAGTGGCATGAATTATCCCGCCGGTGCAACGTATGCAACGACAGACCCCAACAGCGACTGGACCTACTACAACAGCAATTGGTATCACCTGCCTCAGCTGGGCCTCAACTATTCGTGGGAGATTAAACTGTTGATGGGGCAGACGTCGCAACCGACGCAGTACACCATCACCGTGGGCAGCAACAACAACGCCTGGGGCACCGTGACTGGTGGCGGCACCTACAACAGCGGTGCCACCGCCACCTTGACGGCCACGCCCGCCAGCGGCTACCACTTCGTGGAGTGGCAGGACGGCAACACGCAGAACCCGCGCACCATCACGGTGACAGGTAATGCCGCCTACATGGCTACTTTCGCCGAAGACGTCTCCTGTCCCGCCATTACCTCGTTCCCCTATGGCGAGAGCTTTGACGAGGGCACGGGTTGCTGGACTGCCATCGACGGCAACAATGACAACAGCACATGGCAGCCCTCCGCTGGCATCAGTGGCGACAATTCCACCATACTGCCGCACAGTGGTAGCGCCATGATGGCCTCGTTCTCGTGGAACGGCAATCCGATGCAAGCCAACGAATACCTTGTATCACCTCAGATTGTGCTGCCCGCTGGCCAGGCTATCACCCTCTCGTGGTGGTTCACGGTCAACGGATCGTACCCCGAGGACAAACTAGCTGTGCGTCTTTCTACAACCGGCAATGCCGTGAGCAACTTCAGCACCACGCTTATTGATATCACGCCTACGGCGGCCAATGGCAACTGGACGCAGCAGACCTTAGACCTCTCGGCATATGCTGGTCAAAGTATCTACCTGGCCTTCCACCACCACGACAGTTATGACATGAACTACATCCTGCTGGACGATATACAGATTACAGCAACGGCAGCCCCGACGCAGTACACCATCACTGTGGCCAGCAACAACAACGCCTGGGGTACCGTGAGCGGTGGCGGCACCTATAACAGCGGCGCCACAGCTACCTTGACTGCCACACCTGCCAGCGGCTACCGCTTCGTGAGCTGGAATGACAACAACACACAGAACCCGCGCACCGTTACGGTGACAGGCAACGCTACATACATAGCTACCTTCGAGGCTATACCGCCGACGCAGTATACTATCACCGTGGCCAGCAACAACAACGCCTGGGGCACTGTCTCTGGCGGCGGCACCTATAATAGTGGTGCCACAGCCACGCTGACAGCCACGCCTGCCAGCGGCTACCGCTTCGTGAGCTGGAACGACAACAACACACAGAACCCGCGCACTGTGACGGTGACAGGCAACGCCACATACATAGCCACCTTCGAGGCTATACCGCCGACGCAGTACACCATCACCGTGGCCAGCAACAACAACGCATGGGGTACCGTGAGCGGTGGTGGCACCTACAATGAGGGCTCCACAATTACCCTTACGGCCACGCCTGCCAGCGGCTACCGCTTCGTAACCTGGAACGACGGCAACACGCAGAACCCGCGCACCGTTACGGTGACCGGCAACGCCACATACATAGCCACCTTCGAGGCCATACCGCCGACGCAGTACACCATCACTGTGGCCAGCAATAACAACGCCTGGGGCACCGTGAGCGGTGGCGGCACCTACAATGCCGGTGCCATAGCTACCTTGACGCCGATACCGGCGGCAGGTTACCGCTTCGTGTGCTGGCAGGACGGGAACACCGAAAACCCGCGTGTATTCACTGTGACAGGGGATGCTGCCTTCATAGCGACCTTCGAGAGCACGGTAGGTATCGACGCTGTTGAGGCGGCAGCCGTTACCATAGCCCCTAACCCCGCTACAGAATGTGCTGTGGTGAACGGACTGAAGGCTGGTGCCGATGTGGTAGTAGTGGATATTAACGGCAAGATACGTCTCGGCGCTACCGCAGAGTGCGACAGAATGGCGCTGGATGTCAGCGACCTGTCGGCAGGCGTGTATTTTGTACGCGTCAGCGATGGCACCGCGACGGCTGTCCGTAAACTAATAGTCAAATAACTACATGCGCTACGAAGTAGACTTTCTGGTTGTAGGCTCTGGCATCGCCGGCCTCAGCTTCGCCCTCAAGGTGGCGCCCTACGGCAAGGTGTGCATCCTCACCAAAGGTGATGCCGCCGAGGGCTCCACGCGCTATGCACAGGGCGGCATAGCGGCAGTGATGTACGACAGCGACTCGTTCGACAAGCACATCCACGACACATTGGTGGCCGGCGACGGCATCTGTGACCGCGAAGTGGTGGAGATGACCATCCGCGAGGCACCTGACCGCATACGCGAGTTGGTGCAGTACGGCGTGAACTTCGACCGCGAGGGTGGGGGAGAGCGCTTCGACCTGCACCGCGAAGGTGGTCACTCGGAGTTCCGCATCCTCCATCATAAGGACAACACCGGCGAGGAGATAGAACGTGGCTTGCTGGAGGCGGCACGCCGCCACCCCAACATAGAGATCAAGGAACGCCAGTTTGCCATAGACATCATCACACAGCACCACTTGGGTCAGCGTGTCACCAAGCACACGCCCGGCATCGAGTGTTACGGTGTCTATGCCCTCGACTGCGACACCAACCGCATAGACACCTACCTTGCCAAGGTGACCCTGCTGGCCACCGGCGGCATGGGCAATGTCTACAGCACCACCACCACGCCTGTGATAAGCACCGGCGACGGTGTGGCCATGGTGCACCGCGCCCGCGGTGTGCTTGCCGACCTGGAGTTCATGCAGTTCCACCCCACAAGCCTTTACAACCCTGCCGAGAAGCCTGCCTTCCTCATCACCGAGGCCATGCGTGGCGCCGGTGCCGTACTCAAAGACCGCAACGGCAAGGAGTTTATGCAGAAGTATGACGAACGTCTGAGCCTGGCGCCGCGCGACATAGTGGCACGTGCCATAGACAATGAGATGAAACTAAGCGGCAAGGATTACCTTTACCTCGATGCCCGCGGCATAGGCAAGAAACACCTCATCGAGGGTTTCCCCACAATCTATGCCAAGTGCCTCTCTATAGGCATTGACATCACGCGCGACATGATCCCCATACGTCCGGCGGCGCACTACCAGTGCGGTGGCATCAAGGTGGACCGCAACGGCGAGAGCTCTATAAAGCACCTCTACGCCGCCGGCGAATGCAGCTGCACAGGCTTGCACGGTGGCAACCGTCTGGCCAGCAACTCGCTCCTTGAGGCTGTCGTCTATGCCCATAACGCCGCCATGTCGGCAATAGATACCGTCAAGAGTGTGCCCTTCAAGAGTGAGGTGCCCGACTGGAACGCCGAGGGCATGGTCCTCAACGAGGAGATGGTGCTCATCACGCAGACCAAGCGTGAGCTGCAGGAGATTATGTGGAACTATGTTGGTATCGTGCGCAGCGACTTGCGCCTGCAGCGTGCCTTCGACCGCCTCAACCTCATCTTCCGCGAGACCGAGGACCTCTACAACCGCTCTGTCCTCACCGAGCCGTTGAGCGAACTGCGCAACCTCATAGCCTGCGCCTACCTCATCATCAAGATGGCGAGAGCCCGTAGGGAAAACGTTGGTCTTCACTACAGTCTGGACCTGATAGTAAAAAAAGTTTAGCCTTTTGGCGGATAATTGCAAAAAAATAACTATCTTTGCATTCTCTTTTGGCAGACAAAACAGTTTAACTAACATAAAATAAAGCATTATGACATCTCTTTTGATTGCATTGCAGGCTGTGGCAGGTATTGCCTGGGGCTACCTTGGAGCAGCCATCGGAGCCGGTTTGGCTACCGTCGGTGCCGGCATCGGTATCGGTAAAATCGGTCAGGGCGCCATGGAAGGCATGGCCCGTCAGCCCGAGGCTGGTGGCGACATCCGCTCGACGATGATTATCGCCGCCGCCCTGGTGGAAGGCGTCGCCTTCTTCGCCGTCGTGCTCTGCCTGCTCGTCGTCCTCAAGTAAGGCGACACACGAACAACAGGGGCTGCGATTGGCAGCCCCATTTTAAAGGAAACAGTACCTAAAAGACCAAACTCATAGTTCATAACCCCTGATTTATGAATAACCCCCTTATTTCCCCTGGTATCGGTGTTTTTGTATGGATGTTTCTGTCGTTCGGCATACTGGCATTCATACTCATCAAGTGGGGCTGGCCCATGATCCTCAAGTCGCTGAAGAAGCGCGAGGAGGCCATCGCCGCCTCCCTCAACGAGGCCGCCAAGGCCCGTGAGGAGATGAAGCACCTTGTGGCCCATAACGAGGAGCTTCTGCGCCAGGCCAAGATGGAACGCGACGAGATGCTGCGCAACGCCCGTATGGCCAGCGACCAGATTGTCGAGGAAGCACGAGCCAAGGCCACCCTCGAAGCCAACCGCATCGTCGACAATGCCCGCGAGAACATCAATTACGAGAAGCTCAAAGCCATGACCGAGCTCAAGAACCAGATGGCCAACCTCAGCATCGAGATAGCCGAGAAGCTCATCCGCGCCGAGCTCAGCGACAAACCCAAGGCCGACGCCCTTATCCAGAAAGAGCTGGAGCTCATGCACCTGAACTGATATGAACAACTACAGGATTAATACGAGCTACGCCAAGGCTCTCCTGCTGCTGGCCCGCGACACCGACATGCTCGACCCTGTGGCCGATGACATGCGCCTTGTGGGCTCCGTGATGGCCGAGAACCATGAGCTGGCCACCATCTTTGCCAACCCCGTCATCAAGCAGGACAAGAAGCTGGCCATCGTGCGCGACCTCTTTGCCGAACACGTCAGCGAGGCCACCATGGCGTTCCTCCTCTTCGTCGTCCGCAAGAACCGTTCGGTATACCTGCGCGGCATCAGCGACTCATACCTCAAGATGTACCGCGACGAGAAGGGCATCGTGCTCAGCGACCTCGTCACCCACCAGCCCATCGACGACAAAGCCCGCCGCATGGTCACCGAGATGGTGGAGGCCTACACCGGCAAGACCGTGGAGCTGCACGACCGCACAGACCCCAAGATGCTCGGCAGCTTCAAGCTCGAGTTCGACGGCAAGATGTACGACGCCCGCATCCGCACCAAGATAAGGCGCATGCGTGTGGAGTTCGCCAAAAACGAATACGAAAGCAAACTATAACATTATGTCAGATATAAAACCTGCCGAAGTATCGGCAATCCTTAAGAAACAACTGGCCGATGTCAGCATTGACACCAAGCTCGAAGAGGTCGGCACCGTGCTCACCGTCGGCGACGGCATCGCCCGTGTCTACGGACTCAGCAACGCCCAGAGTGGCGAACTCGTCGAGTTTGACAACGGCGACCAGGGCATAGTGCAGAACCTCGAAGAAGACAACGTCGGCGTTGTCATGCTCGGCGAGGTGAGCACCATCAACGAAGGCGACACCGTGAAGCGCACGCGCCGCATAGCCTCCATCCCTGTCGGCGAAGGACTCCTGGGTCGTGTCATCAACACCATAGGCCAGCCCATCGACGGTAAAGGCCCCATAGCAGGCGAGCTCTTCGACATGCCCCTCGAGCGCAAGGCCCCCGGCGTCATCTTCCGCCAGCCCGTCGAGCAGCCCCTGCAGACCGGCATCAAGGCCATCGACTCCATGATCCCCATCGGTCGCGGCCAGCGCGAGCTCATCATCGGCGACCGCCAGACCGGCAAGACGGCCATAGCCATAGACACCATCATCAACCAGCGCAACAATTACGACGCCGGCGACCCCGTCTATTGCATCTATGTGGCCTGCGGCCAGAAGGGCAGCACCGTGGCCAACCTGGTGAAGAACCTGCAGGAGAAAGGCGCCCTTGAGTATTCCATCATCGTCGCCGCCACGGCTTCCACGCCTGCCGCCATGCAGTTCTACGCCCCCTTCGCCGGTGCCGCCATCGGCGAATACTTCCGCGACACGGGCCGCAACGCCCTCGTCATCTACGACGACCTCTCCAAGCAGGCCGTGGCCTACCGCGAGGTGTCGCTGCTCCTCCGTCGCCCACCGGGACGCGAGGCCTACCCCGGCGACGTCTTCTACCTCCACAGCCGCCTCCTGGAGCGTGCCGCACGCATCATCCAGAACGACGCCATTGCCGCCCAGATGAACGACCTGCCGGCATCCCTCAAGGGCCGTGTCAAAGGTGGTGGCTCCCTCACCGCCCTGCCCATCATCGAGACCCAGGCAGGCGACGTGTCGGCCTATATCCCCACCAACGTCATCTCCATCACCGACGGCCAGATATTCCTTGAGACCAACCTCTTCAACAGCGGCATACGCCCCGCCATCAACGTCGGCATTTCGGTGTCGCGCGTCGGCGGCAAGGCGCAGATCAAGTCCATGAAGAAGATCGCCGGCACGTTGAAGATGGACCAGGCCCAGTATCGCGAGCTGGAGGCTTTCTCCAAGTTCGGCTCCGACCTCGACGCCGCCACCAAGGCGGTGCTCGACAAAGGCGCACGCAACGTCGAGGTGCTCAAGCAGCCGCAGTACAGCCCCATGCCCGTCGAAGAGCAGGTGGCCATCATCTTCTGCGGCACCAACGGCCTGCTGCAGAAGGTGGCCGTCGACAGGGTACGCGACTTCGAGAAGGATTTCCTCTTCCTCATGAAGCAACAGCACGCCGACATACTGGCCAACCTCCGCGCCGGCAAGCTCGTCGACAGCGACCTTGCCACCATGAAGGAGTTGGCTCTCGACACAGCAGAGCGATATAAGTAAAGGTTATAGGTTATGGGTTATAGGTTTGTTGATTATAGATTAAAGGTCGGAGGTTTTAGGCAATAAATACAGGTGACTGAATCGGTTCACAATAACCAATAAATTTAGCAAGTTCTCTATAACCAATAACCCATAACCACTAAACATTGCATGAATGGCTAACCTTAAAGAAGTACGCACGCGCATCGCCTCGGTGAGCTCCACGCAGCAGATCACCTCAGCCATGAAGATGGTCTCTGCCGCCAAGTTCCGCCGTGCACAGAACGCTGTCATAGGCATGCGTCCCTACGCAGCACAGCTTAACGACATCATCGCCGACATCGACACCGGCGACGGTGTGGCCACCCCTTACCACGCTGTGCGTCCCGCGCAGAACGTCGTCCTGGTGGTCGTCACCTCCAACAAAGGCCTCTGCGGCGCTTTCAACAGCAACGTCCTCAAGCTCGCCAACCAGCGCATAGCCCACTGGCGCGCCGAGGGCGCCGCCCTGCGCCTCGTGTGCATTGGCCGCAAGGCCTCCGAGATGCTCGTCCGCCAGAAGGACCTCAAGGTCGCCTCCTACGACGAACTGCTCGACAGCCCCTCGTTCGATGCCATAGCCACCTTGGCCGACACCATGATGGCCGACTTCGTGGACAAGAACATCGACCGTGTCGAGGTGGTGTACAACCAGTTCCGCAACTCCATCTCCCAGGACCTCGTCTGCGAGCAGTGGCTGCCCGTGAATGGAGTGCGCAGAACGCAGAGCGGCGAACGTAAGACCAACAACGATTACATCTACGAGCCCTCCAAGGAAGAGATACTGCGCGAGATGATACCCCTCACGCTGCGCAGCACCTTCTACCGCATGATCCTCGACTCGCTGGCTGCCGAGCACGGCGCCCGCATGACGGCCATGCAGAAGGCCACCGACAACGCCATAGAGCTCCTCAAGGAACTCCGCCTCAGCTACAACAAGGCCCGTCAGGCCTCCATCACCAACGAGATTATAGAAATCGTCAGCGGCTCGGAAGCCCTGAAAGGTTAACGTCAAACACACAGGCAGGCACCTGCAGCGCGGGTGTCTGCTTTTTTTTTATCCATCAAACCATTATGGAAACCAAGACCCAAAAGACTAACGTCATCCCCATCGTAGTGATGATCCTGCTCTTCGGCATGATCTCCTTCGTCACCAACCTGGCCTCGCCCATGGGCGACATACTGAAGAGCCAGTTCACCATCCCCAACTGGCAGGGTACCCTCGGCGTCTTCGCCAACTTCATAGCCTACGCCCTCATGGGCATCCCCGCGGGCAACCTGCTGCAGCGCCGCGGCTACAAGACCACGGCCCTCATTGCCGTCGCCGTCGGCTTCGCCGGTGTCGGCGTGCAGCTCCTCTCTGGCCTCGTGGGCAGCTTCGGCGTCTACCTCCTCGGAGCCCTCGTGGCAGGTTTCTCCATGTGCCTCCTCAACACCGTCGTCAACCCCATGCTCAACCGCCTCGGCGGCGGCGGCAATCGCGGCAACCAGCTCATCCAGTTCGGCGGTACTTTCAACTCACTCTGCGGCACCGCTGTCATCGTCATCACGGGCCTCCTCATACCCTCCATCGTCGACGCCCGCATCTCCGACACCTTCCCCCTGATGTACACTGCCATGGCCATCTTCGCCCTGGCCTTCGTCGTCATCCTCTTCACCCGCATCCCCGAGAGCGGCGACAGCGGCGCCGGCAAGGCCGCCGCGGGCTCCTTCCGCGACCTCTTCGGCTACCGCCACTTCGTGCTCGGCGCCATAGCCATCTTCATCTACGTCGGCGTAGAGGTGGGCACCCCCAACATCCTCAACAAGTGGCTGCAGAACCCCGAGCTCGACATCCTCTCCGACACCCTTGACGACGACGACATCGCCGCCTCGGTCACCGGCTTCTACTGGCTGCTGATGCTCGTCGGCCGCCTCATAGGCGGCGTCGTGGGCGCCAAAGTCTCGGCACGCCGCATGCTCGCCGTCGCCGCCACGGCCGCCGTGGCCCTCGTGCTGCTGGCCATCTTCATCCCCGCCAGCGTCCAGGTGCACTTCCTTGGCTTCAACGGAGCCCAGGGCTTCGGCTTCAACCTCATACCCCTCAGCGCCGCGCTCCTCGTCTGCGTGGGCCTCTGCACCTCCGTCATGTGGGGCGGCATCTTCAACCTCGCTGTCGAAGGCCTCGGCAGCAACACCGAGCGCGCCTCGGGCCTCTTCATGGCCCTCGTCTGCGGCGGCGGCATACTGCCCCTGGCCATGAACGCCGTGGTCGACATCGTGGGCCCGGCGGGCTACCAGCCCTCCTACTGGATTGTCGTCGCAGGCTTCGCCTACATCCTCTTCTACGCCCTCGCCGGCTCCAAACCCGCCGGCCGCGGCGTCAAGAGCGAGTAACCATCGCCCTGAAGCCACAGCCGCCTCATCCCGCCTCGGGACGAGGCGGTTTTTTCTTGCCCTCTCCTACGGTTCCCCGACGCCGTTTCTACGGTCGTTCTATGGCAGTTCTTCATTAAAAAGCGTAGAAATACCGTAGAAATGCCGTAGGGGCTCCGTACCGGAAAGGTGCCGAATGTAACCAAAATTAACATAATGCCGCTTTGCGCTGCGATAAAAAAAATGTTAAAAGTGAAAAAAACACTTGCTTTTTTCAAATCGTATCTGTAAGTTTGTGGGTGCCTTTTGAAAAGAGGTTTTGCAATTAGACACTGAAAATCAAGTTAAACCAAAATATCTAACATCATGAAAAAACGATTATCAATTCTGATGCTCCTTGCGGCGCTTGTTGTGCCGTGGGCATCGCGGGCACAGGAAACTGTGACGATTGGTGATGCTGCGTCTACAACAACGCAGTATTCCTTGCCGGTCAACATGTATTTCAACTATTCGTTGACGCAGCAGATTTTCACTTCTGCTGAAATTGGGATGTCCGGTACCATCATGTCCATTTCGTTTGAGTACACCAACACTGCTGCTTTCTCTATGAGTGGTGTTCAGCTGTACATGAAAAACGTTAACAAGAATGAGTTTACAAGCACTACAGACTTGGTGCCGGTCTCGAGCAGTGATCTCGTCTGGTCAGGTACCTTATCGGCACCGGCTGCCGGTTGGGTCACCATCAACCTCAACACACCGTTCGAGTATGATGATAGTGGCAACCTGCTGATATGCTTCTATGACCAAACAAGTGGCTTTCCCGGCAGTGCTTTCAAGTGGCGCACCACTGCTACCACTTCTTATCTCGGCATGGCCTATTACAGCGACACCTATACGCCGTCTCTTACCGATCTGACCAACTATAGCGGAACCAAGACCCGCTACCAGTACCGCAACAACATCCAGATTGAGATTTCTGCCGGTAATGTCAGCTGCTATGGTGTCAAGAACCTCACCATTGGTGAAATCACCGATGCAAGCTTGACCCTTAATTGGGTGGATACCAATAACTCTGTTGCCACCTACACTGTCTATGCCGTCACTGCTACCGACACCACTGTGCTGCAGAGCGGTATCAACGACACTACCTACACGGTCACTAACCTTGATGGCAACACTGTATATACTTTCGCCGTCGAAACCGACTGTGGAGCCGGTGATGTGTCCAACAGGCGCTTTATCAGCGGTCGCACAGCATGCGCAGCCCTCACAGAGGATGACCTGCCCTACAGCTATGGGGTTGAGGACGCTACCGGTAGCGGTTCAACCTACGCGTTTGACCAGTGCTGGGGTCGTCACTACCAGGGAGGTTCCACCAACTATCCCTACCCCAGCAGTACACAAAAACACTCTGGTAGCTATGCTTTGTATTTTACTAACTCGTCAACCATTCTCAAGGTGTGGGCCACATTGCCCGTCCTTGATGATGATGTGGATGTCAGCACTCTCTCGCTGGGCTTCTGGGCCTACAAGACGGCTGCCGCCGGTGGTCGCGTGAAAGTGGGTGTGATGACAAATCCTGAGGATGTTACTACATTTACTCAAGTTGCAAGCCTTCAGGTAAGTGCCACCAGCAGTTGGGAATACTTTGAGTTCCCCTTCGACGAATATACCGGAAGTGGCAAATATGTAGCCATAATGACCGATACAACCGCTGCAAACGTTACCTATATTGACGATGTCACCCTCATGGTAACACCGCAGTGCCAGCGTCCTGTTGCCGCCATCATCTCTGAGGTCAACACCGTTGGTGCTACTCTCACCGTTAATGACCCCACCAGTGTAGGTACCTACATGGTCGAAGTTACGGGCGACAGCACCTTCAGTTTCACCCTCACCGGTCTGACTCATACCTTTGCCGACTTGGAGCCCAATTCCAATTATACAGTGGCCGTCTCGGCAATTTGCCCCAATGGTACCCTCACCACGCCGGTTTATGCCACCATACATACCCCCTGTGAGGGCCTCACTGCCAATGACCTTCCATACACCTATGGTTTTGAGGACGCCACTGGTACAGGTTCAACTGCTCAAATGAATGGATGCTGGGGTCGAAACTATCAGGGAGGAACCTCTCGTTACCCCAACCCAAGTACTTCTTACAAACGTAGTGGTACCTATAGCTTATATATGTATAATACCAGCACGGTCAAGTCATGGGCTACGCTGCCCGTACTCGATGCCAGCGTGGATGCCAATACCTTGATGGTTGCCTTTTATGCCTATAAGTCTTCGGCCAGCTATGGCCGCCTGAAGGTGGGTGTGATGACCGACCCCGAGGACTACAGCACCTTTGTGCCTATTGCCTCGATGCAGGTCAGCACCACCAGCACATGGGAGTACTTTGAAGTACCGTTGACTGCTTATGCAGGCACTGGCTCGTATGTCACAATTATGGTCGACTCTGCAAGTACTAACTACACCTATGTTGACGATGTCACCCTGATGGTGGCACCCTCCTGCGCCCGCATCGTCTCCTTCAGCGTCAGCGACCCGACTCCCGACGGCGCCACGGTGCATATCGTAGACCCGACCGAGGAGAACAACTACGTCATCAAGGTGACGCTGGACACCACTCTCGTCATGACCTACAATGCAACCGACACCGTATTCTTGATGACCGGGCTGAATGCCAACACCGGCTATGGTATTGAGGTGTACTCCGACTGCGGTGATGGTACCGTCACCACCTCCCGCACCGGCAACTTCCGTACCGCTTGCTTTGCCATTGATGAACTGCCCTGGACAGAGAACTTCGACTCCTATGATGACCTATATACCTCCACCGGTTCAATGATTGGCGGTATGGTTCCCTGCTGGGAATACATCCAGGATGGCTCTTCTTATATGACGTTTGTTAACCAGAGTAGCAACTACAGCCGCAACTATGAGACTGGCACCAATGGTTACAGTCTCAAGTTCTACCCGGGCGTTGCCGGAGCAAAGAACTTTGCCATTATGCCCGTGTTTGAGGAGAGCCTTGAGAACTTAGAGCTTATGTTCTGGACACGTCCTGAGGGCACAAGTTCATCGCCCGGAAAATTCTCTGTGGGTTATATCACCGATATCACCGACTCTACGACCTTCGTCGCCCTTGAGACTTACGACTATTCCGAGTTCAACGGTGCATACCAAATGAAGGTTATCAATTTCCCCAGCGGCACTCCTGACAGCGCACGCATAGCTTTCCGTCATAATGCCACTAGCTCCAACTGGTATTGGTTTCTCGACGATATTTCGGTCTATATGACTCCCAGCTGCGACCGCGCACAGGGTATCACCGTGGAGAATATCACCACCTCTTCGGCCACTGTGGTTATCATGGATACCAACCAGCTCCTCAACTATATTGTGACAATCTCCGACACTGCAATGGTTGACAGCGTGGCTATCGCAGACACCGCCACCACCTTCTCCAACCTCAGCCCCAACACCCAGTACACCGTCAGCATGATGACCGACTGTGGCGATGGCTATACCTATCCCATCACCTACACCTTCCGCACCCTCTGCGAAGGCTTCCCGACCGACAGCCTGCCCTGGACGGAGAACTTCAACTCCTACACCGGCGGCACCTCGGCTTCGACTACTACCCGCATGGATATTCCTTGCTGGACTGTTCTCAACCGCTACAGCAGCAACAACTATCCGTACTTTAATAATAGCACCACTTATGTTTCCAGTGGCAACTGCCTCTATTCTATGGCTGCCGCCACTGCGCATCCTGTCATTGCACTGCCTCCCTTCGAGAGCGCTCCTTCGGAGCTGATGCTCACCTTCACTGTGCGTAATGCTACGACCGGCTACGGTTATGAGGCCGGTATCCTTGTGAATCCGACCGATGCCGAGAGCTTCGTGCCTATAGCAACTTGCGTGCCGCATACCACTGGCGTGTGGGATACCTTCAGCGTGACCTTCGCCGGCTACGAGACTGGTCTTATCGCCTTCCGCAACTATGGCAACGGCGGATCCTACCTCGACAATATCGTCGTGGATGCCCTGCCCGAATGCGTTCCCCCGAGCTCGATTACGTTCAGCGATGTCACCACCACATCGGCTACCGTCACCATTGCCGATGCCAACGAGACGGGTCACTACTGGCTCTACACCTCGGCAACCGACAGCGTAGAGGTTTTGGGTGATACCTATACATTGAATGGTCTTACCTCCGGCACAGTCTATACCGTCAGTGTGCGCACCGTCTGCCTCAACGGCAATCTCACTGCTGCCACCACTGGTACCTTCATGACTCTCCTCGAGAGCTCCACGGTGCCCTACAGCACAGGCTTCGAGGATGATCAGGATACCGCTTGGACTCTCATCAACGACGTCCATGCTTGGTATCGCGGCACTGTTGCCAGCAACGGCGGCACCAAAGGCCTGTACATAAGCAATGATGGCGGCGCCACCAATGCCTATACTATTACTACCATAAGTATTTCGTATGCTGTGCGCGCCCTTGAGTTTACCGATACCGGCGTGTATAACTACAGCTATGACTGGAAGGCTTATGGCGAAAGCAATTATGACTACCTGCGCGCATGGATTGCCCCTGCCGGCACAGCCTTTACGGCCCACCTGTTGCCCGATGGTAGCTCTGCACCGTACAACTTCCGCGAAGCGACTCCTGAGGGTTGGATTGACCTTGGCGGTAAAAACAACCTCCAGAGTTCGTGGCAGACAAGTAGCGGCGAGTTCAACATGAGTGTTGCCGGTACATACTACCTGGTGTTCATGTGGGCCAACGACGGCAGTGGCGGCACGCAGCCTCCTGCAGCCATCGACAATATTGAGATTGCCCTCAGCACCTGCCCCGCTCCTACCGCCTTGGCGGTTGACAGCACAAGCCAGAATAGCATCACTGTCCATTGGACTGGCAATGCTTCGGCCTATTCCGTTATGTTGGACAACATCTATGGCACCACTACCGACAACTTCTACACTGTCACTGGACTCAACCCCTCGACGGCCTACAATGTGAAGGTGCGCGCCCTCTGCGATGGCGACAGCAGCCGTGCCGTCAGCGTTTCGGCCCGTACACAGTGCGGACCTATCGCATTGCCCGCATTCTTTGACCCGAACGACTATGCCACCGGCTCATCCAATATCCCCGACTGCTGGGCACGTCTCAATAACGGCACCAGCACCACATCCTACCCCTACATCTCCAGTAGCTCGGCCAATGCCCACACCGGCACCAATGTTATATACTATTATATGACTACCACCAGCGGCTATCCTACGCAGGAGATTATGGCCCTGCCGGAGATTGACACCCTCAATTTCCCGATGAATACCGTCGAAGTCAGCTTCTGGGCCAAATCGTCGGTCGCCAACCGCCACTTCGTGGTCGGTGTGGTGAGCAATCCCAGCGATATTACCACCTTCCAGCCTGTCGACACTATCCGCTTGACCACCACCAGCAGCCTGTATAACATCGAGCTCGGTAGCTTTACCGGCTATGGTGCATATGTTGGTCTGATGGCCTATAAGGATACCACCACGACATTCTATGTGTATGTGGACGACATCACCTTGGCAGTTGGTTCGCCCTGCCCGCGCAGCCGCAACCTGACAGCCAGCAACGCCACTACAACCTCCGTCGACCTCGGCTGGACCGATGTTGTTACCGGTTACACTCAGTGGAAGGTGCGTTATGCTCTGGACACCGTCGACACTTGGACTGAGATTACCGTCAACAGCAATCCTTACACGCTGACCGGTCTTACCGCCAATACCATCTACCGCTTCGTGGTAGCTCCGGTGTGCGCAGATGGCCAGACGGCCTTCTTCAGCCGCGACACACTGCGCTTCAACACCTCGCAGGTGCCCGCCACGTTACCTTACGCCTACGACTTCGAGGCTGCCGCCGAGTGGAATAACTGGCAGACTGGCAGCAACAACGCAGTGAACTGGTATCGCGGCATTGTTGCCAACGGCGACACCACCAACACCATGTACCTCAGCGCCGACAATGGTGCTACCAACTCGTGGACACGCAATGTCATTACCAATGTGGCTGCCTACCGCGACATCGACTTTGGTACCGATACCCACAGCTACACCCTTACGTTCAAATACCGCGGCGGCGGTCACCTCACCAGCGTCTCTGACGGCGTTGCCGTACTGCTTGTCGACCCGGCTACAGTGGCTGATATACCCAATACCTACCTTGGTTCGCCTTGGGGCAACATCCGTTGGGTGCATGCCCGTAAAGACAGTGTATGGACGGAAAAGACTGTTCAGTTCGACGGTGTCTCCGGCGTGAAGCGCTTGGTGTTCTACCACTTCAACAACGCTGCCACCACCGGCTACATGGACATCCCGCCGGCAATTGACGATATTGCCGTTGTGATGCAAGTCTGCGATCGCCCGTACGACCTGACCAGCACGGATGTTACACCAAACTCGGTGTCTCTCCACTGGGAGGGTGACGACACGGCTACCTATATTGTTGATTACCGCCTTGCCGGAACTACCGGTGGCGACCTCTTCGACACAGTTGTTGGTCTCAGCCACACTGTCACAGGTCTGGCCGCCAATACGTCGTACAGCTTCTGGGTGAAGAAGCGTTGCGACGACACTACCTACAGCAACTGGACATCGAACATCACTGTGAGAACCCTCTGCGGTTATGAGAGCGTACCGTTCCTCGAGGACTTCGAGAGCTATGCCGGTAGCACCTATAGCACTGCTGGTATATTGCCTGACTGCTGGGAAAGTTACACAAATGGTACTTCTGATGTGTATTATCCTCACATTACCGGCAGTGGTTCCTACTGGTATCCGCACAGCGGCTCCAAGAGTTTGACTATGACATCTGGTAATACCGCCACCTATGGCACCACCAAAGTTGTCGCCCTGCCTCCGTTCGATACTCCGCTCAACCAGTTGGCTGTGAGTTTCTGGTACAAGATGGAGAGCGCCAGCAACGGTACACTAACCGTTGGTTATGTGACTGACCTCAATAACCTTGACGGCTCGTTTGTGGCCGTGAAGACCATCACAGGCACAACTACTTTGACACAAGATACCGTAACCTTCGACAGCGTCCAGGCAGCTACTGCCCAGATTGCCTTCCGTTGGTTCCGCGATGGTTTGTACTATTCGGTTGGTATCGATGATATCGCGGTGTGGAGCACTAATCCCGTACCGACATGCAGCCATCCCGAGAACGTAGTGGCCTCCGGCATTACCTACAACAGCGCCACCCTCTCGTGGACCGGCGACGCCGACGGCTACGAGGTGGCCATCATGGCTGGCGAGTGGGTTGAGCCCAACACCGGCACCGCTGTAGCTAACACCTCTATCTCCTACAACAACCTCATCCCCGGCACACCCTACAACTTCGGTGTCCGTGCCGTCTGCGGCGACGCTCTCGTGAGCGACTGGGAGGTCATCTCCTTCGTCACCGATGTGCTGCCGTGCTACGTGCCCACCAACCTCGCCGTCAGCAACGTCACCTACAACAGCGCGTTGGCCACCTTCACCCCGGGCGAGGGTCAGACCGAATGGGCGCTGCACCTCATGGGCCAGGGTGTCGACCGCTATGACACCATCAACACTAACAGCGTCACCATCACCGGCCTCGTCCACGGCAACGCCTACCAGGTCGCCGTGCGTGCCATCTGCAACGACACCATGAGCGCCTGGAGCGACACCGCCAACTTCAGCACCCTCAGCTGCGACATCCCACAGAACGTCACCGTCACCGAGGTCACCGGCACCACGGCTCGCGTCAGCTGGACAGCTACCGGCGCTGCCTCCTACATAGTCTCCTATGGCTATCAGGGTAGCAGCCAGAACGAGGGTACGCAGATTACCGTCAGCACCAACAGTGTCGTCCTCACCGGTCTTGAGACTGAGACCAGCTACGACGTCTATGTGCGCTCGCTCTGCGCCGACGGCATCATGAGCGTCTGGAGCACTGCGGCTAACTTCGTCACCACAGCAGGCTCCGGCCCCGAACCTACCTACTACACCATCACCGTCCTCTCCAACAACAACGATTGGGGTACTGTCAGCGGCGGCGGCTCGTTCCTCGAGAACACCACCACCACCATCAGCGCCACTCCCAACCAGGGCTACCACTTCGTTGAGTGGCAGGACGGCAACACCGACAACCCGCGCACCATCACCGTCACAGCCGACATGACCTATACGGCTACCTTCGCTGAAGGTGTGGGCATCGACCAGGTCAGCCTCGACGAGGTCAGCCTCTTCCCGAACCCCGCCACCAGCACCGTCACCGTGCGCGCCAACGGCATGGAACAGGTGAGCATCATCGACCTCAACGGCCGCACCGTGATGACACAGCGCGTCAACACTGAAACCGCCACCTTCGACCTGAGCACGCTGGCCAAGGGCACCTACTTCGTCCGCATCGTCGGCGAACAGGCCTCCGCGGTCCGCAAGCTCGTCGTCAAGTAACGACTCTCTGTCCCATTGGACAGACACTCCTGTGCCGCCCCGCACCCTCGTGTTGGGGCGGCACTTTTTTGTCACCGAGACACCCCCTCGCTTTGGGTGTTGCCGTTTACCTCTTGTTTAGGTGGTCTTAACTTTACTAATAAATGTTAAATCGGCACTTTTTCTGCAATTTATTTTGCCAGTATCGGAAAAGTGTGTATCTTTGCAGCCGAATTGAGAACGAAAATAAACAAAGAAAATAAACGTAACACGTTATGTATCTGACAAAAGAAAAGAAAGAAGAAATCTTCGCACAGTACGGTAAATCGGCAAAGGACACCGGTAGCACCGAAGGACAGATTGCCCTCTTCACCTATCGCATCCAGCACCTCACCGAGCTCATGAAAGAGCACAAGAAAGACCAGGTCTCCGAGCGCGCCCTCGTCATGCTCGTCGGTAAGCGTCGCAAGATGCTCGACTACCTCAAGGAGAAGGACATCGAGCGCTACCGTGCCATCGTCAAACAGCTTGGCCTGCGTAAATAAGGAAAAAGGTAATAGTTTTTCATATTTATTTGGTTATGGTTGGGATTCCCGGACATTCTGTCTGGGAGTCCTTTTTTTATGATGTCATGTATTTCTCTCATGCTGACACACGTTGTGCCCCAACATGTCGCGCAATAATTCCTGCTTTTTGACGTTAATAAATTATATTGTGGTAAAAATATTACTCATCGACAGAAGCACAGCGATGGAACCTACAGGAAAGACATACGTCGGAAGCGACGAACTGTACGCCGACGTGCAGCGCACCATGCGGCTCTGTGCCGAGATGAACAGCGGCTACCACACCGAGGCCGAGGTGCGCGACTGCCTGCGCGAGATTACACGCAGCGAGGTACCCGACACCGTGCGTGTATTCACGCCGCTCAACATCAACTACGGCCCAGGTGTGCGCTTCGGCGACGACTGCTTCCTCAACTTCGGCTGCACGCTGCTGGCCATCGGCGGCATCACCATCGGCGACGGCGCTTTCATCGGCCCCCATTGCGTGCTGGCCACCGAGTACCATCCTGAAGACCCCGCCGCGCGCCACACGCTGCTCACCAAGCCCATCGTCATCGGCCGCAACGCCTGGCTGGGTGCCGACGTCAAGGTGCTGGCCGGCGTCACCATCGGCGAGAACGCCATCGTCGCCGCCGGCAGCGTGGTGAACAAGGACGTGCCCGCCAACATGGTCGTTGCCGGCAGCCCTGCCCGCGTCATACGGCCCATCGACTCGTAAAGGTAGCCGCCAATACTTACAACACCCTCCGCTTCGGCCGAGGGTGTTTTTTTCTGCCATTAGGCCCAATACTTCTACGATACATCAACATTACTTCTACAATAGTTTAACGATATCTATCGTTGAAATATCGTTGAAGTATCGTTGAAATGACGATGGAAGGTCAGATAATAAGCGTGTTATGAGGGTGGTTTCCGAAAGGTTCTCTGTAATGCAATAAAAATGAACTTTCTGCGTTATTTACCAAAGAGCAAGTAAAACGACAACCGTATAATTACGATGGATTATAGAGGAGAAGCGATAGAATGCGTCAAGGGCAATGTCCTCCAGATGCACAAGGAAATATATGCCAAGTATAATGGGGATTTTGACAGAATCTATACCGAAGCGTACAATAACGCCTCCTATATGGGCAAGGTGATCGAACCCGGGAAGGAATATGAATTGAGTTATTCGGAGTGTTCGTGCCCAAAGGTTAAATGTGGAATGAGAAGTTGTCCGGAACAATGCGAGTGTTCGCGACAGAGCATTTTATTTATTCTCTCGCAACTTGAACCGGAGAGCCAATTCGATGTCCGGATTGAGAATACGATTCTTAGGGGGAGCGACTGTTGTACCTTCAGAATAACGAGACGAAAAAACACTTTATGACTAAGTATCAAAACAGGCCCAACCCCGACCAGGCTTTCCCCAACCCCAATCTCCCGCGCCTTTGCTTCATCAAGAACGTGGTGAAGAACCCGCGCATCATCATTGGCGACTATACCTACTACGATGATGTGGATGGTGCCGAACAGTTTGAGAAGCATGTCACCCATTTCTACGACTTCATTGGAGACCGACTGATTATCGGCAAGTTCTGCGCCATTGCCAAAGGGATTGAGTTTGTGATGAATGGTGCCAATCACCGCATGAACGGCGTGACCACCTATCCGTTCTATATCATGGGTGGCGACTGGGGAAGTGCCATTGCTCCAGTGAAAGATGAATTGCCTCTGAAGGGTGATACCGTTGTGGGCAATGATGTCTGGATTGGCCAGCATGTT
>ONJY01000016.1 GCA_900318275.1 uncultured Bacteroidales bacterium | reverse complement strand
AGCTGCTGAAGATGCACCGTCGCGGCTATGGTGTGCTCTTTGGTGTGATGGGCGAAGCCGACAAGGACGATGCCAACATGTGCATTGCTTGGGCTTGGCAAAGCGGCCTCGGTCTGGGGGACCGCGACTACTATCTGCTTGACGAGGGAAACAACAAGAATATCCGCAAGGGCTATGTGGAGCTGATGGAGAAGGAGTTCGCTATGGCCGGCTACGACAAGATGAGCGGCAAGAAAGCCGACAAGCTGGCTCAGACGGTGATGGCCTTCGAGACCCGTTTGGCCAAAGCCATGAACACCAAGCTTGAGAACCGTAACCCGCAGGCTACCTTCAACCGTTTCACGGTCGACAGCGCCAATGCCGTATACCCCAACATTGACTGGAAGGGTTACTTCGAGACCATGAACATCATGGAGGGCATGAAGAGCTTCAACATTGCCCAGCCCAAGTATTTCGAGGAGGTAAACAAGGTGCTAGCCGATGCCGACATTGAGACCCTGAAGGCCTACTTTGCATGGCAACAGATTACCAGTGCCGCCAACTACCTGAGCGACGACTTCGTGAATGCAGAATTCGACTTCTTCGGCAAGCTGATGAGCGGCCGCGAGGAAATCCGTCCTCGCTGGAAACGCGTCACCAGCACCGTTGAGGGTGCCATGGGCGAGGCCCTTGGCCAGCTGTATGTCGAGAAGTACTTCCCCGCCGAGGCCAAGACCCGCATGGAGACCCTCGTGCAGAACCTCATCACCGCCCTTGGCCAGCGCATCGACATGGCCGAATGGATGACCGACGCCACCAAGGCCAATGCCCACAAGAAACTCAGCACCATCTATGTGAAGATTGGCTATCCCAACAAGTGGCGCGACTATAGCGGCTTGGAAATCAAGAACGACAGTTACTATGCCAATGTGGTGCGCAGCAACGAGTTTGATGTGGCCTACATGATGAGCAAGATCAACAAGCCTGTGGACAAGGACGAGTGGCTGATGACTCCGCAGACGGTGAATGCCTACTACAACCCCACGACCAACGAGATATGCTTCCCGGCCGCCATCCTGCAGCCGCCGTTCTTCCAGTTTGACGCCGACGATGCCGCCAACTACGGTGCCATCGGTGTGGTGATAGGCCACGAGCTGACGCACGGTTTCGACGACCAGGGCCGTCAGTACGACGAGAACGGCAACCTGAACGACTGGTGGAGCGAAGAGGACGCCAAGAACTTCGACGCCAACAAGCAGGTGCTTGTTGAGGCTTTCAACAACTGTGTGGCCCTCGACGACCCCGAGCTGGGCAAGATGAACGGCAACGGCGAGCTGACGCTTGGTGAGAACATCGCCGACAACGGCGGCTTGCATGTGAGCTACCTGGCCATGCAGAACGCTATGGAGAAGAAGCAGGTCAACAAGGAGCAGATGGACGGCTTCACGCCGGAGCAGCGCTTCTTCCTGGCTTACGCGGCAGTGTGGGCAAGCAATATCCGTCCGGCCGCTGCGCTGCAGCTGACGCAGATGGATGTGCACTCGCTGGGCCGCAACCGCGTGAACGTGGCCCTGCCGCAGGTGACGGAGTTCATCGACGCCTTCGGCATCAAGGAGGGCGACGGCATGTGGCTGGCCCCCGAGAAGCGCGTCGTGCTGTGGTAGATAAGAGTTATGAGTTAAGAGTTAAGAGTTCAAGGTTCAAGGTTCAAGGTTCAAGGTTCCTTCCGCAACTCCCGGCATAGAAAGCGAGCTTTCTCTGCTCTCGCTTTGCGCAACGGTAAGAGTTTTGAGTTATATAACAAGATAAAAATGAAAAGGATAGCAATATGTCTGCTGGCGGCGGTGATGGTGGTTGGGATGGTGTCGTGTGAGAAGGAGAGTGGCAGTGTCGGCGGTGGGATTGCGGGCTCGGCGACGGGCAAACATCTGGTGAGGGAGACGCTGATGGATACCGCCGGAAGGCGTATCGAGACCCTCTACACCTGGAACAAGACGAGGCTCCGCAGCATCACCATCAAGGACAGCCTTACGGTGTCGTTCACCTATGACGGCGAGCTGGTGTCGGCCGTGAACTTTGCCCAGCGCAACAGCAAGTCGTTGAAGTACAACATCACGTACGTAGGCGACAGGATAAGGACCATCAGCTGCGCGTCGCCCGAAGTGACCGAGACCCTCACCCTGACGTACGAGGGGAGCAATGTGCGCACTGTGCTGCGCGAGACCGCCGTTGCGGGGTATCCGTACCCATTTGCGACGATGGACACGCTGGTGTGGGTCAACGGCAACGTTGTCAATGTGACCAACTATGACTTTGGCGTTATGAGGTTTTACGACTACGACAACAACCCGACGCCGTATGCCCTCGATATGCCGCAGGTGCTGTCCATCATCCTGCGCCGTTATGAGCTGCTGTCGGCCAACAACATGACGGCCTTCCTGACGGAGAGTACGCACGGAGAGCTGTACCAGAGCTGGACGTATACAGCCGACGGTTATCCTGAGAGCTGCACAGCCGACGGTGGGGTGACCTACTACCTCTATGCCGACGGCACGGGGCAGCGCGGCCCCAACGCCACACATTAGGTTGATAGTTTGATAGGAACATTAAACCTCAAAAAAAAATAATAAAATGAAGAAAGTAACAATTATTTTTGCGATGCTCGCCATGATGGGCATCGGTGCTGCATCGGCCCAGAAGACCGTTCATTTCTCGCTTCGTGCCGGCGGACTGTTTCCGCAGAACAGGTTTGCACAGGCTTCGGGCGACTATCTGTCGGGCAACGGCCTCAACTGGGGCGTCATCGACTACTCCAACAAGGGCGGTGCCGGCATGGGTCTGACCTTCGGCATGCAGGTGAAGTTCGACATCAAGAGTGTGAAGGGTCTTGGAATACTGCTTGGTGTGGACGGTATGTACAACGCTCTCAATGCCGACGTGAATGCCTTCTACGAGGATCAGGTCGACGCTATGGACCTGCCCCCCATCCAGTATTCGATGAAGATGCCGGTCTATTTCAACATTCCGGCTATGGTGGGTGTTGGTTACAGCATCACCCCGATTCCCAACATCGGCTTCTATGCAGAGGCCGCCATGGGTGCCAACCTGCGCTTCATCACCAACATGGTGGAGACCACCTACGACCAGAGTCTGAACCAGGAGACCGTCGTCACCACGGAGTTCAACCGCAACCTCACCTTCGCCTACCGTTTCGGCGCCGGTGTCATCTTCAAAGACAAGTACACGCTGGGTATCGACTGGTACAACCTCGGCACCGCCAAGCTGCAGGGTCTGCAGCACACCGAGATCAACGGCGTGCAGCAGGTCGGCAGCCCCGTCCGCTACCGTGCCGGCAAGATCACTCCCGTAAATGTGGCGCTGCGTTTCGGCATCACCTTCTAAGAAGTATTAGGGCCTGACAAAAAGCCCCTTCTCCTTGTGGAGAGGGGGCTTTTTAGTTATGAGTTATGAGTTTTTAGTTTTTAGTTTTTCTTCTTTATCACCAACGAGAGGAGGATGCTGACGACGAGGATGCCGAGGATGACGGCGAGGGAGGCAAGGGTGGGGACGTGCCAGCCGAGGAACTCGCCGCCGATCATCTTGAGACCTATGAAGCAGAGGAGTGCTCCGAGGCCGTAGTGGAGCAGCCAGAAGCGGTCGGCGATGTCGCTCAGCAGGAAGAAGAGCGAGCGGAGACCCATGATGGCGAAGATGTTGGAGGTGTAGACGATGACGGGGTTCTTGGTGACGGAGAAGACGGCGGGGATGGAGTCGACGGCGAAGATGATGTCCGAGAACTCTATCACCAGCAGCACGAGGAAGAGTGGCGTCATCTTGCCGGCATGGAAGAAGTCGTGCCCGTGGCTCTCCTTGGTGACGGGGAAGTGCTTGGAGGCGAAGCGTACAACGGGGTGGTTGGCGGTGTCTATCTGCTCTTCGCCTTGCGGGCGGAACATCTTGATGCCGCTGTAGATGAGTATCACGCCGAAGACGGCCAGCAGCCAGGAGAACTTGGTGACCAGCGCGCCGAGGGCGAAGATGAAGATGAAGCGCAGCACTATGGCGCCGAAGATGCCCCAGAAGAGGACGCGGTGGTAGTATTCCTTGCGGATGCCGAAGGAGACGAAAATCATGATCATCACGAAGATGTTGTCGATTGAGAGGCTCTCCTCGAGGAAGTAGCCCGCGAGGAACTCGGACATCATCTCGCGACGGTAGGCGGCGAGGTCGCTGACTGTGGCGTCGGGCGGCATCATCCAGTCGCCGAAGAAGAGTATCAGCACCGCGAAGCCCATGGCCATAGCCACCCAGATGGCGGTCCAGATGCCAGCCTCCTTGGCGCCCACGATGTGGTCTTTTTTGTGGAAGACGAAGAGGTCGAGGGTGAGCATGACCACCACGAAGACCATGAAGAGGGTGAAGAATAATGTGTTCATTTGCACAATATTTTGCTTGTTTTGCTGTTAATAACGACGATGACGGCTAAATATTGTGACATTTTCTGGAGTTTTCTCAAGGTGGGTGCTTTCACCATCGGTGGGGGTTACGCCATGATACCGCTGATGCAGCGCGAGTTGGTGACGTGTCACGGGTGGCTCTCCGACGAGGACTTCATGGACGAGGTGGCTCTGAGCCAGGCTATGCCGGGTGTCTTTGCCGTCAACATGGCCTCGATGACCGGCTACCGGCTCCGCGGAGTGCGTGGCGCCGTCGTGGCTACCGTGGGCAACGTGCTGATGCCCATAGTCTTCATCCTGGCGCTGGCCGTCTTCTTCCACACCTTCCGCGACAACCCCGTTGTGGAGCGCATCTTCATGGGGCTGCGTCCCGCGGTGGTGGCGCTGGTGGCGGCGCCGGTGTTCACCATGGCCCGCAGCGCCAAGGTGACGTGGAGCAACGTCTGGATACCTGTGGTCAGCGCCCTGCTCATCTGGCTCTTCGGCGTCAGCCCCATAGTGGTCGTCCTCGCCGCCGCACTCCTCGGCTACCTCTATTCCCGCCTAACCCATAACTCATAACTCATAACTCATACCTCCCATGATTTTCTGGCAGCTCTTCTACACCTTCCTCGTCATCGGCGCCTTCACCTTCGGCGGCGGCTACTCGATGATAGCGCTCATCGAGGGCGAGGTGGTGGGCCATTGGGGCTGGATGTCGGCACAGGAGTTCACCGACCTGCTGGCCGTCAGCCAGATGACGCCCGGCCCCGTAGGCATCAACACCGCCACCTATGCTGGATACACCGCCGTCGTGAATGCCGGATACCCAGCATGGGCCGGAGTGTGCGGATCGCTGCTAGCTTCGCTGGCCGTCATCATCATTCCGGTGACGCTGGTGATGCTCGTCGGCAGCTGGCTGCTGAGCCACAAGGAGGAGCCGCGAGTGGCCACATTGATGAAGGTGGTGCGACTGGCTGTAGTAGGCCTAATTGCCGCTGCCGCTCTGGGACTTGTTGGTGTAGAGAGCTTTGGTAGCGTCGGCTTAAACAAACAGTTTATCGTCTCTGTGGCCATCTTTGCAGCGGTCTTCATATTCAGTTGGCGCTATAAGAAAAGCCCGATACTACTGATTGTGGCATCGGGCCTTGTGGGATTGATAGTCTATTCGATATAATCAGGGTTTGCGGAACTTCTTGATGAATTTCAACGACAGGCACGCTGCTGTGAACCATGCTCCAGCCTGTATCCACAGGGTGAGGTAGTGCTGGCGCACTTCGGCTAAAGTGGCTCCCATAGAGGTTATCCCTACAAATCCCTGTATTCCTGGCGTCGACGGGAAGAGATAGGAGAGGGCGTTCCAGAAGGTAGGCATGTTGCTGTGTGGCCACACGATGCCACTCATGAAGAATAGCAACACACTGAACCACAGTAGTCCCAACAGTCCGGAGAGCTGCTCGCGGACGAAGAAGTTGCCTATCGTCAGCCCCATGCTCACCACAGCGATGAGCAGCGGCAGGATGAACAGCAGTATGTCGTGCAGGTTGCTCAACTGCGGCAGCCCGAAGAGGCGCGGTATTATCCACAGGTCCATCAGTGTTATCGGCACATACAGCATCAGGAAGCAGAGCGTGCGCCCTACGGTGACGCGGTGGATACTGCGCGACCGCAGGCGCGCCGGTATCAGCCTCAGCGCCTTCTTGTTTTCGTTCGACTCGCCACACAGGATGGTGATACCGAAGAAGAGTGACTGGTGTATCACCAGTATCAGTAGCGCCGGCACAAAGAACGACGCAAAGCCGCCGCTGGGGTTGTACATCCTGATGTCGTCATAGACGGCCGGCTGCATCATGTCGACAGCCTGCTGCCCAGTGGTGCCGGCCATCCCCATGCGTTCCAGCTCTATGGTGTGCATCTCGTCTATTAGCACAAAGCTGCCGCCAGTGGCCGCACTCTTGTAATAGTAGAACGAGCTCATGTCGCAGAACACTCCTATACGGGCGGTACGCATCTCTGCAATCTTCTCGCTGAAGTCGGCCGGTATATAGTAGATGGCGTGTATCTTGTGGTCGCGCATCAGCTGTTGAGCCTCCGCCAGCGTATTGCAGCGGTAGTGCACGTCGACTTCCGGCGTGGCGTCTATCTTGTGGGCGAAGCGCTTGCTCGCTTCACAATGACTCTCGTCGACCACCGCAACCGGCATGTTGTGCATGTATTCGGTACTGTATATCAGGCAGAAGACTACAGGGTAGAGCACCGTGGCCACAAAGAAGGCCAGCATCACCATCTTGTTGCTGAAGACACGCCGTATCTCGGCCGTGAAGACATCCCAGATGTCCACCAGTATCGACAGTCTCGATTTGATACTTCCGGTCGGAGGTTGCATACTCTTAAAACCTTCATCCTCCACGGGATCCTCCGTGTAATGCCTGCCGGCCCATACTCCCGCAAGCCCGGCAAGCCCAAAGGCGAGCAGCGCCACAAAGTGCGGCCACGTGTGCTCGAGTCCGTTGCCGAAGATGGCTATGTCGCAATAGTTCAGGTAGTAGTGGCGGATAGGGTAGAGCCAGCTGATACCCGTAAAGACTCGCGGCATCGCCTCTATGGGGAACGAGAAGCCGCTCAGCGAGAAGCACAGAGCTCCATAGACGGCGCCGATACCTAGGGCTATCTCCGGTACGAGACTCACGATGAGCACCGCTGCACACTGTACGGCGGCGATAAGCATCACCGAGTTGGCCATCATCATCAGCCAGCTGCCCTCGAATGGGAAGTGCATCGGGCCGAACATCAGCAGGTTGGCAATCAGTAGCAGCAGGCTATAGAGTATCGTGTAGGGCAGCAGTTTCCCCATGAATGCGTGCAGGCGGTTACCTTTGGCTTTCCGCATCAGGTTGCGTACTGTGCGTTTCTCGCGTTCGCGCACAAGTACATATATAGAGTGCTGCAAAGCAATAAACGAGATGAGGGCCGGTATGAGGGTCGTCATCAAGTATATCTTGTAGCTTGAGAGTGGGTTGCCCACGAGGTGGGTGTCGAATTCCACCGGCATTATCAGACCCATGACCTTCTCCTCGTCGTAGCCCTTCTTGCGGAACACCTCGCGCTGTACGGCGCCGGCAGCCAGCATGCCCATGGTGGCCAACTGCTTGTAGCTCAGCATTCCGGCCAGCAGGTACGAGGTGTTGGTGTAGAGGCCGAAATGCGGGGCGTGGAATTGCAGCAGCTCGTTGTACGTGCCTTTCGGTATTTCGTAGAAGGCGAAAATCTCGCCCCGTTGTATCGCCTGGCGGGCCTGCGTGTGGTTGTCGTAGACGGCGACCACAGAGACTCCCTGTGTGGCCTCTAGCTCGTGGCACAAGCGGCGCGAAAGGTAGGTGTGGTCCATATCCACCACAGCCACCGGCAGCTTCTCCGGCATCCCTTCTCGCGTCAATGTGGCAAAGAAAGTGAACGCCAGCACCACCCCCAATGTGAGCAGTATCACATAGCGGGGATTGTGCCAGATGAGGCTCAGTTCACGTTTGAATACACGAATCATTCGTTGTCAACAATTATTGCTGTCATTCCGGGACGCAGCCCTTCGATGTTCAGCAGCGGCACCACCTTCACGTCGAAGCTCTTCACGTCGTATTGTCCGTTTGTCTTGGTGGCGCGCCAAGTGGCGTAGCTGGCCATAGCCTGCACGCGGCTGACGGCACAGGGGTAGGTCTGCTCACCGAGAGCCGGAATGCGCACCATCACCGTCTGGCCTGTCTTGATGTCGCCCAGCATATCCTCGCGCACTGCGAAGAAGAACCAGCAGTCGCTCATGTCGAGAATGGAGAGCACGGGGCTTCCGGTACCAATCAGGTCGCCCAGTTTGGCGAAAATCTCCACCACCTCACCGTCGCACGGGGCAATGAGGTAGCTGTCGTCGAGATAGCTCTGCACCTCGGCCACAGCACCTGTGGCTCTGCCCACGAGGGCGGCGGCAGCGTCCTTGTCCTCTACCTGTGCGCCCTCTTTGGCCATCAGGTACTGCTGCTCGGCAGCGGCACAGTCGGCCTGTGCCACCTTGTATTTGGCCTCCACCTCGTCGTACTGCTGTGCGCTCACCACACCTTTCTCCTTCAGGCCTTTCACACGCTCGTAGCTCTTGCGGTACACCTCTTCGGCAGCCTGAGCCTTCTGCCACACCTGATAAGCCATCTGCACCTGCTGCGAGCGGGCGCCGTGAATGGCTTTGCGGTTCTGTGCACTGGCGGCATCGTGGGCGGCAGTGGCCTGCATCATCTTGGCATTCACCTGCTTGCTGCCGATATGCGCCAAGGTGTCTCCGCGACGCACGCGGTCGCCCTCTTTCACATAGATGCTGTCGATATGGCCGGGAACCATATTGCTCACCCTGTACTCCGAAGCGTCGGCTTCGCCGGTAATCATCTCCTTCTGCGGCTTGATGGCCAAGAGGCCCACAATGGCCACAATAGCCACTGTGGCTATCAGAACTGCCAATCCTGCCAAAAGCGATTTGTTCGTCTCTTTCATCTTCTTTTCTATAATCTTTAAACCTTAAACTTTAAACTTTACTTTCCCAGCGCCTGATTGAGGTACACCTTGCTCATCTCAATCTCTATTTTGGCGTCGATCACTTCACTCTGAGCCTTCATCCATGCCGTCTGAGCCGCCATCACGTCGCTGCTGCTGCAGAGGCCGGCCTTGAAGCTCTCGTCGGCGAGCTCGAGGTTTCTGTTGGCCATATCGATGTTGCTCTCCGCTTCGGCAAGATGCTTGTAGGCCAACTCGAGCTCACAGCTCAGCTTGTTCACCTGCAGCTCTATCAGCTCTTCGGCCTCCTGGCGCTTGTACTCGGCCTCGCGGCGTTTGGCCTTTGCCGCCTTCACGGCGAAGATGCCGCCCGGATGTACCAGCGGCACGTTGACCGCCACACCTGCCATCCAGGTGCCGCCCCACGTGTTGCTGAAGCCGTCGAAAACATTGGGGTTGCTGAACAGGTAGCCGCCAGTAACCACGATATTGGGTTTCAGCGTGCTTGCTGCCATACGCACACCCTCACCGGCGATGCTGTCGGCTATGCGCAGCATCCGCATCTCACTACGGTGGGCGTAGACCTCATCCATGTTGTACTCCACCTTGGAATACTCGCCGAGGTTCCCGTTTTGCGACTCTGCCACATCGAACACAGTGTCCAGCGGCATTCCGCAGCGCTGTGCCAGGAGCATCTTCGAGAGGCGCAGGCCGTTGTTGGCCTTCGTCAGCAACATCTGGGCCTCGTTACGCTTCACACGCACCTTCGCCAGGTCGCCGTTTGTGGCCACCTCGGCATCGACGGCCATCTGCACGTTGTGCTCGAGGGTGTCGAGCAGGGCTGCATACTGGGTGGCCAGCTGCTGCTTGTGCTGCACGCTCACCACCTGCCAGTAGGCCTCGTCGACGGCCACTAGCGACTCCTCGCGTTTCTTGTCGTACTCTATGCCGCTGAGCTCGTCGAGGAGGCGGGCAGTGCGGTAGGCAGCGAGAAGCTTGCCGCCCATATAAATAGGTTGTGTGAGGGTGACCACGCCGAAGCCAGTGTTGCGAGTGTCGGTCTCGAGGCCCTGCACAATCTCGCTGCCCACGTTGTTGAGGTTGGTGGAGAGACTGCTGTTTGCCAGCACACCGTCGAGGCGGTTGGCCAGCAGGTCGCCGCCGATGGGCAGGGTACCCAGCTGCTCGTGCAGTGAGGCGCTGATGTCGCTCTGCACCTTGTCGCCCATGTGGTTGATGCGTTCCTTCTGCTCGTCGCTGAGGAGGTTGACGCTCTTCTCCATCCACGTGTAACCGCCGTTGGCGCTCACCTTAGGGAACATCTGCATCAGGGCCACCTTCTCCATAGCGTCAGTCTGCTCGCGCTTCATCTCTGCCTGCTTCAGTGCGCGGTTGTTCTGCAGGGCGCGCTCGCGACATTTCTCTATTGTTAGTGGTTGCTGCGCACTTGCCGTCGTTGCAAGTAACAGTATGCCAATTAGTAAATGTGTTTTCTTTACCATAGTCAAATGTTAAAATCGGATTGCAAAGATACGCTTTTTTTAACAAAAATCATGCCAAAAGATAACATTAATTTTTTTTAACTGTTGCATGACAGGATGTCAGTCCCGACTGACATCTTACAGCCTCTTCTCGGCGTCCCTCCGTCTCCCCACCGTATCCCCTCCGTCATTTCTTCAGTAGTTCTTCAGTATTTCTTCAGTATTTCTTCAGTGGACCACTGAAATACTACTGAAGAACTACTGAAGAAATGCCGTACCAACTCCATATCGAGGGCGTATGGAAAGGGAGGAAAGTTGGTGTTGTTTTTTTTTTGAAGGTTGACACAATATTATATATCCAGTGGCGTTAAAGACATAAATTTTAATTATAAAGGTATGAAAAGCATAGCAATACTCACGGGCGGCGGTCCCGCTCCCGGAATGAACACTGTGGTGGCCTCGGTGGCCAAGACTTTCCTGCGCGACGGCTATCGCGTCATCGGCTTGCATGGCGGCTATAGCGCCTTGTTCACCGACAAGCCCCGCATGCAGGACCTCGATTTCCTCACGGCCGACGAGATTTTCAACAAGGGTGGCAGCATCCTGAAGATGAGCCGTTTCAAACCCACTCCCGAGGACTTTGAGCAGCGCTTCAACCTCAAACTCTTCACCGACAACGAGATAAAGCTGCTGGTCACCGTCGGCGGCGACGACACCGCCAGCACGGCCAACCGCATAGCCAAGTTCCTGGCCGACAAGCACTACCCGATAGCCAACATCCATGTGCCCAAGACCATCGACAACGACCTGCCGCTGCCCAACTCGAGCCCCACTTTCGGCTACAACAGCGCCAAGGCGCAGGGCTGCGTGCTGGCCACCGCCGTAATGGAAGACGCCCGCACCAGCGAGAACTGGTTCGTGGTCAGCGCCATGGGCCGCTCGGCCGGCCACCTGGCCCTCGGCATCGCAGGCGCATGCCACTACCCGATGGTCATCATACCTGAGTTTTTCAATAAGACTGAAATCACCGTCGACAAGATTATCAACATGGTTGTCAGCTGTATTGTGAAGCGCAAGTTGATGGGCATCAACTACGGCGCCGCTATGATCTCGGAGGGTGTGTTCCACTCGCTGAGCGACGAGGAAATCAAGAACTCGGGCATCCATTTCAGCTACGACGAGCACGGCCATCCCGAACTGGGCAAGGTGTCGAAGGCTCACATCTTCAACGACCTGCTGGAGCGCAAGGCCAAGGAAATCGGTCTGAAGGTGAAGACTCGTCCCGTGGAAATTGGCTATGAGATACGTTGCCACACTCCCATCGCCTTCGACCTGACCTACTGTTCGCTGATGGGTATGGGTGTGCACACGCTCTACAACCAGGGCTGCACGGGCTGCATGGTGTATGTGGACCAGCAGGGTGCTGTGTCGCCGCTGTACCTCAAAGACCTGCAAGACCCCGAGACCGGCAAGATACCGCCGCGCCTGGTCAACGTGAACTCCAACAAGGTGCAGAGCTACGTGAACGATATCATGGACTACATCACGCCCGCCGACTACGAGGCAGCGAAGAAGTACCTGCCCAACCCCGAGGAGTATGACTTCAAGAAAATTCTCAACTGGTAAGCGCAAGGTGAGAGGTGAAAGGTCGAATGTGAATGGTGGCTGCCGCATCATAGTGATGGCGCTGGCTCTCATCCTTCCCGTTTTACCTTTCACCCCGGCCTTCGGCCAGTCGAAACAGCAGCTGGAGAAGGACAAGGCCCAGGTGGAGCAGGAGCTGAAGAAGCTCTCGGGCGACCTGAGCAAGGCCAAGAAGAACAGCCGCAACAACCAGCAACAGATAAACCTGCTGGACAAGAAGATAGGTGAGCGCACCAAGCTGATAAACAACATCAGCGGACAGCTGAACCTGCTAGGACTGCAGATGACGCAGACGCAGGACAGCATCACGCTGATGCAGAGTCAGGTGGACTCTATGAAGCGCGAGTACGCCCATGTGGTGCGTGTGCTCTACGGAGAGCGCGGCGCCCTCGACAAGATGGTGTTGCTGCTTGACACCAAGAGCTACAACACCGCATATCTGCGCACCAAGTATTTCCGCGACTACAGCCGCTACCGCCGCCGTCAGGCCGCCCACATCCGCCAGAAGGAGGTGGAGCTGCACGATGCCGGTGTAGACCTGGCGCGTCAGCAGCGCGAGACGACGACCCTGCTGGCCCAGGAGAAGAAACACAAGGACGAGCTGGCGCGTGAACAGAAAGAGCGTCAGCAGAGCCTGAAGAAGAGCAAGCAGCAGGAGAAAGACCTGCAGGCGCAGATAAACAAGAAGGAGAAGCAGAAACGTCAGCTGCAGCAGCAGATACAGAAGATTATCAACGAGGAGATTGCCAAGAGCCGTAAGAAAGCGGCGACAGGCGGCACCACCACGAAGCCCAGCAACGTGGACGTGGCGCTGAGCTCTGATTTCGCCTCCAACAAAGGACGTCTTCCTTGGCCGGTGACCTACAACAAGGTGGCGCGCGAATACGGGCGCTACACGCACTCGTCGGGCGGCCAGAACATGAACAACGGCATCGACCTGGTGTGCAAGACCGGTACCCCGGTGCAGAGCGTCTTTGAAGGGACGGTGAGCCGAGTGTTCACCTGCCCCAACGGCACCAAGGGTATCATCATCCGTCACGGAGAGTATATGTCCGTGTACACGAATCTGGGCAATGTGACTGTGCGTGAGGGTGCAAAGGTGACAACGAAGCAAAACCTTGGCACGGTGTATACCAACAGCGACGGTGTGGCGGAGTTCAGCTTCCAGCTGTGGAAAGGCACTTCGTCGCAAAACCCGCGCAACTGGCTGAGGTAGCCGGGGAGTTTAAGTTATGAGTTAAGAGTTATGAGTTAAAAGTTTGGCGGTGAGAGATAAGGTCTATTTCATATCGGATGCGCATCTTGGCAGCGGTGCCGACTCGCGGGAACGTGAGCGGCAGCTCTGCTGTTGGCTCGACAGCATCAAGGACGACTGCAAGACGCTCTTCCTGCTGGGCGATATGTTCGACTTCTGGTTCACCTACCGCTATGTAGTGCCGCGCGGCCATGTGCGCCTGTTGGGCAAGCTGGCAGAGATGAGCGATGCGGGTGTGGAGCTGCACTTCTTCATAGGCAACCACGACATGTGGATGTTCGACTACCTCGAGAAAGAGTGTGGCGCGCAGATGCACGATGAACCGGAGTTGTTCGAGATTGGCGGCAAGCGCCTCCTCATAGGGCACGGCGACGGGTTGGGACACCTGGACAAGCAGTTCGACATGCTGCGCAAAGTGTTCCGCAGCAGGCTCAACCAGCGCCTCTTCGCCATGTTGCCCCAGTCGTGGACCTTCCCCATAGCCAACCGTTGGAGCGACAGCAACAAAGAGAAGCACGCCCGCGAGGACTGTCTGCACTATATGGGTGACGACCGCGAGGGGATTGTCATCTACTGCAAGGACCGACTGCAGCGGGAGAAGATTGACTACTGTGTTTTCGGCCACCGCCATACGCCGCTGACGCGCGAGATTGCCGACGGCTGCGTGTATGTGAACATTGGCGACTGGCTGCTGAACCGCAACTACGCTGTATACGACCCCAAGAGTGGTGCGTTGACGCTGCACGACGTTGTGCGGGAAGGTCGGCTGTGAAGTATATATGTGTTTGTATGACAGTATTATTGGTGTTGGCAGAGTTTTTTTTTGAAAAATAATGTGTGTGGATTGATTTTTTCTTCGTATCTTTGCACCCGATTTAGATGTGTATAAATCATAATAACTATATTATTGTAAGATGAAAGGTAGAACTATCATTCAGATTCTGTTGGGCGTCGTCATCGTCGCCTTGGCCTATCTGCTGTACAACAGCATCCAGAAACCCGTGCGTTTCGAGAACGAGTACAACAAGCGTCGCGATGCTTGCGCCGAGAAGCTGAAAGCTATCCGCGCCCTTGAGGATGCCTACAAGGTGACCTACGGCACTTATACCGGCAGCTTCGACACTCTCATCAACCGCCTGATGAACGAGGACAGCATGAAGACTATTGTCAAGGTGACCAACTACGACAAGATCCCCGCCGACGTCGACATCAACGAGGTGCCCGAGAAAGAGGCTGTCGAAAAAGGCTATGTCAGCCGCCAGGAGGTGTTTATCAACCCCATCGCCAAACTCCGCGAAGACAAGAAACTCAACACCATAGACGCCACTGGCCACACTGTGCAGATGAGCGACGAGCAGATCATGAACCTGCGCTACGTGCCCTATCCCAAGAGCGAGAAGAACGAGTTTGAGCTCCAGGCCGGCATGATCGACAAGAGCGGTTTCATGGTGCCCGTGTTCGAGTGCAAGGTGCCGCTGGCAGTGCTGCTGAGCGATATGGACCACCAGCAGGTGGTGAACAAAATCGCCGAGATTAATAAAGTGAATGGCCGCTACGCTGGCTGGAAGGTCGGCGACATGACCCAGGCCGTTACGGACGGTAATTTCGAGTAAACAATGTATAGTTGCAAGACACTGATTGCCACCTCCGGCTACAATGTCGCGCAAGATAAAAGATTATCCATTTGCCTCGGGGCCAATGGATTTTCTTTTTCGGAAACGACAGCGTCGGATATGTTGCTGACTTTCGGCGTGGCCGAAGGAGCGCATGCTGCCACTATAACCGATGCCACGCGCCAGGTTAAGGCTTTCTTCGCCGAAGTAGGCATCCAGCCTCTGGCATACAAGTCCATGGAGTTGATAGTCCTGAGCGACGAGAGCACATGGGTGCCCGACGAGCTTTATTCCATCACCGCCAACAGACAGTATCTGAAGCTTGTGGGCGGCAGCGCTCTGTCGTTGATGACCTGTCACAGCAAAGCTATAGGCTCCACCGCCGTCTTCGCCGGCAACGACCAGCTGGCAATGGCTTTCAAGGTGGCGCTGCCGGGTCTTACGGTGATGCACCAGCATGCCAAGATGGTGAAGCTCATGGATCGCAGCAAGAGCCATCCGCTGCTTTTCGCCCACTGGCGCGGATACATGGTGGATATCGCCGTCTGTAAGGAGGGTCGCTATGTCTTTGGCAACACCCTGCGCTGCGAGAGCACCGAGGAGGCTATGTTCCGCCTCATGGAGGTGGTGAAGGCCTGCGAGATTGACGGCGGCAACACCGAGCTGATGCTCTGCGGCGATGTGGACCGTGAGCTCTTCGCCGCGATGCGGCCTTACTTCCCCAAGACAACCCTTTATGGCGGCGAGGCGACACGTTTCGCTAACGATGAGTTCAAGAAACTCCGCACCTACAAGTACGCCTTAATCCTTATGTAAGCATGCGCATCATTGCCGGTAGCCTCAGAGGACGGCGGCTCAACCCGCCACAGAACCTGCCTGTGCGCCCCACCACCGATATGGCGCGCGAGAGCTTGTTCAACATCCTCAACAACTATGTTGACTATGAGGAGTGCTCTGTGATGGACCTTTTTGCCGGTACAGGTGCGGTGAGCTTCGAGTTCGTGTCTCGCGGAGTGCGCGAGGTGACAAGCATCGACATCAACGCGCAATGCACCGACTATATTAAGGCCGAGTGTGGCCGCATGGATGTGCGTAACATGCACGTGGTACGCGCCGATGTCTTCGACTTGCTGAAACGCGCCAACCGCAAGTTCGACATTGTCTTTGCCGACCCTCCTTATGCCATCGAGGGGCTTGCCACGCTGCCCGACCTTATCTTCGAACGTCAGGTGCTGACCGAAGACGGCATCTTCATCCTCGAGCATCCGCGCGAATACTCTTTCGAGGAGCACCAGCACTTCTGGCAGCACCGCAACTATGGCAAGGTCAACTTCACTTTTTTTGCAAACAAATTAGAAGAATAACATATTATGAACGCAATCGTTAAGACAAACTTCAACTTCCCGAAGCAGAAGAGCCTCTATGTGGGCAAAGTGCGCGATGTCTATAACATCGACGACAAGTATATGGCTATGGTCGTCAGCGACCGTATCTCGGCCTTCGACGTTGTGCTGCCCAAAGGCATACCCTACAAAGGGCAGGTGCTGAACCAGATTGCCGCCAAGTTCCTTGACGCCACCGCCGACATACTGCCCAACTGGAAACTCGCCACCCCCGACCCGATGGTCACCGTGGGCCTCAAGTGCGAAGGTTTCCGTGTGGAGATGATTGTGCGTGGCTACCTCGCCGGCAGCGCCTGGCGTGAGTATAAGGCCGGCGCACGCACCCTCTGCGGCGTGCAGCTGCCCGAGGGTATGGTCGAGAACCAGAAGTTTCCGACCCCGATAGTCACCCCCACCACAAAGGCCGACGAAGGACACGACGAGAACATCAGCCGCGAGGAGATCATCCGCTCCGGCCTCGTGGACAAGGACGACTACGACCAGCTTGAGAAATACGCCCTGCAGCTCTTCGAGCGTGGCACCAAGATAGCCGCGGAGAAGGGCCTCATCCTTGTCGACACTAAGTATGAGTTCGGCAAGCGCGACGGCAAGATATACCTCATCGACGAGATACACACTCCCGACAGCAGCCGCTACTTCTACGCCGACGGTTACGAGGAGCGCCTCAAGAAGGGTGAGCACCAGCGCCAGCTCAGCAAGGAGTTCGTCCGCGAATGGCTCATGGACAACGGATTCCAGGGCAAGGAAGGCCAGAAGGTGCCCGAGATGACCGACGAGATTGTCAACAGCATCAGCGACCGCTACATAGAGCTCTACGAGCATATCACCGGCGAGCGCTTCCAGAAGGCCGACGACTGCGCCGACGTCGCCGCCCGCATCGAGCACAACGTCACCGAATACCTCAAGACGCTCTGATGGAGATAGAGCGCAAATACCTTGTGCGTGAGCTGCCGGACAATCTCGACAGCTTTCCGCACACGGAGATAGAGCAAGCTTATCTAAGTACATCGCCCACCTTGCGCATCCGCAGGATGGGCGATACTTTTATCCTCACCGTCAAAGAGCGGCGTCGCACGTCGACCACGGCGATAGTGAACCGCGAAGAGGAGTTTGCCCTCTCGGCCGAGAGCTACGAGCGCCTCAAGGACAAGTGCGACGGCAATCCCGTCAGCAAGACGCGCTACCGTATACCTTTGCACGACGGCCTCACCGCCGAGCTCGACATCTTCCACGGCATGCATAACGGCTTGATCCTTGTCGAGGTGGAGTTTCCCTCGGTGGAGGTTGCTGACGCCTTCGTGGCGCCCGCATGGTTCGGCGAGGACGTCAGCGCCGACCCACGTTACCGCAACAGTTACTTAGCCTCATTATGAAGAAAATACCGCATACCTTCACCATCGTCTTCGCCCTCATCGTGCTGGCCGCCGTCCTCACCTGGGTGGTGCCTGCGGGCGAATACACCCGTGTTGTGGAGGGTGGGAGAGAGGTCGTTGTCAACGACTCCTTCCACCGCGTCGACGCCGCACCCCAGACGTGGCAGATCTTCAGCGCCCTCTTCAACGGCTTCGTCGACAAAGCCGACATCATCATCTTTATCCTCATGGTAGGCGGCGCCTTCTGGATACTCAACAACAGCCACGCCATCGACGTCGGTGTGATGGCCTTCCTGCGCCGTGTGCAACGGCTGAGCCGCTACAAGCTCATCGCCAAGCTCGGGGTGAACAATATCATCATCACGCTTGTCATGCTGCTCTTCAGCCTCTTCGGCGCCATCTTCGGCATGAGCGAGGAGACGATAGCCTTCGTCGTGGTCTTCATCCCGTTGGCCATCCAGATGGGTTACGACAGTATCGTGGGTGTCTGCATGTGCTATGTTGCTGCCCATGTGGGCTTTGCAGGAGCTATGCTCAACCCCTTCACCATCGGCATAGCGCAGGGTATTGTCGACCTGCCGCTCTTCTCGGGCCTCGAATACCGCTTCTTCTGCTGGGTGGTGCTGACCATTGTGGGCATTGCCTTCGTGCTTTGGTATGCTGCCCGTGTGAAAGCCAATCCTGAACGCAGCCCTGTGCACAAGCTCGACGACTACTGGCGCGAGCGCGCGTCGTCGACCGAGCAGTCGGTCCTCACCGTCCGCCACGTGCTCATCCTCATCCTCTTGCTGCTCACCATCGTCGCCCTTGTCGTCGGTGTCCTTGCCTGGGGGTGGTACATAGCCGAGATTTCGGCCCTCTTCCTGGCTATGGGCATCCTTGCCGGCATCATCGACCGCCAGTCGGCCGACGACATCGCCAAGCTCTTCCTTGCCGGCTGCAAGGACATCTTGTCGGCGGCCCTCGTCGTGGGCCTCGCCTCGGGCATCATCTTCATCCTGCGCGACGGCCACATCATGGACACGCTGCTCTACGGCCTCAGCCGCTCGCTGGCGCACACCGGCGAGGTGGCGTCGCTGGCCGTCATGTATGTCTTCCAGACGCTGCTCAACATCGTGATGCCCAGCGGCTCGGCCAAAGCGGCTCTCACCATGCCCATCATGACGCAGTTCGCCGACCTAATCGGTGTCTCGCGGCAGACAACGGTGCTGGCCTTCCAGTTCGGTGACGGCTTCACCAACATGCTCACGCCCACCAGCGGCGTCCTCATCGGCGTGCTCGGCATTGCGCGCATCCCTTACGGCACATGGCTCAAATGGGCGTGGCGCTTCATCCTCGGGCTCATCGTCATCGGCTTCCTGCTGATGCTGCCCACCCTCTGGATGTCATTGCCGGGCTTTTAATCTTGCTCCTACCGGCCGTTTAGTAGCCGTATAGTAACAACCATCGATTATCCGTCAATCTACCTGCAGCCGACATCAACCGTCGGCTGCAGGTTTTTCCTTTGGTTTTAATCCGAAACGTCATCCGTTCCGGGATGCGGTTCCATAGTCTTTCCATCGCCCTTCCTTCGGCATTTCGACCATCGTTTAACCATCGTTCGACCATCCTTCGACCATATATAATGGTTAAACGATGGTCGAAGGATGGTCGAACGATGGTTGAACTATGGTTGGAAATAGGGTGGTCGGAGGGCGGTGGATTGTGGCCGGTGGGAAGGGGGCGGGGATGGGTGTTGAAGAAATGGTGAAAAAAGAGGGATGAGGATGTGCATATATCAAAAAAAAGTCGTATCTTTGTATTCTCCATTGCAGGCCATAGTGGCATGCAAAATATTATGATACAATAATATAATAATATACGACCGATGGTTTCTGACAACGAAAAAATCACACGTGTGGATATAGAGCAGACGATGAAGACTGCCTATATCGACTACGCGATGTCCGTCATCGTGGCGCGAGCCCTGCCGGATGTGCGCGACGGCTTCAAGCCTGTGCACCGCCGCATCCTGTACTCGATGAACGAGAACGGCATCCTCTACAATACGCCTACCAAGAAGTCGGCCCGCATTGTCGGTGACGTGATGGGTAAGTACCACCCGCACGGCGACTCGAGCATCTATGGCGCGCTGGTGCGCCTGGCTCAGGATTGGAGCATGCGCTACACGCTGGTCGACGGGCAGGGTAACTTCGGCTCGATCGACGGCGACTCGCCGGCAGCCATGCGTTACACCGAGGCCCGTCTGCGCCAGATAAGCAACGAGCTGGTGGCCGACATCGACAAGGATACCGTCGACATGGTGCCGACCTACGACAACGAGGGCGAGGAGCCCAGCGTGCTGCCGGCCAAGATACCCAACCTGCTCATCAACGGCTCGAACGGCATCGCCGTCGGTATGGCCACAAATATGCCTACACACAACCTGCGCGAGGTGCTCGACGGCTGCATGGCCTATATTGAGAAGGGGCACCTGAACGAGGGTACGGGCCACTGGACGAGCGACATCACCATCGAGGAGCTGATGCAGTACATCAAGGCTCCCGATTTCCCGCTGGGCGGCACGATATACGGCTACAACGGTGTGCGCGAGGCCTACACTACGGGTCGCGGCAGCATCATACTGCGCGCCGACACCGCCATCGAGGAGGACTCGAAGGGTCACAACGTCATCGTGGCGTCGACGATACCCTACGGTGTGAACAAGAGCGAGATGATCAAGAAGACCGCCAACCTGGCCAAGGAGGGCAAGATCGAGGGTATACTTGACATCCGCGACGAGAGCGACAAGGACGGCATCCGCGTGGTGTATGTGCTGAGGAACGATGTGGTGCCGAATGTGATACTGAACAAGCTGTACCAGCTGACGGAGCTGCAGAGCAGCTTCGCTGTGAACAACATCGCGCTGGTGCACGGCCGTCCGCAGCTGCTGAACCTCAAGGAGCTCGTGGGTTACTTCATCGAGCACCGCGAGGAGGTGGTGACACGCCGCACGCAGTTCGATATGGCCGAGGCCGAGAAGCGCGCCCACATACTGGCCGGCTTGCTGCGCGCCATAGACATCATCGACGAGATTGTGGCCCTGATACGTGCCAGCAAGACTCCCGACGAGGCCCGCCAAGGGTTGATGGACCGCTACCAGTTCAGCGACCTGCAGGCACGCGCCATCGTCGACATGCGTCTGGCACAGCTCACCGGCCTGCAGCACCAGAAACTGCAGGACGAGTATGACGACAAGATGCGCTTCATCGAGCGTTGCAAGGAGATTCTTGGCGATCACGGGGTGCTGATGCAGGTCATCAAGGGTGAGCTGCAGGAGCTGCGCGACAAGTACGGCGACGACCGCCGCACGGCCATCAAGTATGACGCCGCCGGTTTCCGCATCGAGGACACGATACCCGACGAGCAGGTGGTCATCACCATCAGCCACAAGGGCTATATCAAGCGCACTCCGCTGACGGAGTACCGCACGCAGACGCGTGGCGGCGTGGGTTCGAAGGGCAGCGCTGTACGCTCGGAGGACTTCGTGGAGCACATCTTCACCTGCACGAACCACAACTATCTGCTGTTCTTCACCGAGAAGGGCCGCTGCTACTGGATGCGTGCCTTCGAGGTGCCCGAGGGCGAGAAGAACACCAAGGGCCGCCCGATACTGAACTGCATCAACATAGAGCCCGACGACAAAGTGAAGGCCTACGTGAACGTGGAGACGCTGAGCGACGCCGAGTATGTGGGAAACCACTACATCGTGATGTGCACGAAGAAGGGTGTTGTGAAGAAGACCACGCTGGAGGCTTATTCGCGCCCGCGCCAGAACGGCATCATAGCCATCGGCATACGCGAGGGCGACGAACTGCTGACGGCCTGCCTCACCGACGGCGAGAGCTACATGCTGATAGCCTCGAAGAAGGGCAAGGTGATGATATGCCCGGAGAAGGAGTTCCGCACGATGGGTCGCGGCGCCAGCGGTGTGAAGGGCATGGACCTCGACGGCGAGGACGATGCCGCCATCGACATGCTGTGCCTGCCGAGCGAGGACGAGAACCTGCTGGTGGTCACCGAGCACGGCTACGGGAAACGCAGCGCCTTGAGCGAATACCGCGCCACGCTGCATCGTGGCGGCAAGGGCGTGAAGGCCATGCAGATAACCGACAAGACGGGTCCGCTGGTGGCTGTCACCAACGTGACCGACGACCACGACCTGATGATCATCAACCGCTCGGGCATCACCATCCGCATGAAGGTCGCCGACCTGCGCGTGCTGGGTCGCGCCACACAGGGTGTGAAGCTCATAGACCTGCGCGGCAAGGACTACATAGCCTCCATCACCAAGGTGCCCACCGAGGACGAAGAGACCGAGGGGACGGGTGCGGAAGGCATGACCGAAGAAAATGTGCAGCCGGAGAGCAATAATGGCGAGGCTGTGGATACTAATAATACAGAAGAGTAAACCAATAAAAACAGAAAAGATATGAAACTGAAGAAAATCAGCATGGTTCTGGCCTTTACGGCAATAGCTTTCGGCGCAGGCGCCCAGTCGGTGAACGTGCAGAGCGCAATACAGGACCTGAAGAAAAATTACCTGAAGAAGGCAAAGGCCGAGATTGACCTGGCCTGCGAGCACGAGAACACCAAGGACGACGCCAAGACGTGGTGCTACAAGGGACTCATCTATGCCCGCATAGGCGGTGAGGCCAGCAACCCCAAGTCGAAGTTCAAAGACCTCGCCCCCAACTGGGTGGAGGAGGCTTACGCTGCCGCCCTGGAGTGCAAGCGTCTGGACACCAAGAACGAGTTTGCCGAAGAGAACAACTCTGTGTTCCGCTTTGTCGGCAACGAGTACTACAGCCGTGCAACCGAGGCTTACAACGACAAGCGCTTCAGCGACGGCTTGCAGAATGCCGAGAAAGCTGTGGAGATGTTCAACAACAGCGGTGACGCCAAGTTTGCCGGTGAGAGCCTCTACATTGCCGGCATCAGCGCCAAAGCCATGAACGACAACGAGAACACCAAGAAGTTCTTCAACCAGCTCATCCGCAAGCGTACCGACAAGCAGTATGTCTACCGCACGCTCTTCAACCTCTACAAAGAGGAGAAAAACAACGACGGTGCCATGAAGGTGGCCACGAGCTACATGAAGAACCGCAAGAACGACTACAACGCCTACCTGCTGATGGCTGAGGGTTACCTGCTGAACAACAACCTGGAGAAGGGCAAGGAGATGATCAACTCGGCCCTTGACTTGACGAAAGACAGCGTGACGCTCTACCCGCAGATTCTCGGTCTCGCTGCCGCCATCCTCGAAGGTATGCAGGACTATGCAGGTGCTGAGGCCAAGTACAACGAGAGCCTGACGCTCGCCCCCAACCAGTTCGAGGCTAACTTCGGCATGGGCAAGATGATCTTCAACCGTGGTGTCGACAAGCTTGACGCCGCCAACGCTGTGCCCCCCGAGGACGAGTCGGGTCTCTACGACCGCCTGCTTGAAGAGAGCAACGGCTTCTTCCGCCAGTCGATACAGTACTTCACCAGCGCCATCAACTACATCGACGCCCTGCCCGCCAACGCACAGGCTGCCCAGCGCCCCAACCTCTTCAACTGCCTCTCGGCCCTGAAGACCGTGTACGCCCGCTTGGAGATGTATGACGACCTGAAGACTGTCAACGCCCGCATGGATGCGATACAGAAAGCCCAGTAAGGGTTGACAGACGAAGAATAATTGGCGCCGTCGCACAATAAATGCGACGGCGCCTCGTTTTTAAGATTAGTGATTAAGAAAGCCATAATGACCGTTGTCACCCTCACGCTTGCCCTTGCGGCAAGGGGGCAGGGCGTGCTCAGCGGCACCGTCACCGAAACGGGTGGGGCGGCTCCGCTGGAGCTCGTCAATGTCGGTGTGCCTGGTACGTCGATGGGTACGGTGACGGACCAGCGCGGGCATTACCGGCTTGAGATAAAGACCGCCGACAGCGTCACGGTGCGCTACACCTTCACCGGCTATGAGCCGCAAGAACGTCGTATAAAACTCACAGGTGGTCGTGAACAGCAGGTCGACATAACCCTGAATCCGTCGGCCAGGCGTCTTGACGAAGTGCAGGTCAGCGACGACAAGACGCGACAGAGCACCTTCATGCACATCGATGTGCAGCGGCTGGAGAACGCCGTAGGACCTGCTTCGGGTGTTGAAAGCCTCCTCAAGACCCTCCCGGACGTTAACTCGAACAACGAACTCAGCAGCCAGTATTCGGTACGTGGCGGCTCATTCGACGAGAACCTCGTCTACATAAACGGTGTGGAGGTGTTCCGTCCGATGCTGATACGCAGCGGGCAGCAGGAGGGCATGAGCATCATAAACCCCGACCTTGTAGATTATATACTCTTCTCGCCGGGTGGCTTCCAGGCCTCATATGGCGACAAGATGTCGTCGGTGCTGGACATCACCTACAGCCGGCCCGTGGAGAACAAGGGGAAGGTGAGTGTCAGCCTCCTCGGAGGTAGCGCGACGCTGCAGGGAAGAATAGGGAAGAGGTGGAGCTATGCAGCATCGTTCCGCAGACACAGCAACAGCTACCTGTTGCGCACGCTGGACACGAAAGGCACCTATAAGACACACTACACAGACCTGCAGGCGATACTCGGCTATCAGGTCAACGACAGGCTTGACTTGTCGCTCCTCGCCATCTGGACCAACAATGTATACGGCCTGGTACCCCAAAGCCAGACGACGGCATTCAGCCAGCGCACCATGGAGCTTGATGTCTACTTCGACGGTGCCGAAGAAGACAAGTACCGCACGCTGCTTGGGGCCGTCACCATGGATTGGCGGCCTGACGACGACTGGCACATCATAGGCAACCTTTCTGTGCAGGATATTGCCGAGAGCGAGCGATACGACATACAGAGCCAATACTGGCTCTATCAAGTGGGTATGGGCGAGCAGGTGGGCGAGACAGAGCGTTTCGACCGAGGTGTGGGCACCTTCCTCGAACATGCACGCAACCGTCTCGGCAGCGGCATCTATGCCCTTGATGTAAAAGCCATCAAGCAGGCTCCGCTCGGCAACTGGACTTCCGGTATTAAAATACAGTTCGAGAACGTCGCCGACCGGCTGCGCGAATGGCGGTGGGTCGACTCGGCAGGATATGCGATGCCGACGACATTCACGACGCCTGGCGATACCAACGCGCTGCCCGTCAATCCGATACTGCAGCAATATGCAAACAGCAACGGAGGCCTGCAAACGCTGCGTACAACGGCATTCCTGCAACGTGAAGTGGATATTGAAACACGTAGCGGCTCACAGATCAAGCTACTTGCCGGCCTTCGTGGCGGGCTGTACGACAGCCGTCTGGAGTGGTACGACCAACAGCAGCGTACGGGGCTGCGTGCAATCTTAAGCCCTCGTGTCAGCGTCAGCTACAAGCCGCTCACTCAGCGCGACCTGCTTTTCCGGCTCGCCACAGGTGTATACCAGCAGGCACCATTCTACCGTGAATACCGGCGTGTCGACGGCACACTCAACCCACAGCTCAAACCACAGACCTCGTATCAGGTAATGGGTACCGCCGACTGGAACCTACGCCTGTGGAACCGACCGTTTAAGATAACCGCAGACCTGTTTTACAAGTACATAACCGACCTTGTACCATATACTGTCGACAACCTCCGCATAAACTACAATCCCGACCAGCAGGCCGTAGCTTATGCCACAGGATTCAGCTTGCGCGTCAACGGAGAACTTGTGGACGGTCTTGAGTCATGGGTTAGTCTCTCGCTGCTGAAGACGCAGGAAGACATAGAAGGTGACGAGTTTGGCTGGCTCGACCGCCCCACCGACCAGCGTTTCTCAGTAAAGATGTTCGTGCAGGACTACATGCCCGCTATGCCTTGGTGGCGTATGAGCCTAAGTGCTATATATGCCACAGGTATGCCAATCACAGCTCCCTATGGGCACCAGGAAGTGGCATTGCGCCTTCCTTACTACCTGCGAGTCGACTGGGGCAATACCGTACAGCTTGCCCGCATACAACAGATAAAACACTGGAAACTGTTCCGCTACATCGACGACATACAGGTCGGCGTCGAGATATTCAACCTCTTCGACAAACAGAATGTTATATCTTACCTATGGGTTACCGACTATGACAACCACCCCTACCGCGTACCTAACTACCTGACCGCACGACAGATAAACCTAAAGCTCACAGTCCTCTTCTGATGATTTCCATACCCGACACCAATACTCTCAAGCCAAAAGCCTACGACAACGACGGCCGTATCGCCCTTTTCCCCTCACAGAATACCGACCTTGTAAAGATAGACTTCCTCTTTGAGGCAGGTTCTGCCTATCAGGTGCAGCCACTCTGTGCATCGGCGGCGAGCAAGCTGTACACACTTGCCACACGGCGGATGGATTCGGCTCAGGTGTCGGAGTTCATGGACTTCCGTGGGATAATAATCGAAACCTCCAACGAGGTGCTGCAGAGTGTACTGACAGTATACACCCTCCGCCGTCATGTTGGCGAACTGCTGCCACTCATCCTCGATATGTTCCAGATGCCTGCTTTTGCTGAAGAGGACTACACCCGTTGGCAACGTAAACGCCATGAGGAGATAGCGACTCTCGAACAACGTACCGCGCATATCGCACGCCGCCTCTTCTATCAGGCGCTCTTCGGCAACGCCCACCCTCTGGGAGTCTATGCAACAGCCGACGATGTGTATAAACTGCAGTTGAACACGGTTGTTGACCATTGGAGACGGCATTACGACCTATCAAAATGCAAAGTCGTCCTTGCGGGTAATATAGAAGAGAATCTAGCGGCACAAGTGTCACACATTTTAGGAATAGCCCCAGCTCTCCACCATCCGCTCTCCACACTCTACTCTCCGCTCCCGCAGCCGGCCGCTACTTCAGCCGGACAGACGCTGACGCAGAAGATGCCGACAGCCACACAGACCTCGATACGTATAGGGCGTATCCTCCCCATTGTATGGGATTCTGTCGATTATGCGCACTTCATCATCCTCACGACAATACTTGGCGGTTGGTTCGGTTCACGCCTCATGCGCAACATCCGTGAAGACAAAGGCTATACCTACGGCATATATGCCCGCACACAGATCTATCGTGGATGCATCGTCTTTTATATCACCGCCGACGTCGCCGCCAACACGGCCGACGACGCTATAAGGCAGGTGTTCCATGAAATTGAACAGCTTGCCCACGAGCCTGTGTCGGATGAAGAGCTCACATTGGTCAAGAACGTCCTAGTCGGCGATTTCCTCCGCTCCGTAGATGGCATATTTGAACTCTCGTCACGTTATTGTGACATGCAGGCCAATGGCGTCGACGAACGCCTTACGGACAATCTCCGTGCAGCCATAAAAGATACAACCGCCACGGAGTTGCAAGAACTGGCGCAGCGGTTGCTCAAGGTTGAGGATATGACGGTATGTACCGCCGGTGTCTAATTCTGCCGTTTCTTCTTTTCGTTGTCTACATAGCGAACCAAAGCTAACGTCTCGAAGACGAGGTAGACGACATAGCCGATGCAGAAGGCTATCAAGAACCTCCGTCCCTGCGCAGGAGTGGTGAGCAGGAACGTCGCAAGGACTATCAGGTGTATGAACAGGACGCCTACTGTGGTGCCGAGGAAGAGCTGCACAAATGTCTTCGGCGAGCGTTGCATGGCTTTCACCACGATGGTATGCTGCACGAGTGTCAGTATTGCGAAATACAGCACCAGGAGCGGCATCGCCATGATGAAGGTCTGTGGAGCAAACCACATCACGGCAAACGATGCCAGTATCAGCACCAAGCTGACAAGTAGCAATGATATGTAGTAACGACGCATGGTTTATTCGCAGAACTTCATTGTTTCCTTGGTGGTGAATTTCTCGCAGTAGTGGCAGCGGAGTTTCAGGTTCTCCTTGTCGACGACATAGAACTTTGTAGGCACCACCTCGGCGTTGGTGATGCATTTGGGGTTGGCGCAACGTACGAAGTTCTCGATGTGGTCGGGTATCTCGGCATTGAACTTCTTGACGACCTTGTAGTTCTCGATGTCGATGATTGTGGCCATGGGGGCGACCAATGCAATCTTGCTGACCTCGTCTACCGAGAAGTGTTTGTTCTTAATCTTGACGATACCTTTCTTCTCGAGCTTCTGGCTGTTGAGGTAGTTGCCGATAAGCACCTCGTCCTTATATTTCTCAAGCCCCAGGATGCGGATGACTTGATAGACAGATTCGGTGGGGATATGGTCAATGACGGTGCCGTTCTCAATTGCAGAGACGACCATTTCTTTCTTGTTTTCCATTGCTGTTGAATTAATTGGTTTATATTTATCTTACACCGAGAATGGCGGCCATCAAAGCCTGACGCACATACACACCGTTCTGAGCTTGCTGGAAGTAGTAGGCGTAAGGGGTGCTGTCGACGTCGGTGGTGATTTCGTTGACGCGGGGCAGGGGGTGCAGGATTCGCATGGTCTTCTTGCAGCCTTCAAGCATGCTCGCCGTGAGGATGCAGCTGTCTTTGACGCGCTCGTACTCCATAGGATCCGGGAAGCGTTCGCGCTGCACGCGGGTCATATAGATAATGTCGGCTGTGGGTATGATATCCTTTATCTCGGTATACTGATAGTACTTCAAGCCAGCATCCTTGATGCTCATTTTTACCGACGACGGCAACTTGAGCTCCTGAGGTGATACAAGATGGAAGGTGGCGTTGAAGTTGCACATGGCCTGAACGAGGGAGTGAACGGTGCGACCGTATTTCAGGTCACCGACCATCGCTATGTTGAGGTTCTCAAGGGTGCCTTGTGTCTTACGGATACTGTACAGGTCGAGCATGCATTGGGTTGGGTGCTGGTTGGCACCGTCGCCGGCGTTGATGACGGGCACCGAAGCCACCTCTGAGGCGTAGCGTGAGGAGCCCTCTTTGGGGTTGCGCATGACGATGAGGTCGCTGTAGGAGGAGACCATCACGATGGTGTCGTGCAACGACTCGCCTTTCTGGACGCTCGTTCCACCGGGGTCGCTGAAGCCGATGATGCGGGCACCAAGTTGGTTGGCGGCGCTCTCAAAGCTCAAGCGGGTACGCGTGGATGGCTCAAAGAACAGGGTGGCGACCACCTTGTCTGATAAGATTTTCTGCTTCGGGTTCTTCTCGAACTCTTCGGCGATGTCCAACACCTCGATGTACTCCTCTTTGGAGAAGTCCGTGATGGAGATGAGGTTGCGTCCTTTTAATGTGCTCATAATGATTGGTTATTTATGTTTATCGTTTGTCTGTGTATATAGCCAGATTCTGGCTGGCAGCTTCATGCGTCGGGTCGGCCTCCAGCGCTTTCCGGAAATATTCCTCTGCACGCTCATGGTCGCCATATACCTCTTTCTCAAGCCACCCGAGATTGTTCAACGCGTCGGCGCTGTTGGGGTTGATGTCAAGCATCTGCCTGTATAGTTTCTCGGCCTCGTCATATCTCTCGGTTTCCTGATAGTACATAGCCAGAGCATACATGGCGTTAGTGTTGCTGGGTTCCAGGCTTAGCGCTGTAGACAGGTATTCCACAGCCATCGGGTCGTGGTGGGTGGCGTACAGTACGCCCAACTCCTCGAAGGCAGGCTCGTAGTCGGGGTATATGTCGCACACCTTGCGGAGAAGGGTCACCGCACTTGCTGTATCGCCTTTCTCCTTGTAGATGAAGCCTTTCATGAAGAGCGCCGTCCTGTTGTTCGGCTCTTTGTCGGTGACATTGGTCAGGTGTTTCAGCGAGCGGTCGTAGTCGTGGTTGTAAAACGTCAGCTCGCCCATCTTTAGCTGCACTTCCTTGCTGTCGGGCGCAATCTTCTCAGCGTTTGAGAGTGCTGTATAGCTGTTGCTTACATCACCGTTTGCAAGGAAAATGTCGGCCTGAAGCATCAGGTACTTGTCGTTGTCAGGCGCCGCCTTCACGGCCTTGTTTATGTCGTACGAAGCCTCCTTGCTTTTCCCCATGTTGAGCAACACCTGTGCCCTCTGTGCCAGCAGGGCGGCATCGTTGGGGTGCTTCTCTATCTGGCGGTCGAGTAGCTCAAGCTTCTCGTTGTCATCCATGTCGTCGGTGACAATCTGCTGCTTGCAACCCGTCATCAGACAGACAGTTGTGAGCAAAAGGCCTATGGCATACTTTATCTTCATCACATTATATTACGTGGTTTTTTCTTTTTTATTGTATAAAAACAGCAATCAAGTTATCAACAGCTGTCAATTCTTGCTCCCTCAGCACTTTCCGTGCATCGGCCTCGCTTATCGGCAGACCTTTCCACACCATGCACCAGTATTCTTTCGTCTTCCTCAGGGCCGACTCGTCGCTCTTTGCATTGTTTTTCACCTCCGACATGAGTCTTCCGATGAAATGTTTCGTAAGCCGCAGCCGTTCCTCCTCGTTCAACTCCTTCACCCGTCTTAAACCCGTCCTAAACCCGTCCTTCACCCCATCATCGCCCCATGCCGTTTCAAGGGGCAGGGTGGGGCGGTAGAGTATCCCGCGACCCACCATCACGTCTGCTATCGTGGGACAGATATTTTTTATGTGTCTGATGTCTTCTGGAGTCACGATGTCGCCGTTATAGACGACTGGATGCTGTATCAGCGGCAGCACCTTGCAGAAGGTCTCTATGTCCGGCACTCCGGTATACTGTTGCCGCCCAAGTCGCGGGTGTATCGTTACCGACGCCAGCGGGTAGTCGTTGATTACCGGCACCAGCGCCATCACCTCCTCCTTCTGTCGCAAACCAATCCTCATCTTCACACTCAACCTCGGCTTGATGTTCGGCATCACAGCGTCGAGCACCGCCCGCACCTCGTCGGGATAGGGCAGTATGCCGCTGCCTCGATGTTTGCCTGTGATGTTGCGCATAGGGCATCCTATGTTCCAGTTCACCTCCTCATACCCCATGTCGTACAGCTTGTTGGCGAGCGCGATGAACTCGTCGGGTTCTTTGCCTAATATCTGTGGGGTTATCGGTATGGAGCCTTCGTTCGCTTCCGGCAGCACGTCGCGCAGATATTGCCGCAGGGTTGCCGACTGACCCTCACTCTGCAGCAGGTTGTGCAGGTTGTGAGTGAGCGACAGGAACGGCGTCACCGCCAGCCGTATGGCACCAGGGAAGCACTCTTCGTATACGCGACGGAAGAGCAGCTCTGTAAGTCCTTGCATCGGTGCCAGTATCATTTCAGTTATGAGTTAAGAGTTATGATCTGCGCAAGCTTTCGAGTAATTCGATTATAGTTTATATGCTGCGTAGCTTAGCTCCACAAGGGTCGCTGACCATAGTTCGTTTAATTCGTTTAATTCGCCGTTCATATTTAAGAGTTATGAGTTATCGATTCCCATTCGTCTTTGTGGTCGGCGATGAACTGCTTGAGCGACGCCGTGAGGGTGTTGCCGGTGTTGTGTACCGGCTTGTAGAGAAGGCTGTCGGCCTTGAGGTCGGCTTTGAGCACCTTCTCCTCCTTGTCTATCATCTCCACACCGTTGAGCAGTACGGCGAGCACGCACAACGCCTTCAGCATCCCCAGCACAGCTCCGAGCAACCGGTTGGCAAAGCTGAGGTGCGCAACTTTCATGAGCCCTTCCACCATGCGTCCCAGCAGGTAGGCGAGCACCAGCGCGCCGACGAAGCATACGAAGAAAGCTATCAGGACGGCGTTCTCGCTCTCAAGACCTATCCATTCGGCCACCTCCTGCGAGAGGTGCACCGCCGCCCAGATGCCCGCGAGGACGCCGACGAGGGTGGCCACTTCGCGCACAAGCCCCCAACGCCACCCTTTGTAGATGAGGTAGCACATAGGTATGGCCAATATTATGTCAAGCAGGTTCATGGGCACAAAAAAGCGCCTTGCTGTTTGAGGCAAGACGCTCGAATAACACATTTTCTTTTTCTATCTTCACGATAGAAATAAGCAAGCACGACATATATAACGCAGGTTTCGTCATTTTGTTTCACTTGCCTTCAACTTTTTTTCTATCATGTTCGTTATCCACCACACTATCAACGCCATAATGGCTCCAAAAACAGCTCCGCAGATGAGGTCGCCGGGATAGTGCTTGCCGAGATAGGCACGACTGTAGCTGGTGGCTAATGCCCACACCACCAATAGCAGCAGCGGCCATTGTCTCCTCACACGCTTCCAGTAGCGTAAGACGAGGAACAACCCTACGGCAAAGGCGTTGGCGGCATGCGAGCTGATGAAGCCGTACTGCCCGCCGCAGCTGGTGCGGAACATCCTCACACCTTCTATTGCGTGGCAGGGGCGCAGGCGGCAGACGGTATTCTTGAACAGGTGTACGCTCCCTTGGTCGGCAAGCAGGAAGCAGAGCACGATGCCCAGGAGCGGAAGCCACCAGCGGCGCGGCTCGTAGCGCAAGGTGAGCTGGCAGAATGCTGCCACAATCACCACCGCCCAGCTCCAATGCTGGCTCAGAACCCACATCGTCCAGTCGAGGGCTGTGTTGTGGTGGCTGTTGACCCACAGGAACCACTGGGTGTCTATGCTTTTGAGGGTTTCAAGCATCGGCGGTGAGCTTTCGGTAAATCATGTCTTTCAGCACGTCGATGTTCTGACCGCTGACGGCGCTGATGAACACCGACTCCACACCTTTCGGCAGGCGGCGTTTGAGCTGTTTCTGCATCTCTTCGTCCATCATGTCGCATTTGGTGACGGCGAGTATGCGCTGCTTGTCGAGAAGCTCGGGGTTGTATTTCTTCAGCTCGTCGAGCAGCACGTGGTACTCTTTGGCTATCTCCAGCTGTTCGCAGCTGACCATGAAGAGCAGTATCGAGTTGCGCTCTATGTGACGCAGGAAGCGCAGGCCGAGCCCTTTGCCTTCGGCGGCACCCTCGATGATGCCGGGTATGTCGGCTATGCAGAACGAGCGGTCGTCGCGGTATTTCACAATGCCCAGGTTGGGCACGAGGGTGGTGAAGGGGTAGTCGGCAATCTCGGGCTTTGCTGCGCTCACCACGCTGAGGAAGGTGCTCTTGCCGGCATTTGGGAAGCCCACGAGGCCCACGTCGGCCAGCACTTTGAGCTCTATGATGACCCAGCGCTCTTCGGCGGGTTCGCCGGGCTGTGCGTAGCGGGGTGTCTGGTTGGTGGCGCTCTTGAAGTGGTCGTTGCCCAAGCCTCCGCGACCGCCTTTGGCGATGATGAGTTCCTGTCCATCCTCGGTTACCTCACCGATATATTCGCCCGTCTCTGCATCGCGGCATACGCATCCCAGCGGCACTTCCAGCACCTGGTCCTTGCCTGTGCGGCCGGTACAGAGGTTCTCGCCGCCGTGCTCGCCGTCCTCGGCGAAGACATGCTTGGTGTATTTCAGGTGCAGCAGCGTCCAACGCTGTGTGGTGCCGCGCAGTATCACGTGGCCACCGCGACCGCCGTCGCCACCGTCGGGCCCCGCTTTGGCGTTGTATTTCACCCTCAGCAGGTGGGCGCTACCGGCGCCGCCCTTGCCCGAGCGAACAAGTATCTTTACGTAGTCAACAAAGTTAGAGGTCATTGAATAAGGTCTGTATGTTGTTTAGTATTCTTGAACGTTTTTCACGAGGCGTACGGAGTTGGCGTAGCAGCGGTTGTAGTTATACATGTATATCTCGTCGGAATAGAAGTTAAGGTACCATGCTTTATCAGGTCCGTCGGGTGTGGACGACCAGTAGAAGCCGTAGGACCTGGCATAGTAAGGGTCCCCCATGCAGTCGCGGAAGCCGTCTGCCGGCAGCAGTATATGGTTTTTGTTGGGGCCGAATATCTTGTAGCACCCTACGCTGAGCCACACCCACTCGCACGAGTGCATCAGCTCGTAGAACTGCTCCATTGTAGGCAGCTTGCTGCCAAAGGCTGCTACCGCCTCGTCGTAGGTGAAGAAGCCGTCGGTGGAGTCGCCCGCTTTCACCTCGTTGGCAGACTTCCACATGGTCATGCTGATAAGTCCCAGGTCGACATATTCGTCCTGGGTGGCGGTATCTACACTATAGTGGTTGTCGGGAATGCCGCCATTGCCGTCGTCGCCCTTGACGCAATGCGTCATGGTCAGCGCCGTGAGAGTCATCAACGATAATAGCAGCAGTTCCTTCATTATATGGTGTCGTTTATGGTGTCCCACATGTGGGATTGCCGTAGCTTTTTGCTTTAGAAATGCCTGCGCCGTCTCCAGCACAGGCATTTGTCTTGTTGCAGATAGCATCTGGTGTCAGCCTATGGCTTGACGGATGCGGGTGGCGATGTCCTCGATGGTGCCGAGGCCGTCGACGATCTTCTGCTTGCCCTGGGCGGCGTAGTAGTCGGCCACAGGCTTGGTCTTGCTGTTGTACTCCTGGAGGCGGTTGTTGATGGTGGCCTCGTTGTCGTCGGCGCGGCCCTGTATCTTGGCGCGCTCCAGCAGGCGGCGCATCAGCTCGTCCTTGGGCACTTCGAGCTGCACCATGCAGGTGAGGCTGCGGCCGTATTTGGCCAGCAGTTTGTCGAGCACCTCGGCCTGAGCCACCGTGCGGGGGAAGCCGTCGAAGAGCATGCCTTTGGTGTCGTTGGCGATGGCCTTGTCCATCATCTCCACGACGATGTCGTCGCTCACCAGCTGGCCGTTGTCCATGATGCTCTTGATGCGTTTGCCGAGCTCTGTCTGGTCGGCAATCTCCTTGCGGAGCAGGTCGCCTGTGGAGACGTGGGTAAGACCGTAGGTCTCCACGATGAAGTCGCTCTGGGTGCCTTTACCGGCGCCGGGGGCTCCGAAAATAACTATATTCTTCATTTTACGCTAACAATTTCGATGTCGAACACAAGGGGAGAGTAGGGGGGGATGTCTTTGCCGGCGCCCTGGGGACCGTAGCCTTGAGCCGAGGGCATGACGACCTGCATGATGGTGCCTTCGGGCATGCCCATGACGCTCTCTTCCCAGCCGGGGATGAGGCGCATCTGGCCGACGACATAGGTGAGGGGCTCATAGGTGCGGCCGGGCTGCTGCAGGCCACCCTGGATGGCGTCGCTCTCCACGCTGCTGTCGAACATCGTGCCGTCGAGCAGGCGGCCGGTGTAGTTCATAGCTACGGTGCGGCCGGCAGCGACCTTGGGGCCGTTGCCTTTCTTCTTCACGATGACGTAGACACCCTTGTCGTTGGGCTTCACGGTGATGTTGTTGTCGCGCACATAGGCCTCGATGGCGGCGGGCTCGTTCTGCTGGCGCTCTTTCATCTCGGCGATGAAGTTGTTCTGCTCCTCTTCAAGCTCTTCCTTGGTGACGATGTCCTGCAGCGACACCTCGTAGTAGATCTTCATGCCTTTGCCCGGCTCGAAGTAGGGGGGCATCTGGTTGGCCTGGAGGTATTTGGCCAGCGTGTCGGCCGAGATGGCGAAGGTGGCCTTGTCGCCCACGTGCATCATGAGCAGACCTTCGTAGAGGTCGCCGTCGAAGGTTTTCTGTGCCTGCAGTATGCGGTCGGCGTGGCCGACGTTGCTGAAGGTCTGGGTGGTGTCGAAGGTGATGGTCATCTCGCCGACGAGCACATCGCCGTCCTGCACCTGCTGGGCGCTCTTGTTCTGCTTCTCGAATTTGTACATGAGTCCGCTGTCGGTGGTCTTGAAGCCGTCGCCTCCACAGGACACGAGCATCATTGCTCCGGCCACAAGCATGGTGGCCAATTTGATACTTTTCTTCATTGTTGTTGGTTGTTTTATTTGTTTGTTGTCTTTGTTCGTTGTTTTCAGTCGGTGACCCTCACGTCGTACACCAGCACCGTGCGGGTGCCTATGCGGTCGCCGTCGCCCACGACGCCGTAGGCCTGCTCGGAGGGCAGTATGACGCGTGCGCGACCGCCGTGACGCATGGTGAGCAGGGCGGCGTCGAGCCCGCGAGTGGGTTGCAGGCGTCCGGCCACCACGGTGTCGGTCACGTGGCTGTATATCGTCTGTCCGTTGATGGCGCCGACGCTGTAGTCGATAATCACCGTCTCGTCGGGCTTGACGGCCTTGCCGCGTCCGGCGTCGGTGACCATGATGCGCGCGCCGCAGGGCAGCGTGGTCATCGTCCATCCGCGCCGCTGGGCGTAGGCCTCTATCTGGGCCTCTTCGCTCTGCGCTATGTAGCGGTTGGCGTTGATGAGGTTCTCCGTCAGGTCGGCCGACGGTGTCTCGGTCTCGACCACAGGCACCTCGCGGCATGCACCGAAGAGCGCCGCCACGATGGCCAGTATATATGCGTGTTTTCTCACTTGCATTCTATCACTTCGCGTTTTATCTTTTCCACTACCTCCTGCAGCGTCGTGTAGGCTGTGGCCCCTGCCGCACGTTTGTGGCCGCCGCCGCCGAAGAGGTTGCGGGCCATGAGGTTGACGTCGTAGCGTTCCTTGGAGCGCAGCGAGAGGCGCACTTTCTCGCCCTCTTCGCGCACCAGTATGCCGCAGTCAATGCTGCGCAGCTTCATCACTTCGTTGATGAGGCCCGTGATGTCGGCGCTCTCGACGCCGTAGGCTTTCATCTCGGCTTCGGTGAGCACTATCAGGGCTACCTGCCGTTCGGGGTACACCTCCAGCAGGTCGGCCATAGCGTGGCCGAAGAAGCGCAGGCGCTCCTCTGTGAAGACGTTCTTTATCTGGCGGTTGATGCGCATGGGGTCGATGCCGTGAGCGAGCAGGGCCGCCGCCGCGAGGTAGACGCTCTGGCGGTCGTTGCTGTAGCTGAAGGTGCCGGTGTCGGTGCAGATGCCTGCATAGAGGCATGTGGCGGCCTCTGTGGTGAAGATGCTGTCGCCATAGGTTTCGCGCATGAGCCAGTATACCAGCTCGCAGGTGCTAGACGCCTCGGGTTCCACCACCTCGGTCAGCCACCCGCAGCGCTCGTCGCCGACGGGGCGCTCGTGGTGGTCAACCAGAATGAAGTCGGCCTTGGCGGCGCGGAGGCGGTCGGCGAGACGGCCTGTACGTTCGACGGTGTTGAGGTCGAGGCACACGATGAGGTCGGCACCGTCTATCGCCGCCGATGAGCGTGCATCGTCCTTGCCGCTCACCACGTTGTCGGCGCCGGGCAGCCAGTCGAGGTCGCCTGGCACCCCGTCTGGGAGCAGGGGCGTCACTTCGGCGCTGCACACCTGCCGCAGCAGATGCCACATGCCGAGCAGCGAGCCCACGGCATCGCCGTCGGCGTTCTGGTGAGCCACCAGCACCACGTGGCGGGCCTCCGCGAAGGCCCGGCGCACGGCACCGATGTCCCAGCGGCTGTCGAAAGCAGCCTTGTATTGCACTTCAATAGTCATGTGCCACAATGTATTACATTGTTTGCCGGATGATAAATCCAAGTGCAAAGATACGACTTTATTTAGATATTATAACAATTATTTATTAACCGAGCCGTAATTTTTCCCCGTCTGAGCGTCTGTTTGGCTTCCGACCCCATTCGGAGCTGGGGTGTTGTGGCCGTCTTGTAGCCGTTTAGTAGCCGTTTAGGTGGGGGTAAGATGGGGAGAAGTGGCCGATGCTGCTGAGCGACGGAGTGTGGGATGGGGGAGATATTTGTCAATTAACAAAAAAAATTTAACATTTGACACAATAAAATGCAATAATCGTTGTTATAGGTGTACGAAATAGGCAGATAAAAAGCAGAACAATCATTTATTGAGGAACAAAAACTTATCTGATTATGAACCTCGGAATTAAACTGCTGGTGGCTGAGGACGACCCGAACCTGGGTACTATCCTGAAGGCTTACCTGACCCAAAAAGGCTACACCGTAGTGTGGGCCAAAGACGGCGAAGAAGCAACGACCTTCTTCGAGGAAGAGGATGTCGATGCTTGCATCCTTGACGTGATGATGCCTGTGAAGGACGGTTTCACCGTAGCCAAGGAGATTCGCAAGGTGGACAAGAAAGTGCCGCTTATTTTCCTGACCGCCAAGAACCTGGAGGCCGACAAGCTGAAGGGTTTCGAGATTGGTGCCGACGACTATATCACCAAGCCGTTCAGCATGGAGGAGCTGCTGGCGCGCCTGAACGCCACGATGCGCCGTTCGTTCAACGAGGACCGTCCCGACAAGAATGTCTTCAAGATAGGACGCTTCACGTTCGACTATGTGCACCAGACACTTGCGCTCGACGACGACATACAGCGCCTGACAGCCAAGGAGTGCGACCTGCTGCGCATGTTCGCCATCAACTTCGGCCAGCTGGTCGACCGCAACACCTGCCTGCAGAAGATATGGAAGGACGACAGCTACTTCGCCGCACGCTCCATGGATGTGTATATCACCAAGTTGCGCAAGTACCTGAAGGGTGACCCGGGAGTCGAGATTGTCAACGTGCACGGTGTGGGCTTCAAACTGACGCACAAGGAGTAGGATGAGGCTCACGTTCTTGGGTACAGGAACCTCGCAGGGTGTGCCCGTGATTGCATGCCACTGTCGCGTGTGTCGCTCAGGCGATTCACGCGATAGGCGTCTTCGTACGTCGGCGTTGCTGGAGATGGAGGGCCGCAATATATTGTTCGACATAGGGCCCGATTTCCGGCAGCAGATGCTGCGCGAGGATGTGGGGCATCTGGATGCAATCCTCATCACTCACGCCCATCGCGACCATGTTGGAGGACTGGATGATATAAGGTCGTTCAACTATGTGCAGCACAGCAAGATGAATGTGTACCTGAATGCCGAAGCGAGACATGCCATAGAACGTGACTACCACTATATTTTCGAGCCGCACCAATACCCGGGATTGCCCGAGGCGGACCTGCACACGGTGGAGGCTCCGTTCACGGCGGCGGGGGTGGAGGTGACGCCCGTGAAGGCCATGCACAAGGACCTGCCGGTGCTGGGGTTCCGCATCGGCACGTTGGCGTACATCACCGACGCCAACTACATGGCACCCGAGGAGATGGCCAAGCTGAAGGGGGTGAAGGTGCTGGTGATTAACGCGTTGCGCCGCGAGAAGCATTTTTCGCACTACTCGTTGCCCGAGGCGTTGGAAGTGATAGAGACGGTGGCGCCCGAGAGGGCCTACCTGACGCACATGAGCCACGAGATGGGGCTGCACGCCGAAGTGTCGGCGACGCTGCCGCCGCATGTGGAGCTGGCTTATGACGGACTTAGGGTTGAATTTTGAGTTATGAGTTATGAATTATGAGTTATGAATTATGAATTTTGAGTTATGAGTTATGAATTTTGAGTTTTGAGCGATGATATCTATTTGTATACCAATATATAACCACTATGCATACCCGCTGGTGCGAAGGCTGGCGAGACAGATAGCGAGTGCCGATGCGGAGAAATACGAGATTGTGTGCATCGACGACCACTCGTCGGGCTACTACGTGAACCAGAACAAAGGCATCGCCGAGCTGGCCTCATACGTCGGGCTTGAGAAAAATGTGGGACGCGCCAAGATACGCAACTACTTCCTGCAGTACGCCAAAGGCGAGTATCTGCTCTTCCTCGACTGCGACTCGATTGTGCCCGACAATTTTGTGCAGGGATATGCCAAGACGCTGATACGCAAGCCCGACGTGGTTGTGGGCGGACGCATCTATGACGAGACCTTCAAAGACCGCGAACACCGTCTGCGCTACCTCTACGGCACCAAGATTGAGAGCCGGCCGCTGGCGGAGCGCATCAGGAACCCCTACCGCTCGTTCATGACCAACAACTTCATGGTGCGCCGCGAGGTGCTCGACAAGATACGCTTCGACGAGAACCTGACGAAGTACGGCCATGAGGACACACTTTTCGGCTACCGTTTGGAACAGAATAAGATACCTATTCTGCACATCGACAACCCCGTCATCAACGGCGACGTGGAGGAAAACGCCGAGTTCCTGCACAAGAGCGTGGAGGCTGTGGAGAACCTGGCGAAGCTTTACGACGACATGTGGGAAGACCAGCGCTTCTGCCACAGCGTGCGTCTGCTCAACACCTACAACCGGGTGCGTCGCATGAATCTGCAGGGGGTGGTGTACTGGTTCTTCAAGTTGCTCAAGACACCTATGGAGAGCCACTTCGTGAGTGGCACAGGCGTCAGCCTCAATCAGTTCAACTTCTATAAGTTGGGTACGCTGATTAAACTGTTGCATTATAATAATTAAAACCGTTTCGGCTATGAATAATAATATATGTAAAGGCTTGGTTCTGGCGTTTGCCATTGTGTTGGCCACAGCGGCGAGTGCACAGGTGGTGGAGACCACCACCTACGATGACGGACGCGTGTATACCGGTCAGCGCAACGGCAAGGGCAAGATAGAAGGCAAGGGGTTGATGACGTGGCCCAACGGCGACCGCTACGACGGCATGTGGAAGAAAGGCATGCAGGACGGCGAAGGCACCTACTACTGGGCCAACGGCCTGGTGTACAGCGGCGAATGGAAGAAGAACTACATAAAAGGACATGGTACGTTCCGTTTCCCCAACGGCAACGTGATGGAAGGCGACTGGACGGCGATGGGTACCGGCACCGGCAGCCTTGTGTGGCCCGACGGCACCCGCTATGACGGCCCCTTCATCAACGGCGCCCCCCACGGACAGGGTGTCAAGGTGTGGGCCAACGGCGACCGCTATGAGGGCAACTTCACCCAGGGCCACATGATGGGGCAGGGCACCATCACCTTCAAGGACGGCACCACCTATACCGGCAACTGGGTCAACGACCACCGCGAAGGGCAGGGGAGCTGCCGCTATGCCGACGGCGGTCACTATGAGGGCCAGTGGTTCAACGACCAGTTCAACGGCCAGGGTTCCTACACCGCCCCCGACGGCACTCAGCTGCAGGGACGCTTCCAGGCCGGCAAGTTCGTGGAAGAATAGCTGACAGAGAATATGAAATCTATAATCAATAAACCAGGAATCATCATCGCTGCCGCCGCAGCGCTGATAGCCACCGCCTGTGGCAGCGGCCGCTTCATCTCGGCCGACCGCGACCTCGAGGAGGTGTATATGGGCAAGAGCTACTATGACATCGTTGCCGACTTCGGGCGTCCCGACGCCACGATGCAGGACGGCATGGAGGGCTCGAAGATTGCCTACAACTCGGTGACCCTCAGCGGCACCAAGGCAGCAGGCCTCTACCACCAGTACAACATGCGCAACCGCGCCACCAAGATAGAAGGCACCCCGCATGGCGGCATCACCTTCTCGTTCGACGCGTCGATGAAGTGCTACGCCGTAGACAGCGACTTCGAACGCGAACGCACCAAGGAGGCGCCGGAGGTGAAGGAGGAGGTGCAGGCCGACAGGCGTATGCCGGAGAAGGTAAAACCCCGCATACCGCGTTCAATAGAGTACCCCTATCTCGACCGCAAGTCGCCCTTTGCTGAGACGGTGAGCATCGAGCAGGTGGACGTGGAGCGCACCAAGACGACGGTGTACTTCATGTATCGCAAGCGCACGCCCGACCGCCGCCCCATCGTCGACGACGGCCTGTTCATCATGCCCGAGGTGTACATAGAGGACTGCGCCACAGGCAAGCGTTACCACATGACCGCCCACGAAGGCATAGCCCTCTACCCCGAGAAGACCCACTTCGCCAACAACCAGGGCGGCTACGACGTGCTGCACTACTCGCTGACCTTCGAGGCTCTGCCCGAGAACATCGAGTACATCGACATCGTGGAGCCGGGACACTCGGGCTACAACTTCTTCCGGGTCGACATCCGCACCCCCATGAGCGCCAAAGAGGAACTAAAAAATCAATAATATGAAGAAAACACTACTGTATCTGGCGGCCGGAGCGCTGTGCTTCACCGCCTGCCAGCCCAAAGACGCTGGCGAAAAGCCGATAGAGAAGAACGAGATCACCGTCGCCGACGGCCGCTTCACCCCCGAGGTGATGTGGAGCCTGGGGCAGATAGGCGAGTACGCCGTGAGCCCCGACGGCAAGCATGTCGTCTATGGCGTGAAGAACGTCAGCATGGAGCAGAACAAGGGCAACGTGGAGCTCTACCTGCTCACCAACGACGGTGCCGAGCCCACCGAGCAGCGCCTCACGAAGACTGCCGCCAGCGAGTTCAGCCCCGTGTGGCTCGACGACAACACGCTGATGTTCTGTCGCGGCAACGAGATACTCTCCATGGACGTCAAGACGCAGAAGGAGAGCAAGGTGGCCGAGTGCGAGCGCGGCTTCGAGGGCTTCAAGGTGGCCCCCGACGGCAAGTCGATTGTCTACGTCTCCACCATCCCCGTCACACGCCCCGACCATCTCAACAAGCTCTATGCCGGCCTCGACAAGACCACCGGCCGCATCAACGAGGACCTCATGTACCGCCACTGGGACAACTGGGTGGACGAAATACCGCACATCTACTATGTGACGCTCACCAACGGCAAGGCCGACATGGACAAGGCTGTCGACATCCTCGGCGGCGACCCCTACGAGTGCCCCATGCGCCCCTGGGGTGGCACCGAGCAGTATAACTACAGCCCCGACAGCAAGCTCATAGCCTACACCTGCCGCAAGAAGACCGGCTACGACTACGCCCACAGCACCAACAGCGACATCTTCATCTATAACATAGAGACCGGTGAGACCACCAACATCAGCGAGGGCATCATGGGCTACGACCAGAACCCCGTCTTCAGCCACGACGGCAAGATGATTGCCTGGGAGAGCATGGAGCGCGACGGCTATGAGAGCGACAAGCTGCGCCTCATGGTCATGGACCTCGCCAGCGGCACCAAACGCGACCTCACCGAGAACTTCGACTACGGTGTCAGCGGCATCAGCTGGAGCAAGGACGACAAAGAGCTCGTGGCCGTCGTCATGTATCGCGGCACCCTGGAGCTCTTCGCCTTCGGCCAGGACGGCTCCATACGCCAGCTCTCGCAGGGCATACATGACGTCAACAGCTTCCAGATGGTCGATGACAACATCTACGCTTCGCAGGTCTCCATCCAGTACCCCGCCACCATCTACGCCTACAACCTCGCCGACGAGAAGGCCGAGGGTCGCAAGCTCAGCACCTACAACGACGCCATCCTCTCGCAGGTGCGCATGGGCCGCACCGAGCCCTACTGGATCAAGACCGTCGACGGCAAGGAAATGCTCACCTGGCTCATCTACCCCTACGACTACGACAGCACCAAGACCTATCCCGCGCTGCTCTTCTGCGAAGGCGGCCCCCAGAACATCGTCAGCCAGTTCTGGAGCACCCGCTGGAACTTCGAGGTAATGTCCGGCGCCGGCTACTTCGTCATCGCCCCCAACCGTCGCGGATGCCCCGGTTTCGGCATGGAGTGGCTCGAGGAAATCAGCGGCGACTACGGCGGACTCTGCATGCAGGACTACATGAGCGCCACCGACTACTTCGCCAACAACTTCAAGCAGATCGACCGTGAGCGCATCGGCGCCTGCGGCGCCTCCTTCGGCGGCTACAGCATCTACTGGCTCGCCGGCCATAACTACGGCGTCAAGGGCTACAACGAAGGCCGTCGCTTCAAGGCCTTCCTCGCCCACAACGGCATGTTCAACTTCGAGCAGCAGTACCTCGAGACCGAGGAGATGTGGTTCGACAACTGGGACCTCGGCGGCCCCTACTGGGATTGGAACAACCCGCAAATCAAGAAGAGCTACGCCAACTCGCCGCACCTCTTCGTCGACAAGTGGAACACCCCCATCTGCGTCATCCACTCGGAGTTCGACTTCCGCATCGTGGCTTCTGAGGGTATGGCCGCCTACAACGCCGCCCAGATGCGCCACATCCCAAGCCGCTACCTCTACTTCCCCGACGAGACCCACTGGGTCCTCAAGCCCCAGAACAGCCTCCTCTGGCACCGCAACTTCATCGACTGGTTCGACCAGTGGCTCAAGAAATAACCGTGGCCCCCGTCAAGGCCAAGCCCGCCCCTCACGGCGGGCTTTTTCTTTTATAACGGCGAATTATGCCAATTTTACGAATTGGCTGTAGCCGTACAATTTGAAAGCGAATTACTCGGATTGTGGTCGGCGAATCCGATGGGTCAAGTGCCGTTCTGAGATAAAAAAACACCTTCCAAATGAGCTGAAGGGGCGTTTTTCTGCGACGATGGTTTGTGCGCCAAGTAGTGTGCAAAGCGTTTTGTGCGCCAAGTAGTGTGCAAAGCGTCGGAACGAAGTTTTTGGGGGGTGAAAAGAGCTGTTTTTTGATGAAATTCGTCATGTTTTGATGCCTAAAAACAGCATGAGGGAACTTTTATGGAAGCGTAATATGTTGTTTATTTGCCTTTTAGGTGAGATTAAACGACAGACGACAGTACGACAGTTTGTTTTTTGCTTTCTTATCTATATATCTATATATTAATTAGTTATATAATATATAAGGAGGATGTTGTCGCGCATTTTTTTATCTGTCGTTTTGTCGTCTGTCGGGAATGGGCTTGCCGATTCCCTACAAGGCCTTGTTTTTCTGCCTTTTAGGAGAAGAGTTTTTGGTCAAGTGTGACAGATGACAGTTGTGACAGTTTGTTTTTGAAGGGTACCCATTTCTTGTTTTTGTCCCTTTTCTTGTTTATATATATATCTTATTATTAATTAATTATAAGTATTATAAAGGGGAATGTTTGGAAATAAGTGGTACCATTTTTTAATTGTCACAACTGTCATCTGTCACAGAATTATGTCTTTTACTGATTTTGGTTGACATTTTTTTATCCTTTTCCTGATATGGTTGTCACTTGTTTTCTTGGACAAGTTGACAAATTCCTGACATCGTTGAC
>ONJY01000038.1 GCA_900318275.1 uncultured Bacteroidales bacterium | reverse complement strand
TCGGGCGCTTTGTAGGCCGCTATGCCTCCTGTTATGCCGACGACGATGTTCATCAGTTGGCGTTGATGACTTCTTCCTCCATGGCCTCGAACTTGGCGGCCTGTTTGTCCTCCTTGGCGGGGTTGCGGTAGTATATCTGGCCTTCGAGATACTCCTCGGTGGCCTCAAGTGTGGGCTTGGGCATCTGCTCGTAGCGGCGCACAATCTCTATCTGCTCGCGGTTTTCGAACATCTCGTCCACGCCATCGCCGCCCGTGCGGAAGTCGTCTATGCGGCTGTGCAGTTCCTTCTTTTCTTCGGCGGCAATCTGGTTGGCACGCTTGGTGAGCATGGCCACTGTCTCGTAGATGTTGTCGGTCTGACGGCTGAAGTCGGCAGTGTTGCGTGTGATAGTGGTGTTGATGATTTTCTTCTTCTCTTCCATTGTTTTATGTTGTTTTTTTTGTTTCTCTTATTTTTCCATTTTGGCCAGCTCCTCGCGGGTCTTGGTGTAGATGTTCTGTGCGTCGGCCAGCTGTTTGGGGTCGGTGATGCCGCTCACCACGCGGTCGAAGTCCGCCACCACCTGCTGCAGGCGTCCGCGTTTCTTGTCCTCGCGGCTGTCGATGGCATACAGGTAGCCGGAACGCAGCATGTAATACATGGCGTCGCCGCGCATCGGCGCCTCGGGGTAGAGGTTGATGAAGTTTTTGAGGCTCTCGTAGGCCGCGCGGTATTCCTCGGTGTAGTAGTAGCCGTAGGCTATCTCGTAGTCTTTCTTCATCAGCTTGGTGCGCATCTCATCGAGGTAGCGGTTCACCTCGGGCATGTGCGTGCTGTGCGGCCAACGCTCGACGAAGGCCTCGAACTCTTCGATGGCTTCGCGCGTAAGGCTCTGGTCGAGCGTGTAGACGGGCGACTCCATGTATTTGCAGTAGGCCGAGAGGAAGGAGGCCTCCTCGACGCGCACGCTGTAGGGGAACTGCCGTGCGAAGCGTTTGAACTGGTATCCGGCCATGTAGTAGTCCTTCTCCATGTAGAGCGCCTGGCCGTAGTACCAGGCAATTTCCTCGGCGTTGTCGCGCCCGCGGTAGTGCAACGTCAGGTTCTCGAAGAGCTGGATGGCCTTCGAGTAGCTGTTTTCGTTGTAGTACTGCATCGCCGCCTGGTATTTGGCGTCGTAATCGTTGCTTTTGAGTATCTTGTCGAACTTGTTGCAACTCGTTAGCAACAAGGTTATTGCAAGGATATTGAGGATGTTTTTTGCCATTTTCATAAATTGCAAAGATACAACTTTTTCTTTGAATGCGCGCAAATAATTTAAAAAAGCCTCTTTTTTCAGTCCTTGATGCCGTCTTGATGCCGTCTAGTAGCCGTTTAGTAGCCGTTTAGTAGCCGTTTTGATGCTTCCGTCCCTCTATGGCGTTCCTACGGATCCGGTACGGCAGTTCTTCAGTACTTCAACGATACTTCTTCAGTAGTTCTTCAGTGAAACACTGAAATACTACTGAAGAAATGCTGTAGGGGATCCGTACCGGCTCTGTAGCGGAGTGGTGGTTGTTTGCATTTTTTAACAAAGGTATGGTGCCTTGTATGGGAAAAAAAATGTATTTTTGCATTTTAAAATATAGGTTCGGAATGGATACGATTATTATATTAGACTTTGGTAGTCAGTACACTCAGCTTATCGCGCGCAAGATACGCGAGCTTAATGTTTACTGCGAGATTCATCCCTTTGACAAGATTCCGGCGCTGACGCCGGAGGTGAAGGGTGTTGTTTTCAGTGGCAGCCCTTATAGCTGCAATGCCGCCGACGCTCCGGTGCCCGACATGACGGGCATCAAGGGCAAGCTGCCGCTGCTGGCGGTGTGCTACGGTGCCCAGTACCTGGCCAAGTGGGGCGGTGGCCGCGTGCAGCAGAGCAAGATACGCGAGTACGGCCGTGCCAACCTGTCGTTCATCGACGGCAGCAATCCGCTGATGAAGGGTGTGCCCATGGGCAGCCAGGTGTGGATGAGTCACGGTGACACCATCGAGGTGCTGCCCGCGGGCTACAAGACCATTTGCAGCACGGAGAACGTGCAGTTTGCTGGCTATCAGATTGAGGGCGAGCAGACCTATGCCATACAGTTCCACCCCGAGGTGCACCATTCGACCGACGGTCCGACGCTGCTGCGCAACTTCGTCGTCGGTATCTGCGGCTGCCGTCAAGAGTGGACGCCCGAGAGCTTCATAGAGACGACTGTCAAGGAGCTGCGCGAGAAGGTGGGTGGCGACAAGGTGGTGCTCGGTCTCAGCGGCGGTGTCGACAGCACCGTTGCCGCCGTGCTCCTCAACCGTGCCATAGGCCACCAGCTGCATTGCATCTTTGTGGACAACGGTCTGCTGCGCAAAAACGAGTTCGAGAGTGTGTTAGAGAGCTATAAGGATATGGGCCTCAATGTGAAGGGTGTGGATGCCAAACAGCGCTTCTACGATGTGCTGGCCGGTGTCAAGGACCCCGAGAAGAAGCGCAAGGGCATCGGCAAGACCTTCATCGATGTGTTCGATGCCGAGGCCAAGCTCATCACCGACGCCAAGTGGCTCGGGCAGGGCACCATCTATCCCGACGTCATCGAGAGCTCGAGCGTCAAAGGTCCCAGTCAGACCATCAAGAGCCACCACAATGTGGGCGGCTTGCCCGACTATATGAAGCTCAAGCTTGTCGAGCCGCTGCGCAGCCTCTTCAAGGACGAGGTGCGCCGCGTGGGCCGCCAGCTGGGCATCAAGGACAGTCTCATCGGCCGTCACCCCTTCCCGGGTCCCGGCCTAGCCATACGTATCCTCAGCGATGTGACGCCCGAGAAGGTGCGCATACTGCAGGAGGTTGACGACATCTTCATCCAGGGTTTGCGCGACGCGGGCCTCTACGACAAGGTGTGGCAGGCCGGCGCCATGCTGCTGCCGGTGCAGAGCGTGGGCGTCATGGGCGACGAGCGCACCTATGAGAGTGTCGTGGCTTTGCGCGCCGTGGAGAGCGTCGACGGCATGACTGCCGACTGGAGCCATCTGCCTTACGACTTCATGGCCAAGGTCTCGAACGAAATCATCAACCGCGTGAAGGGCGTCAACCGCGTGTGCTACGACATCAGCTCCAAGCCGCCAGCAACAATCGAGTGGGAATAAAAGCCAATAGAATGAAACGTTTTGTCCTGACAATAGTGCTAATGATGGCGTCGGTGTTGGCTTGGAGTCAAGCTCCGGGAACAACGCCTGTCAAGGTTAGCAACGAGACACAGATGCTGCACGGGAAGAAGTACTACGTGCACATAGTGGAGCGTGGGCAGACGGTGTACTCCATATCGCGGGCCTACAAGGTGCAGAGCTACGATGCGGTGACGCATGTGGACATACATTTCCTGCATGCCGGCGACACCGTGTGGTTGCCCTACCGCGGCCAGTTTGGCGACGAGGAACAGGAGAGTGTGGCTCCGAAGACCACTCCGAAGAGCGAGCCTTCAGCGCCTAAGGTCACGCCACGGAGTGAGTCACCGGCACAGCAGGTCACGCCGAAGCATGCCAAACGCACAAGCGTGACTGCACAGGAAAGCAAGCCTGTGGCGCCACCTGCGGTGCGACAGGTGGGGCGGACCCTCAAGGTGGCCCTCATGATGCCGTTGCATCTGAACCAGATAGACGAGATTTCCACCACGAAGTTCGACATCGAGCAGCGTGGTAAACGCAGCTACCGCCAGTTCGAGTTCATCGAATTCTACGAAGGCATACGAATGGCCCTCGACAAGCTGGCCGACCAGGGTGTGAGCGTAGAACTTAACATCGTGGACGTTAGCTCCAACGATACCGCCAAGGTGAGCGAGGCCTTTGCGAGCCACCATGTGGCCGAGAGCGACGTGCTGGTGGCCTTGCTGTTGCGCGAGTGCTTCGACAAAGCCGCCGACCTGGCCCGCGAGGCAGGCATATACATCGTTAACCCCATGGCCACACGCAGCGACATCTGCGCCGAAAACCCCTATATGGTGAAGATGCAGCCGTCGACGGCAGGCCTCATAGCGAGGATGCTCAACAATGTGGCCACCGAGCGTCAGGGGTCGCACCTTTATATTGTTCACTCGGGTGCCAAGAGCGAGAAGTCGGTGCTCGACGAGATGAAACGTCAGCTCGAGGAACGCGGAGATATCAAGTACACCCTCTTCAACTGGAGCCAGAGCGCCAAGCTGGCCACGGTGCTCAAGAAGACCCCCGGTGCCGCCGTTGTGAGCATCTATGACCAGGGCAAGGACCAGAACCGCGTCTATGTGGGCAACCTGCTCAACCGCCTCACGTCGCTCAAGCAGGGCACGCCGGTGCTCTACACGCTCGGCGACTGGACGCGCGAATACGGCGACGTGGACTTTAACCAGCTGCAAAACCTCAACTACCATACCTTCGCCACGGGCTGGGACATGACCAATGACGTGCATGTGGAGTTCCTCAAGGACTTCCGCACGCGCTACGGCAACGAGCCTACATCGCCACTGGCAGCCACAGGCTACGACCTGACGCTGTATATCGTTGGCGGTCTGCACCGCAAGGGTGCCGACTTCTGGAACGCCCCCGGCGGTGCGTCGGAGGGGCTCACGCAGCCCATCCACCTCGTGCGTAGCGGCGCCGGCCTTGAGAACGACCGCGCCATGATATACCGCATGCAGGAGCTTGTCCTCGTGCCGGTGTCGTTTAAATAAGAAAGAGACTGAATGGAATATCAGAAAACGATAAAGAAAGAGTTTCGCCTGACGGGCCCCGGACTGCATACCGGCCGCACGGTGACTGTCACCGTGATACCAGCGCCGGAGAACTTCGGCATAGCATTCCGTCGCACCGACCGTACCAACATAGTGACACAGCCCGCTCTGGCCGACAATGTCGGCGAGACCTCACGCGGCACCACCCTCGGTACAGGGCGCAACTCCATAGCTACCATAGAACACCTTATGTCGGCCCTGCATGGTTCGCAGATTGACAACGCCCTCATCGAGCTCGACGGTGGCGAGGTGCCCATCATTGACGGCTCGGCGCGTCCATGGATGCTGCAGCTGAGCCGCGTGGGAGTGCAGCCGCTGCAGGCCGAGCGCAAGAGCTACACAATAAAAGAGCCGCTGCACTTCGAGTTTGCGAAGACGGGCTCTGTGTTCGAGGTGGAGCCTTGCGACCACTTCTCCGTGCATTGCGAGATAGACTTCGCCGACACCGTCATCGGTCGTCAGACGGCCGACATGAACGACTTCAGCGAGTATGCCGCAAGCATTGCCCCCTGCCGCACATTCGTGTTCCTGCATGAGGTGGAACCCCTGCTGCACCTCAACCTCATCAAAGGAGGTTCGCTGGACAATGCGCTGGTGTTTGTGAACAGAGACCTCACTTCGCGGCAGCTGAAGCGTCTGGCCAAGATATTCAACAAGGACGAGCGTCTCTTCAAGGTGCACGACGGTGTGCTCAACACCACGGACATCTACTTTCCCAACGAGCCGGCACGTCACAAGCTGCTCGACTTTGTGGGCGACATACGCCTTGTGGGTATGCCCCTCAACGCGAAGTTCAACATTTACAAACCCGGACACAAGGCCAACAACGCCTTTGCCCGTTACCTGATGGAATACATAAGAAAGAATAACTGATACATTACACAATGATACTGAATGACATTCACCCTGATGCCAAGATAGGCAAAAATGTGATGGTAGGTAACTTCACCACCATATATGAGGATGTTGTGATTGGCGACGGCACATGGATAGGCCCAAATGTGACCATCTTCCCCGGTGCCCGCATAGGCAAGAACTGCAAGATCTTCCCCGGCTCGGTTATTGCTGCCGTGCCGCAGGACCTGAAGTTCGCCGGCGAATACACCACTGTGGAGATTGGTGACGACAATGTGATACGCGAGTGCTGCACCATCAACCGTGGTACTGCCGCCAGTGGCAAGACGGTTATCGGCAACGGCAACCTGCTGATGGCATACGTGCACATAGCCCACGACTGCGTGGTGGGCGACAACTGTGTGCTGGCCAATAACGCCACCCTCGCCGGACATATCATCCTCGGCGACTGGGTTATCCTCGGTGGCAAGACGGCCTGCCTGCAGTTCATACATATAGGTTCGCACGTCATCACCCAGGGCGGTGCCCTCATCGACAAGGACATTCCGCCGTTCGTCAAGGCGGCGCGTTACCCGATACAGTACTGCGGTGTCAATAGTCTCGGCCTTCAGCGCCGCGGCTTCTCGCAGGAGAGCATCAACCGCATCAACGACATCTACCGCTACATCTTCGTCAAGGGCATACCGCTGGCCGACGCTGTGGAGCAGGTGAAGGAGAAGTACGGCAACACCGACGAGGGCAAGCAGGTACTCGCCTTCATAGGCAGCGCCAACACTGGCCTGATGAGCGGCTTCCGTTCGGTGCGCAAGTCTGAATAAAACTACACGTAAACCATAGTGGTCTCGACAACGGCAAGAAGATTGCCGTTGTCGAGGCTTTCTATTATTGTATGGTAAAGTGCTGTGGAGCGGCCATGCTTCAGCGCCCGGCAGGTGGCTTTTACCATTGTGCCCATAGGGGCGGGGGAGAGGTAATGCGCTGTGGCATTGAGCGACACCCAGTGCAGGATGCCGTCCTCCATACTGTCGCTGTTGGCGGCGATGGCTGCGGCGAAGTCGGCAAGGGTGTAAAGCGCTCCACCCATAGCCACACCGCGTGCGTTGCAGTGCTTGGCGGCGAGTGTAAGCGTACAGGTGGCTTCGTGTTCACTGACGGAAGCAATCGCTATGCCGGTCAGATCTGTGGCGTAGTGGTCGGCGGCGAACACCTCTCTGGCTTTAGTGGTCATGTCGCTCATAAGCCTAATTGTTTGCGTAGCGTTTCAGCACCGGTGAATACTATGCCCTTCATGCCGAGAGTTTCGGCGGCGGCTACGTTGTCAGGGTTGTCGTCCACGAAGACGCACTCTCCGGCGTTGAGTCCGTAACGGTCGAGCAGGATATGGAACAGTCTGTAGTCAGGCTTTATGAGCCGCTCGGCGCCGCTCACCACATAGCGGTCTATCATCTGCAGTATGCCGAAGCGTTCCCTTGCCGCGGGGAAGGTCTCCATGCTCCAGTTTGTCAAGCCGTATATCTCGTAGCCCTTGGCACGAAGTTCGTTGATTACCTCTCGCATGCCGGGCACTTCGCCGGTGAACATCTCACGCCAGCGCGAGCGGTATAGCTCTATGGCCTCGGTGTATTCCGGTTGTCTGGCCTTGAGCTCGTCAATGCATGCCGCAGTACTTTCGCCGGCATCTATGCGGCCTCGCCATTCGTTGTCAGCCACATGCCGCAGGAACCACCACGCCTTGGCCTCGTCGCCGAAATACTCGCCGTATATAAGTTCGGGGTGCCACTGTACCAGCACGTTGCCGAAGTCAAAGATGATGTTTCTTATCGACATTCTTTCCGTGTGCTATAGTGTTGCGTCGCTATTCGTTGACAATCTTCATCATGGATGAGCCTTCCGCCGAGAATGCTTCCAGCAGGAAGACGCCGGTGGCGGGCAGCTGAAGCACCACGGGTTCGCCTGTGCTGTTGATGGTCTGCAGCAGGCGGCCGTCGAGGCTATAGAGCCTCAACTCGGCAGGCTGACCGTTGGCGGTAGTAACGGTGCACTGGCCGTGTGCCGGGTTCGGGGACGCTTTCAAAGCCATCGTGCCTACATTGTCTATGCCCATCAGGCTTTCGGTGGTGAAGCTCGTGCGTGCTATCGGTCCGAAGTTGCCGTTGCCGCATGACGGTCTCACCGCCACAGTGTACATGGTCTCAGGCATAAGGGCGGGCAGCGCATATTGCGGCTCCAAGACAGTGGTTATGGTTCCCCACGCATCCTCGGGCGTGCCGGATATGCCGTACATCACCTCCCACTGGCTGGTGCCCGAGTTGTCGGTCCATGAGGCAACATAGCCGCGCAGCATGTTGTCGCCGGTGGCTGTAATGTTGCTGCCGCTAACTGTCAGCGCCTCGATTGGAGCGCACGGCGTGCGATAGCTTACCATGGCCCAGTCGCCATAGATGCTGCTGTCGCATACCGAGCGAACGTAGAAGTCATATTCTATGTTGGGCTGCAGCTCCAGCTGGTATATGGCATACGACGTTCTCGAAACCGTCACCGTCGTACCTGTGCCATGCTCGAAGTCATGGGTGCCGTATTCCACCTCCCAGTGGCCTGGTGTCGAGCTGCCGCTCCATTGGAGCACCATCTGCTGCTCACCGTCGCTGGAGATGTCGTTCAGTGTTATGCTCACCACCGTAGCGCAGGTGTCGTCGCCTGTGGTGAACTGCACCATACTCCATTCGCCATAGACGGTGTCGGAGCATACCGTGCGTACATAGACATCGTACTGTGTGCTTGCATCCAGACCGGTAAGGGTGAGTGTGGTGCCCGTAAGTGTGTCGACAGTGCCGGTGCCTGGCTCAAAGCCTTGCTCGCCATACTCTATCTCAAAGCCGTCGGCTGGGTCGGTGACACTCCAATTCAACACAGCCTCGTGTATGTCGGGCACTGCGGCGAGACTTGTGATGTCGGCGCAGGTGTCGGGGGCTGACCAAAGCACCAGGTTGTCAAGGAACAATGCCGAGCCTTGCTGCATGTTGGTGCTGGCCGACGATACCGCTATCAGTATGACCGAGTCGGGGTCGGGGCTTGGCATGCCGGCCACGAGGGCGTTCAGGGGCATGTATTCCACCTCAAAGGGCGTATATTCGCTTGTGTCATACAGCGACAGGTTGAGACCCACGCCCACGATGTCACGCTTGTTGGTGACGGTGTTGTGGCGTGTGCCAACCATTATCACGGCGCCGTTGTCGCCACTTGTGGCCGACTGGTACTTGTAGCTGCCGGTAAGGCGTCCCGGTCGGTAGCCGCCCAGGTCAATGCCGCCAGACACGTAGTCGTTGACGTCCATCGTCAGCAGCGTCGGCAGCATGGCCAGGATGTCGCCCGAGCCGGAGAGCATGTTGGTCACCAAGGGCAACACAGACTCGACGTCGATGGCACCGGTGGTCAGTATCGACGGTATTACCTGCTGTCTCAGCGACGAGTCTATGGCGTCGCCGGCGAGGTTCAGCACTGTGGAGCTGATGATGTCGCTGAGCATGAAGGTCTGTAGCCTGACGGCATTGTTGCCGTCGGGTACATTGCCTGTCACCTTGCTGGCCTTTATTAGCGGTATGTTGGTATTGATGGTGATGGCTCCCATCGACTCGTTGACCGGGTACGACAGGTAGTTCCAGCTCGTGGGTGTCGTGTATGAGCCATATACCTGTATGACATACATTACGGTGTAGCCTTGGTGGTTGGTCCACTGCTCAAAGCTTCCGTTGGGCAGCGTGATGGGGACCTGCGCACGGGTCGCACCTGTGGCAAGCAATATGCCTAAAGACAAGAAAATAAGTATTTTTTTCATAGAAAAAGCGCGTTATATTTTCCATATAACGCGCATATTCGGTTTTTATTGTATTTAGTGTAACTTGAAGTTTATTGGTATGCAGTACTGTACGCTGACAGCCTTGCCCTCGTAGATGGCAGGCTTCCACTTGGGCATGCCTTTCACCACCCGCAGAGCTTCCTCGTCGCAGCCGCCGCCTATGCCTTTGGCTACCTCGACATTGACGATGTCACCTTTGTCTGTCACCGTGAACTGCACCACCACGCGGCCCTCAAGGCCGTCGGCCTTGGCCTGCTCGGGGTAGTGGATGTTGTCGGCAATGTACTTGTAGAGGGCCTCTCCGCCGTCGGGATACTCCGGTGCTACAAGCCCTTCAGGCATGCTGTCGTTCTTGAAGATTATCGGCTCCACGGTGGCTTCGTTCACCACAGCCGTCTCCTCTTCCACGACGGTGTTCTCGGGGGCTCCCTGTTTGCAGCCCACCATCATCAACAGTGCCGCCACGGGCAGCGCGGCCAGCACCTTCCATGCGCCGAAGCGCGTCCTTGTTTTGTTCATCATAACGATGCGTTTTTTAAGGTTGATACTTTTGAAATTATTTGTGATATGGCCATATCCTGTACCGGTAGCCTGCCTGTAGAGCAGGTGCAGATAGTCCTCGCGGCCGCAGACTCCTATCGACGCCGCATCGGCCTGGAACTCATGTACGGCCCGTATCTCGCGCATGATGAGCCATGCGAAGGGGTTGAACCACGCCCCGCAGCACAGCAGCCATGCAGCCAGCAGGTCGTAGGTGTGGTTATGGCTCACGTGGTGCGACTCGTGTGCCAGGATGCAGCGCAACTCGTCGTCGTTCAGCCCACGGGTGCCCACCACTATCTGGTTGAAGAAGGAGTAGGGTGCCGTGTCGTCATCGAGCAGTATGAGCGACGCCTTGCGAGGAATGTCGAAGCCGTCGGCAGCCTTGTAGACGGTGTGTCGGCGGCGGAGTCTGGCGATGGCAACCGCCTGCGCCCCCAGCTGCAGTAGCAGGAACCCCAAGCACAGCGCAATGCCTATGAGGTGGATGTCTGTCAGGTCGATGGTCCGGGACGCCGCATTGGCCGAGATATCAATCTCGTCAAGCGTCATCATGTACCCCTCTGTGGGTATCACTTTCTGCGATGCCGTCGCCAGGCTCTCGGGCAGCGTGAACCACGGGAATACGACACTGAACCACAGCGTCGTCATCAAATACACAACACTAAGCTTCAGCCAGCGGTCGCGCCGCAGCGTCAGGCAGTAGAGACCGTAGAACAGCCCCGTTGCCAAGGTCGATAGAATCATCCAGTGTATCATTTCTCAAGTTCTTTGGTTATTGCCTCAAGGTCTGCAAGCGAGACCTCGTTCTTGTCCACCAGAAAGCTCACCAGCGCCCTCGGCGACGAGCCGAAGTAGCGCTTTGCGAAGCCGCTGAGCTGCTGCTGCATGTACTCCTCGCGGCTCACCAGCGGGTAGTAGCGGTTGGCGCGGTTGAAGGTCTCGTGTGCCACGAAGCCCTTCTGCTCCAGTATGCGCACCACTGTGAGCACCGTGTTGTAGGCGGCGCTGCCTTCTACGGCTGCAACTATCTCGTTGGCAAACCCTTGTCCCACTTTCCATATCGCTTGCATCACTTGCTCTTCGGCTTTTGTCAGTTCTTTTTCCATGATTTGTGTATTTAGTCGTGTAATTATTTTCTTAGTTAAGAAACGTGATGTTTAGTTTATTATTGTGTACCAATGAAAATTTTTTAGGAAAAAAATAGCCTGCCGGAATGGCAGGCTGTAAATGTTGGTATAATTAGTTGATTATCGGCTGCTTGATGACTACCTTCCCTTGTACATGTCGTCGTAGTACTTCTGGTAATCGCCGGAGGTGACATTGTCCATCCACTCCTGATTCTCAAGATACCACTTCACGGTCTTCTCGATGCCTTCCTCGAATTGCAGGCTGGGCTCCCAGCCGAGCTCGCGCTGCAGCTTGCTGCTGTCGATGGCGTAGCGCATGTCGTGGCCGGCACGGTCGGTGACGTAGGTGATGAGGTCCATGTCCTGACCCTCGGGACGGCCCAGCAGACGGTCGACGGTGTTGATGACTACCTTGATGATGTCGATGTTCTTCCACTCGTTGAAGCCGCCAATGTTGTAGGTCTCGGCGATGGTTCCCTTGTGGAAGATGAGGTCGATGGCGCGGGCGTGGTCTTCGACATAGAGCCAGTCGCGCACGTTCTCCCCCTTGCCGTAGACGGGCAGCGGCTTGCGGTGGCGTATATTATTAATGAAGAGCGGTATCAGCTTCTCGGGGAACTGGTAGGGGCCGTAGTTGTTCGAGCAGTTGGTGACGATGGTGGGCATGCCGTAGGTGTCGTGGAAGGCGCGCACGAAGTGGTCGCTCGAGGCCTTGGCGGCGCTGTAGGGGCTGTGGGGCTGGTATTTGAGGTCCTCGGTGAAGAATTTCTCGCCGTAGGCCAAATGATGCTTGCCGCTGCTGGCTTTGGTGGTGAAGGGCGGCTTGATGCCCTCGGGGTGCGTCATCTCCAAGGCTCCATACACTTCGTCGGTCGAGATATGGTAGAAGCGCTTGCCCTCGTACTTCTCCGGCAGGCTTTCCCAGTACAACTTGGCGGCCTGCAGCATGCTCAGCGTGCCCATCACGTTGGTCTGCGCGAAGGTAAAGGGGTCTTTGATCGAGCGGTCCACATGGCTCTCGGCGGCCAGGTGGATGATGCCGTCCACGTGCTCGTCCTGCATCAGTTTGTAGACACCGTCGAAGTCGCAGATGTCCATCTTGACGAACTTGTAGTTGGGCTTGTCCTCTATGTCCTTGAGGTTGGCCAGGTTGCCGGCGTAGGTCAGCTTGTCGAGGTTGATGATCTTGTATTGCGGGTACTTGTTGACAAACAGCCGTACCACATGGCTCCCGATGAATCCGGCACCGCCGGTAATGATGATGTTCATGTCGCGTAATTTATTATATATGTTAACGCCCCCATCGCCGTTTTATTGTGTCGTCAGTCTAAAATGCCCTTATTTTTGTCTTATTATGCTGTCGTACAGCATATTGTGTTCGTATTGTGCCGTATCTAACGAATTCCTCTGATAGTCAGCATTTTAATAGAGCCCCTACGGCTCCCCTTCGGCCCCTCCTCGGCCGCGGTACTGAAAATCAGCGAGTAGATGCGATTGAAAAGCCATAGAAAAGCCGTAGCGACTCCATAGCGGAGCCGATGGGGATGAGTATGCTTGTCCGACTGCCAAAATGTCAGTGCATCTGTCAGTTTTGACAAGATTGCGCCCACTATGTGGCGCGACTTGTCAGTTGGCACGGATGTTGTTGTTATGGGGGTGTCAGCCGATGTGTGGCTGGCGGAAAATAAAGTAGTAATCAAAAATAAGAAAGGAAATACATTATGGCAAAAATCATCGGAATCGACCTCGGCACAACCAACAGCTGTGTCAGCGTCATGGAAGGTAACGAACCCGTAGTTATCGCTAACAGCGAGGGCAACCGCACCACCCCCTCGGTGGTGGGCTTCCTCGAGAATGGCGACCGCAAGGTGGGCGACCCCGCCAAGCGTCAGGCCATCACCAATCCCCACAACACCGTCTATAGCATCAAGCGCTTCATGGGCGAGACCTACGACCAGGTGACCAAGGAGATTGAGGCTGTGCCCTACAAGGTGGTGCGCGGCAACAACAACACCCCCTGCGTCGACATCAACGGTCGTCAGTACACCCCGCAGGAGATTAGCGCCATCGTGCTGCAGAAGATGAAGAAGACCGCTGAGGACTACCTCGGCACCGAGGTAACGGAGGCCGTCATCACCGTCCCCGCCTACTTCAACGACAGCCAGCGTCAGGCCACCAAGGAGGCCGGCGAAATTGCAGGCCTGAAGGTGCGCCGTATCGTCAACGAGCC
>ONJY01000018.1 GCA_900318275.1 uncultured Bacteroidales bacterium | reverse complement strand
GCCAAGCCCAAGCAATGCACATGTTGGCATCGTCCTTGTCGGCTTCGCCCATCACACCAAAGAGCACACCATAGCCGCGACGGTGCATCTTCAGCAGCTGAGCCCACACATCCTCGCGGGTCTTCAGGTTGTTGATTTCCTCCAAATAGGGCATCAGCGGGGCGGCGCCCTGCTCCTGCAGTTTGGCGGTGTCCATGCCGATGTTGTACATCGTGGCAATCTTGTCGGCCAGCGAACCGGCCTCGTTCTCGTTCCTGCTCACCGAGTCGATGATGTCATTCACATTCTTCAACGCATTCTCAGCCAACACGTCGAAAGCACCGTAGCGCGAATGCTCGGCATCCAGCGGATTGTTTTTCATCCACCCGCCACAGGCATACTGGTAAAAGTCGTCCTCCAAACGGACCGTAGTGTCGAAGTTGTCCAGATTCACACCCGACGTAAGCTGGGCCTTGTGCTGGCAACCGGTAGCGATAACTGCCATAGTAGCAATTGTTAATAAGGTTTTTTTCATCTTTTTATTTATTTTTTATTGTACTCAATTAAAATGCAAACATACTAACATTCTCCCACATGGAAAAATTAATAATTGTTAATTCCACTATCCACTATCTCTAAACGGCTACAAGACACCCACACCAATTTTCAATTCCCAATTCTCAATTCTCAATTGTCTTATCCGTAGCGATAACCCCCTGTCATACAGTCTATACCAAACACACGCACCCATCCTTCCCCCATTTTTACTGACAAAACAGCCTCTAAACGGCTACTAAACGGCTACAAGACGGCTACAAGACAGCCACACCAACTTCGTCACCCCGTGCTAAGGATGCGAACGCAAACAAACGTTTGTTTGCGCGCATCCCCTCTGCGCATCCCCTCTGCGCATCCACGCCCACACATCCCTACGCACAGCCGCAGGCGCTTTAGTCAACGAAGAGTGTGCTTCAGAATGTTCTCGTAGCCTCGGAATGATCGCGTGGTGCCATCGGTAAAATGAAACGTTATCGAGTTGATACGCATGAACTTGATACGCCCTCGGTCGTTCCAGAAGAGCTCGTCGAAGGTGTACTGCGCCGGCGATTCGGGCGCTATGGGACCCATGCAGCGCATGGTGCGCACCGTCCGGTGGAACTTGTCCTCCTGCACCTGTCCGCGGTCGTTGTAGGGCGCCACATTGAATTCCAGCATCGAGATGGTGCGCCCGAAGGGGTTGTAAAGGTTAATCTCAAGGCCGAACATGTACTCCGAACGCGCAGTCTTTACGTTGAGGATGAATATCTGGTCACGGTTCATGCGCTGCTTGGCCTGCAATATCTCCTCGGCACGTTTGCGGCTCGCGGCCTCGAGCGAATCGGCTGTCATCGAGGCCTGTATGGAGTCGGCTTCAATGCGCAGCGCACGCGCTATGCAGTCGAGCGAGTCAAGCTGCCGCCGCAACAAAGTATCCTGTCTGAGGCTCTCATCACGCTCCTGCCGACGAGTGATACGGAGCCGACGGTGGTCGTCGTTGGTGAGGAAAGCTCCCCATTGCGCAAGCTGCTCAAGGGCCGGCAACGTGAGAGTCTGCTCCGGACCGTCACCTATGGCCACCTGGAAGACCACCGGCCACTGGTCCGAGGGCTGGAAACGGTAGCCGTACCAACGGATGGGGGTGTAGTTTTTTGTCTGGAGTTTTGTGTTTGTATCTCCCGACTCATTACTCATAACTTCCAACTCGTAAGGGAGGTAGATGGCTGCCAGCGAGGAGTCCACGTATGTCCAGCGCAACAGCTGCAGGAAGCGGGCGTTCCAGTAGGCAGAGTCGGCCTGCGCCTTCACCGCCGACAGCGGCAGGAAAGCAGCAATAACCAATAGCATCGGCAGCACAATATGTCTATGTTGATGGAGTTTCATGGCTTGTTTTTATAATTATTTAACTCCCCCATCAATGTGCGTCGAGCCAGTTGCCCGCTATGTCCACCGACACCTTGGCCGTCAGCCCCTCGAGGGGCAGAGCGTTCTGCATGGCGTCGACGACGAGGGCCCGCAGCTGCTCCTCTTCCGGACGGTAGAGGTCGAAGACAAGCTCGTCATGCACCTGTATCAGCAGTTGCGAACGCAGCTTGAGCCGCTGCAAATCATTGTAGATGCGCACCATGGCTATCTTTATCATGTCGGCCGAGGTGCCTTGCACGGGCATGTTGACGGCGTTGCGCTCAGCGAAAGAGCGGGCGTTGTTGTTGCGCGAGTTGATGTCGGGCAGATAGCGCCGACGACCGAGGAGGGTGCGGGCATAGCCGTGGGTGCGGGCGAACTCCTTGCACTGCTCTATGAAGTCGGCAATGGCGGGATACTGTGCGAAGTATTCGTCGATGAGGGCAGCCGCTTCCTTGCGTGGAATGGAAAGCTGCTGCGAGAGGCCGAAGGGCGAGATGCCGTAGACGATGCCGAAATTGACACTCTTGGCGTTGCGGCGCTGGTCGGCAGTCACCTGTTCGACGGGAAGATGGTAGACACGGGCGGCGGTGGCGGCGTGGATGTCGAGCCCCGAGTTGAAGGCCTGCAGCATGTGGGGGTCCTGCGAGAGGGAGGCTATGATGCGGAGCTCTATCTGCGAATAGTCGGCGGCGAGGATCAGGTGGTCGTCGTCGGCCGGCACGAAAGCCCTGCGTATCTCGCGACCACGCTCGGTGCGGACGGGTATGTTCTGCAGGTTGGGGTTGGAGGAGGAGAGGCGACCGGTGGCAGTGACAGTCTGGTTGAAGACGGTGTGCAGACGGTGGTCGACGGGCGAGATGAGTTTGGGGAAGGTGTCGAGGTAGGTGCCGACGAGCTTGGAGATGGAGCGGTGCTGGAGGATGAGGTCGACGATGGGCTGCGAGGCGGCGAAGCGCTGCAGGACATCCTCGGAGGTGGAGTACTGCTTGGTGGCGGTGAGTGGTGGTTTATCGGTGATGTGGAGCTCGTCGTAGAGCACCTGGCCGAGCTGACGGGGAGAGTTGATGTTGAAGGAGTGGCCGGCGAGAACGTATATCTGCTGCTCGATGTCGGCACGTTCCGCCGCGAGCTGACGGGCATAGTCGGCGAGGGCGGCGGTGTCGATGCGGATGCCGGCGCGTTCCATGGAGTAGAGAACGTCGACGAGCGGTAGTTCGACGTCGTGGTAGAGGCTGAGGAGGTTGGCGTCGTTGAGCCGGGCTGAGATGAGTGGGTAGAGCTGCCAGAGAGAGGCGGCCTGCGCCTCGGTGGTCTCGGGGATGAAGCCGAGGAGCGAGGAGCAGATGTCGTCGAGCGAGTGGCGCAGCTCAGGGTCTACAAGGTAGTGTGTGAGCTGGAGGTCGAAGAAGCGGTCGGTGGGCAGTGTCCATTGGTCGGTAGTCAGTTCGGCGAGAATATATTTGAGGTTCTTGAGATCGTGACAGAGTTTGAGGGTGGAGTTGTCGGCGAGGAGCTGGTGGAGCTGTGAGGGGTCTATCTCGGATACAGGAGCCGTGTAGACGGTGTCGGCGTCGAGGGCGATGGCGATGGTGGGACCGGAGATGTAGATGGCGATGTCGCGATGGAGGAGTTCCTGCCAGTTCTGGGCTATGGGTTTTGAGTTATGGGTTATGGGTGTCGAGGTGAGTGGTGCGTCGAAGAGTGTTGGCTGTGAGGCGGTGGTTGGCTGCGGTTTTGTGGTGGCGGATGGTGTTGCCTTTTTGTTCCACTGCTGTGCGAGCGAGGGGTCGGAGACTGAGAGGTCGGTGAAGATGCGCTTGGCGAGTTGACGGAACTCAAGCTGGTCGCAGATTTCTTTTAGTGTATGGTAGTCGGGGGCCTGCAGCTGGAGTGCGTCGGGGTCGAAGGCTATTGGCGCATCGAGGCGTATGGTGGCGAGCTGCTTGGAGAAGAGGGCGTCGTCGGCATGTGAGCGGATGTTCTCGCGCAGTTTGTCGTTCTTGATGTCGTCGAGGTGCGCCACCATGTTCTCTATGGAGCCGAACTGTGCTATGAGTTTCTTGGCGGTCTTCTCCCCTATCCCGCGTATGCCGGGTATGTTGTCGATAGCGTCGCCCCAGAGGCCGAGGAGGTCGATGACCTGCGAGGGTTGTGTCACGTCGAATCGCTCGCATATATCGGCTGGACCTAGGATGGCGTCGGGTGTTTTGCCGCGTCCGTAGCGGTACATTGTGACGCAGGGGGTTACGAGCTGGGCGAAGTCTTTGTCGGGGGTCACCATGAGCACTTGGTCGAAGCCTGCGAGTTCGGCGGCATGGGCGAGGGTGCCTATGACGTCGTCGGCCTCGAAGCCCTCACAGGTGAGCTGCGGGATGCGGAAGGCATCGATGATGCGGCGTATCCAAGGGAGGTTGGACTGAATGTCCTCGGGCATGGGGTCGCGGTTGGCCTTGTACTCGGGGTATATCTGGTGACGGAATGTGGGCGCCGGGAGGTCGAAGGCGACGCCTACATGTGTGGGGCGCTGTGAGCGGAGGAGGTCGTAGAGGGAGTTGGAGAAGCCGAGGGCGGCGGATGTGTTGAAGCCGCTGGAGTTGATGCGCGGTGAGTTGGACATGGCGTAGTATCCGCGGTATACGGCTGCCATTCCGTCGATGAGGAGGAGTTTTTTCATTTGAGGGGGTTGGCGTTGAGTGCGTCGTATTCCTGGCGGTTGCGGAGTATGTTGCATGCGAGGTAGACGGCGGAACGGAAGGACTGCTCGGAGGCGCGGTCTTTGCCGGCGATGTCGTAGCCTGTGCCGTGAGCTGGTGAGGTGCGGACGTAGGGCAGGCCGGCGGTGTAGTTGACGCCTTCGGTGAAGGACATGAGCTTGAAGGGTATGAGGCCCTGGTCGTGGTAGAGAGCGAGTACGCCGTCGAACTTGTTGAACTGTTCGGAGCCGAAGAAGCCGTCGGAGGGGAAGGGGCCGTAGGCGAGGATGCCGTTGGCTTGAGCTTCGTCGATGACGGGCATGATGACACGAGCGTCGAAGTCGCCTATGACGCCGTTGTCGCCGGCATGTGGGTCGAGTGCGAGGACGGCGATTTTGGGGCGTGTGATGCCGAAGTCGCGCTTGAGGCTCTGGTTGAGGAGTGTGATCTTCTCGAGGAGGAGGTCGTGGGTGAGAGCCGCGGGTACGTCTTTGAGGGCGAGGTGGTTGGTGACGATACCTATACGTATGCGGTCACAGACCATGAGCATAAGGGAGGAGGAGCCGAACTGGTGCGAGAGGTATTCGGTGTGGCCGGGGAAGTCGAAATCAGGGGCCTGTATGTTGCGTTTGTTGATGGGAGCTGTGACGAGGACGTCGACTTTGCCTTTCTTTAGGTCTTCACAGGCGCGGTCGAGACTCTTGCGGGCGAGAGCGCCTGCTATCTCGGTGCTTTTGCCGAGGTCTATCTTAATCTCGTCCTGCGTGAGGTTGAGGACGTTGTAGCGGTGGTCTACGGCTTCGTCTGCATCGTGGATGGCGTTGAAGTTCATCTCCTGCGTCACAGATGTGAGGAGCTTCTTGTGGTAGGAAGCCACTTTTGAGGAGCCATAAAGGACAGGAGTGCAGAGGTCGAACATGCGGTTGTCGCTGAAGGTTTTGATGATGACTTCATAGCCTACGCCGTTGATGTCGCCGTGGGTGATGGCGACGCGTATCTTTTTTTCTTCGTTGTTGTCCATATTGTGTGTTTTATTGTTTGCTGGTTATTTTTTGTGTTTGTCGGAAAGCATGTCCTGCATCTGCAAAAAAGCGTAGAGGAGGCGGATGCCGAAGCCGGAGGCGCCGGGGCGGTAGAAGTGCTGGGGTTTGGAGAAGTAGGCGACGCCGGCGATGTCGAGGTGTATGTAGGGAGTCTGTTTGGCGAAGTGTGCGAGGAATTTGCCGGCGGTGATGGTTCCTGCGTGCGGGGAGGTGCCGCAGTTGCGGAGGTCGGCGACGGTGCTTTTGATGAGTTCGTTGTATTCGTCCCACATGGGGAATTGTACGAGGCGTTCGTAGAGTTGGTTGCCGAGGAGAGAGAGGAGTGTGAATGGGTTGTCGGCGTTTTGGTGCATTGCAGCGATGCCGAAGGTGGAGATGGCGCGGACGGCGGCGCCTGTGAGTGTGGCTGCATCGATGATGAGCGATGGGTTGTAGTTGGCCACGGCGTAGGCTATGGCGTCGGCGAGTATGAGACGTCCTTCGGCGTCGGTGTTGACGACTTCGACGGTGGTGCCGTCGTACATGGTGATGATGTCGTCGGGGGCGTAGGCGTTGAAACCGGGGCGGTTGTCGGTGAGGGGGAGAATAGCTACGATGTGTACGGGCAGCCGGTTGTCGGCTGCTGCGAAGAGTACGGAGGCCATGGTGGCGGCGCCGGCCATGTCCGACTTCATTTCCTGCATGTAGTCGTCGGGTTTGATGTTGAGGCCGCCGGTGTCGTACATGATGCCTTTGCCGACGAGGCATATGGGAGGTTGGCTGTGGACAGAGGAGGGGTTGTATTCGAGGACTACGAGGCGTGGTTCGTCGACGGAGCCGCGGTTGACGGCGAGAAGTCCGCCGAGCCGGAGGCTTTCTATTTGTTTTTTATCCATGACGGAGCATGTGACGTTGTCGAGGTCGGCGGCAATGGAGGCGAGTTCGTCGGCGAAAGCGGGTGCGTTGAGGTCTTGCACGGGGAGGTTGACCCATTCGCGGCACCAGAGTATGCGGTTCCAGAGGCGGCGGTCGGCTTCGAGGATGTCGGGTTTGAGGAAGAGACTGTCGACGACGAGTGTTTGGAGGTGGTAGGTGTCGGCGGAGCGGTAGCGGTCGAAGGAGTAGTCGGCGAGCGTGAGTCCTTCGACGATGGCTTCGACTTCTTCGGGGAGGACTCCTACGCCGGTGACGGCGAGGGAGGAGACGTTGTCGGCTTCGAGGAGACGGAGGATGTCGGCGGCTTTGCGGCGCAGGAGTTCCTGGCATTCGGGCGAGGGTTGCTCGCTGTCGAAGGAGAGGAGGTAGAGGTGGTGCGGGAGACGGTCGAAGACGATGAGTTGGTTTTTTTTGACGGAACGGCGTGCGTTGAGGAGCTCTATCTCTTTTTTGCCGAGAGGCAGGGTGCGTGCGGCGGTGTCGTCACCGTAGAGGAGGAGCAGGTCGCCTTGGTGTTCTTTGGCGTTTATGGGTTGAATGTTGTGTATCATGGGGAAATTAAAAATTAAAAATTAAAAATTAAAATTAAAAAATAACAATTAGAAATTAACAATTAACAATTTTTCCTTTTCATTTCTCATGTGTGGGTTATGATGATTATTATTTTGTCGGGGTTGATTTTTTCTAATGTATCGTTGAAGAGCTGACGGGATGGGATGTCCATCCAGGCCATGGGTTCGTCGAGGACGAGGACGGGTGCGTCGGTGTGGAGGAGTCGGGCTATGGCTATGCGCTGCCACTGGCCCATGCTGAGTTCGGCGCCACGGTCGAAGGTGCGGCCGAGCATGTTGTGATAGGATTCCGGCAACTGCTGGATGAAGGTGTCGGCGTGTGCGAGGGATGCTGCGCGGCTGACGTCGGCTGCGGGGTCGAAGGCTATGTTTTCGGTGGCTGTGAGAGCGTAGCGGCCGAAGTCCTGGAAGAGGACGCCTACGGCACAGCGGAGGTCGTGGAGCGAGAAACGGCGTATGTCGATGCCGTTGATGAGGATGGAGCCTTGCTGTGGGTCGTAGAGGCGGAGTAGGAGTTTGACGAGAGTGCTTTTGCCGAAGCCGTTCTGTCCTTCGATGCGTGTGAGCTTGCCGAGGGGTGCTGTGAGGTTGTAGTGTTGCAGAAGGTCGTGCTGCATGTCGGGGTATCGGAAGGTGACGTCGCGGAATTCGACGGACACTATCTTGTCCGGCATCGGCAGGGGTGCTGCCGGCGATACGATCTGCGGCCGGAAGTCGAGGAAGTCGAAGAGGTTGGTGACGAAGAGGCGGTTGTCATAGAGGGAGGCGATGGATGCCACGAGGGAAGAGAGGTAGCTCTGCCCGCGGCGGAAGGCTTCGAAAAGCATGACGAAGGTGCCTATGGTGATGGCTGCGGCGAGAGCCTGACGGATGAGGAGGGCGACGACGGCGAACATGGCCGCTGCCTCGATGAAGGCGCTGAGGATGTCGAGAGAGCCGAGCCGGCGTGAGATGCGCAGGAGTTGACCAACGAGGCGGCTGCGGGTGTCGACGAAGCGACGGCGGAAGAAGTCGGTGAGATTGTAGGCGCGCATTTCTTTGGCGTAGTCGCGCGAGGAGAGGATGGCGGAGTAGTAGGCTGTGCGGCGGTAGAGCTGTGTGTTGTCGCGCCGGAAGCGGTAGATGCGGCGGGCTTTGTAGAGCCTGACTGCGAAGCCCGGCATGACGGCGACGATCATGACAGCGATGACCCACCAGGAGGCTGCTGTGAGCATGGCCACCACACCGGCGATGGAGAGGAGCGAGCCGAAGAGTGCCATGAAGTTGCCCATGATGACGAGGGGGCGCGAGGTGGCTTCCTGCTGGGCGCGGTGCAGCGAGTCGTAATAGTCGGGATTGTCGTAGTAGGCCATGTCGAGCCTGGCCGACTGGTGCTGCATGATGTCGGCCATGTAGTCGACGAGTTTCTGACCGAGGATGTCGTTGTTGATGCCGTTGAGTGCACCGATGATGCGGTTGACGAGGAAGACGGCGACCATGGCGGCGAGGAGTGTGAGTGGAGAGACGACGACAGCCGACGCAGAGTGGGTGGCGGCGGCGGTGACTGTGTCGACAAGGAGTTTGAGGATGTAGAGGTTGACCAGCGGGAGTATGCTCTGCAGGACTACATAGAGGATGCGCAGGCGGAACGAACGCTTGTCGCAACGCCTTACGAGGATGAGTGCCTGCCAGAGTTTTTTCATACTATCACTATCTTCTTGACCACTTCGCCGTGGAGTTCGTTGTTGAGTTTGAGGCGCAGGCTTTCGCGGCGGAGCATCATCTCGTGTCGGAGCGCTGCCGCTGCGAAGCGGAGCCTGAGGGTGCCGTTGCGGAAAGAGACCGTGGGTGTGAGTTTGTAGATGAGGTCGCCTGCAAGCTGCCGATAGGTGCGCTGTACCTCCATCTCGGTGGCGAACTCGGCTTTGTCCAGCTGGCTGAACAGGCGGTTGATGTAGTAGTCGAGAGGGCGGTCGGGCTGCATGGGAGAGTTATGAGTTATGAGTTATGAGTTATGAGTTATGAGTTACGAGTTACGGTGCCGGGGTGGACGTCGAAGAGTTTGTGTTCCAGCGAGGGCAGTTCGTCGAAGATGGCCTGCACACGGCCGGGCTGGGTGTCGGTGAGGAGCACCTGACCGAAGCGGTCGCTGCCCACAAGGGCTATCAACTGCTTGACACGCAGCATGTCGAGCTTGTCGAAGATGTCGTCGAGGAGCAGTATGGGTTTCTGGCCGTTGCGGTTGACCATGTACTGGAACTGGGCGAGTTTGAGGGCCAGAGCGAAGCTTTTCTGCTGTCCTTGCGAGCCGAAGCGCTTGACGCTCATCTCGTTGTCGAGCATCAGCATGAGGTCGTCCTTGTGCGGACCGACGGTGGTGTACTGCGCATACTTGTCTGCCTGACGGGCGTCGGCGAGCTGAACGTCGAGTGGGCGTGTGTCGGTGGAGTAGTCGATGACAGCCTGTTCGCCGTCACCGGCAATCCAGTGGTAGTACTCGTCGAAGAGCGGTCGGAAGTCGGCGATGAAGTGTCGGCGGGCGTTGTAGAGGCACTCGCCGTGGGTGGAGAGCTGCGCATCGTAGACGGCCACCATGCTTTCGTCCCACAGACGGTCGTCCCACATCTGCTTCAGCAGCTTGTTGCGCATCTCCAGCGCTTTGTTGTACTGCAGCAGGTGCAGCAGGTATTTGTTGTCGGTCTGGGAGAGTATGCCGTCGATGAAACGGCGGCGCATGTCGCTGCCGCCGGTGATAATCTGCTGGTCGGCAGGCGACACCATGACGAGCGGCAGCTTGCCGATATGTTCGGCCAGGGTCTTGTAGGGCTTCTTGTTCCAGCGCATCTCCTTGCCCTTGCCGCGACGCAGCAGGCAGCTGGCCACGTCGTCGCCGTAATGGCCGTGGATGGCGAAGAAGTCCTCGCCCATCCTTATGTTCTGTACGTCTACAGGGTTGAAGTAACTCTTGCAGAACGAGAGGTAGTAGACGGCATCGAGGAGGTTGGTCTTCCCTGCCCCGTTGTTGCCGACGAAGCAGTTGACATTGCCACAGAGTGTTATGTCGGCCTCGGTGTAGTTCTTGAAATTCGTCAGTATCAGCCTGTCCAGCGTCATTGTTCTTGTCTCCTGTTTCTCAACTGTTCGGCCACTTCTTCCATCAGCCACCTCGGTGTCGATGTGGCGCCGCTGATACCTATGCTTTCTGCCCCTTCGAGCCACTCGTGCTGCACCTCTGCGGCGCTGCCTACAAGGTATGTGCGAGGCTGTACGCTGCGACAGTACTCATAGAGGTAGTGACCATTGCTGCTGTTGGCGCCAGCCACGAAGAGCAGCACGTCGACCTCGCGGGCGAAGGCTGCGAGGGCTTTGGTGCGGCCGGCCACGCTGTTGCAGATTGTGTCGTAGGCCGTGAAGTCGGCCCCCTCGGGCAGGTGCTGCCGTATGTTGGCCGTCAGGCGCATATAGTCCTCGCGGCTCTTGGTGGTCTGCGAATAGAGGCGTATGGGGCGGCTGAAGTCGATGGCGTCTATCTCGTCGGGGTTGCTGACGATGATGGCAGTGCCGTCGGTCTGCCCGTTGAGGCCTATGACCTCGGCGTGACCGGGACGGCCGAAGATGACCACCTGTCCGCCACATTGCTTCATTTCCTCATAGCCCCGTTTGATGCGGCTCTGGAGGGCGAGCACAATGGGGCATGTGGCATCCACGAGGTGTATGCCCAGTTCGTCGGCGGTGCGATAGGTCGAGGGTGGTTCGCCGTGGGCGCGTATCAGCACCTTCTTGCCACCGAGCTGACGCATGGTGTCGTGGTTGATGACCCGCAGGCCCTTCTGCGACAGACGCTCCACCTCGGCGCTGTTGTGCACGATGTCGCCCAGACAGTAGAGGCTTCCATCGCGGCGCAGTTCCTCCTCGGCGGCGCCGATGGCTTTCACCACACCGAAACAATAGCCTGCATTATCGTCAATCCTGATATCCACCTTTCAACTTATCTAAATATCAACTTGCCAGCCATAGACCATTTAGCTCATGCTCTGGTTCTCCTGACGCGCCAGTTCGAGCACATCCTCATATTCCTGCGGGGTGAGGTCGCCGCCGAAGTAGTAGACGGGGTCCACCTTCTTGCCGTTGATGATGACCTCGTAGTGCAGATGTGAGCCGCTGCTCATACCTGAGCTGCCGACGGTGCCTATCTGCTCGCCGCGTTTCACCTTCTGCCCCACCCTCACCTTGGTGTTCTGCATGTGGGCGTAGAGGGTCTGGATGCCGAAGCCGTGGTCTATGAGAGTCACCACGCCGTATCCGGCCATACCTTGCGGGTTGCGGCCGGCCACGCGCACTACGCCGTCGCCGGTGGCGTAGATGGGGGTGCCGGGGCGTGCGGTGAGGTCGATGCCCGAGTGCAGACGGCGGTATCTCAGTATCGGGTGAAAACGCATACCGAAGCCGCTCACCACCTTGCATTGGTTCTTGGCCACCGGCATGATGGCGGGCATCGAGGCCAGGCGTTCGTTCTTGGTGCGCGCCATCTCGTACACCTCGTCCAGCGACTTCGACTCCACATAGAGGCGCTTCGTCAGGTCGTCGACTTTCATGGTGGTCTGCTTCAGCAGGGCGCCGTTCTCCATCTTGTCGAACTCTGCGTAGCGCTCAACGCCGCCTATGCCGCTGCGTCGTGTAGCTTCGCTCACGGGCTCGCTCTCGAAGATGGTGCGGTAGAGCACGTCGTCGCGTTCCTCAAGGTCGGTGAGCACCGCTTCGGCACGCTCCACCCGGTCGCCCAGCACGCGCAGCTGACGCTTGTACTGCGCCACCTCGCGTCGCAGAGCCCTCTCGCGGGGAGCCTCCATGAACTGGAGCGTCACCACGACGACCACCACGCCGAGCACCACGCCGAAGAGGACGCTGAAGCTGATGCGCTTCACGCGGTCGCGCAACGTCACCAGCACCTTCTCGTAGCGCAGCGTGTGCGGGTTGAACCGGTAGGTATGCTTCTGTATCTTTTTCACCTTTTGCTTAACACTATCCTCTTTCCGCTAAAGTGTCGCCTGCAGAGCCTCGTAGGCGCCCACGAAGTGCATGATGGGTCTCACGTGGTTGAAGTACCACGTCTGGTTCATCTCGGGGATACGCACCATGCTTGCGGCGTCGCCTAGACGGCTGCTGATGACCTCGACGGTCTCCTGTATGGCCAGTTCCTGGCAGACGATGGTGAGTCGCTTGAGCGGCACGATGTCGAAGTCGACGGTGTCGCGCGCCACAATCATCGCCGTGGGCAGCAGGTAGTAGTTCACTCCGTTGGAGTCGCGCAGCATGGGCAGGTAGTTGTCGGAGCGGATGAAGTCGAAGATGCCCAAGTCGAAGAACACCTGCTGGTAGACCTCGCGGGTGTTCTCGTTGGCGTGCCACACGCGTCGGCAGTCGGCCACCTTGCTGAAAGCCTCCACCATCTGCTTGTAGGCCTCGTACTGTTCTTCGGTGCAGGTGTCCTCCACGTGGAGCTCCACCGAGCGCATGTCGTGACCCAGCTGGCTTATCTTGTTCTTGTAGTGGCTCATCACGCTCACCAGGAACTTGTTGCTCTTGTGCCCTATCTTGTCCTTGATGCCGCGCACGGTGCGCTCCAGGCGCTCTTCGGCGGCTCCCACCGACAGGGCGTTGACGTAGCTGTCAAGTATCTGCCGCTTCAGCGGGTCGTCGGCCGCAGCCAACGCCGCTTTGGCACGCTTGAGTTCTTTCTCGTAGCTGGGTTCCTTGCCCAGCAGGAGACGCCAGTATCTGGGTTTCTGCCTGGCCACAATTTCACGCACGAATTTGTGGTAGCTGTGGCTTTCGCTCTCGCGTTCCATGAAGCCTGTGCCCGGCACACCGGTGTTTATGTAGCGGCGCCCGCTGTAATGGCGCTCGGCACCGTCGCGCACGCCGAAGTCTGTGTAGTAGAAGTGGTTGCTGCGCCTGATATACAGGCCCTCAGTGACCTTGACACGTTTGGATGGGAATATTGCCATAATCGTTATTTTTATCCATGAATAGCCTCGCCGTAGGCAGCCTCGAGGGCTTCCATGACGGCCTCGCTCATCGTCGGATGCGGATGGATGGCCTGCGCCACCTGGTGCGCCGTCAAGCCCTGCTCGCGGGCGGCGACGATCTCGGCGATCATCTCCGTCACGTTGTCGCCACACATGTGGCAACCCAGTATCTTGCCGTCCTTGGCGTCGACGACAACCTTGACGAAGCCGTCGGTGTTGCCGGCGGCGGTGGCTTTGCCGCTGGCCTTGAAGAAGAACTTGCCCACCTTCACCTCGTGGCCGGCGTCGAGGGCTTTCTTCTCGGTGAGGCCCACGCTGGCCACCTCGGGGGTGGTGTAGGTGCAGCCGGGGACGTTGCTGTAGTTGACCTTCACGGCCTCGCCCTTGACGATATGCTCGACGCAGCAGATGGCTTCCTTCGATGCCACGTGCGCCAAAGCAGGTCCGTGCACGACGTCGCCGATGGCGTAGTAGCCCGGCACGTTGGTGCGGTACCAGTCGTCGACCTCAATCTTGCCGCGCTCATACTTGATGCCTGTCTCGTCGAGGCCGAGGTTCTCGAGGTTGGTGACCACGCCCACGGCGCTGAGCACCACGTCGACGTCGACGACGGTTTCGGTCTCTTTCTTCAGGTCCTTGACGGTCACGTGGCAGATGTCGCCTTCGATGTCTACCTTCTCGACGCTGCAGCTGGGCATCACCTTCATGCCCATTTTGCGGAAGCTGCGGCTCATCTGTGCGGCCACCTCCTCGTCCTCGTTGGGGAGTATCTGGGGCATGAACTCGACGAGCGTCACCTGCGTGCCGATGCTCTGGTAGAAGTAGGCGAACTCGGAGCCTATGGCGCCGCTGCCGCACACGAGCATGCTCTTGGGCTGCTCGCGGAGGGTCATTGCCTCGCGGTAGCCTATGATGCGCTTGCCGTCCTGCGGCATGGCGGGCATCACGCGGCTGCGGGCGCCTGTGGCGATGATGATGTGGTCGGCCTCATAGTCGGTGCCGTCCACGTCGACCACGTGGTTGGGTTTCACCTTGGCTGTGCCCATGATGACCTCGACGCCGGCCTTCTTGAGCAGAAACTCAACGCCCTTGTTCATCGTTGACGCCACGCCGCGCGAGCGGTCGACCATAGCGTTGAGGTCGGCTTCCACGCTGTCCACTTTCACGCCGTAGTTGGCGGCGTGCTTGGCGTAGTTGTACGCCTGTGCGCTCTTCATCAGCGCCTTGGTGGGGATGCAGCCCCAGTTGAGGCAGATGCCACCGAGGTTCTCGCGTTCGACGACGGCGGTCTTCAATCCGAGCTTTGCAGCCTTCACGGCAGCCACATAGCCTCCCGGGCCGCTGCCGATGACAATCAAATCGTATCTCATAATGTGTGCGTTCTATATTTTTATATGAATATCTACAAAATGCAAAGATACACATTTTTTCTCATCCGCCAAAAAAAAGTTGAAAAAAAAGCCATTTTCCACCTTTCCGGTACGGAGCCGGTATGACAGTTCTTCAGTACATCAACGATACTTTTTCAGTAGTTCTTCAGTGAAACACTGAAATACTACTGAAGAAATGCCATAGGGACTCCGTAGGGAAGTCGTAGGAGTTAGGAGTTTGAAATTGGGAGTTAGGAGTTATGGGGTGTTGTGGCCGTCTAGTAGCCGTCTAGTAGCCGTTTAGTAGCCGTTTAGTAGCCGTTTAGTAGCCGTTTAGGTGGGGTTAAGGGATGGAGAATTAGAGGCAGAAAATCGGAAAAAGAGAAAAAATATTCGCGCATGTGTGCATTATTGATTTTTTTTGTGTAACTTTGCATTTTTGAGAGTAGAGTCAAAAAATGGATAACGCAAATATAGACAAACTGATAGTGATTGGCGACCGCGTGCTGGTGGAGCCCGCTGTGGCCACACACAAGACCAAAGGCGGCCTGTTGCTGCCCGCCGGCTACCAGGAGAAGGAGGAGATACAGACGGGCTACATCGTGAAATGCGGTCCCGGCTATCCCCTGCCCTCGTCGGACAGCGACGAGAGCTGGAAGCCCGGCGACGGCGAGCCCAAGTACCTGCCCCTGCAGGTGCGCCCGGGCGATATGGCCATCTTCATGCTCAAGAACGCCGTGGAGTTGAAATACGACGGCAAGAAATACTTCATCGTGCCACAGAACGGCATACTGATGGTGGAGAGAGAGGAGTTCTGAGTTGAGTTAAGAGTTAAGAGTTAAGAGTTGAGAGTTAAGGGTTAAGAAAATAAGAATTAAGAGTTAAATAAGACTATGACAAGCAACGAAATACGCAAAGCATTCTTAGACTACTTTGAGAGCAAAGGCCATCATGTGGTGCCGAGTGCACCGATGGTCATCAAGAACGACCCGACGTTGATGTTCACCAACGCCGGCATGAACCAGTTCAAGGACATCTTCCTGGGCAACCAGCAGCGCCAGTGGCCGCGCGCCACCGACAGCCAGAAGTGCCTCCGCGTGAGCGGCAAGCACAACGACCTCGAAGAGGTGGGTCACGACACCTATCACCACACGATGTTCGAGATGCTGGGGAACTGGTCGTTCGGAGATTACTTCAAGAAAGAGGCCATCGCCTACGGCTGGGAGTTCCTCACCGAGGTGATGAAGATAAACAAAGACTGGCTCTATGTCACCGTCTTCGGCGGCGACGAGAAGGAGGGCCTCAGTATGGACACCGAGGCCTACGACTTCTGGAAGGAGCACATCAGCGAAGACCGCATACTGCGCGGTTCCAAGAAGGACAACTTCTGGGAGATGGGCGACCAAGGTCCCTGCGGTCCCTGCTCGGAGATACACGTGGACATACGTCCCGACGAGGAGAAGGCCAAGGTGCCGGGCAAAGACTTGGTGAACAAGGACAACCCGCAGGTGATAGAGATATGGAACCTGGTGTTCATGCAGTATAACCGCAAGGCCGACGGCAGCCTGGAGCCGCTGAAGGCCAAGCATATAGACACAGGCATGGGCTTCGAGCGCCTCTGCATGGTGATGCAGGGCAAACGCTCAAACTACGACACCGACGTCTTCCAGCCGCTCATCCAGGAGCTCGCCGCCAAGGCCGGCAAGCGCTACGGCGAGAACGAGGAGACCGATGTGGCGCTGCGCGTCTGCGCCGACCACCTGAGGGCTGTGAGCTTCAGCATCGCCGACGGACAGCTACCCTCCAACGTCAAGGCCGGCTACGTCATACGCCGCATCCTGCGCCGTGCCGTGCGCTACGGCTACACCTTCCTCGGCTTCACCGAGCCGTTCATCAACAGCCTCGTGCCCACCCTCGTGGGCCAGATGGGCCACCAGTTCCCCGAGCTGCAGAAGCAGCAGGACCTGATACAGCGCATCATACTGGAGGAGGAGCAGGCCTTCCTGCGCACCCTCGCAGGCGGCATCAAGCGCTTCGAGGAGTACGCCGCCAAGTGCTCCAGCAAGGTGGTCGACGGTGCCTTCGCGTTCGAGCTGTTCGACACCTACGGCTTCCCCATAGACCTCACACAGCTCATAGCCTCGGAGAAAGGCCTCAGCGTCGACATGGAGGGCTTCAACAAAGGCCTCGCCGAGCAGAAGGAACGCTCGCGCGGCGCCGCCAAGGTGGAGAGCGACGACTGGCAGGAACTGTTGCCGGGTGTGGAAGAGGAGTTCGTCGGCTACGACACCCTTGAGGCCGACGTGCGCATAGCCCGCTACCGCCATGTGAAAGCCAAGGACAAGGAGTTCTACCAGCTGGTGTTCGACCGCACACCTTTCTACGGCGAGAGCGGCGGTCAGGCAGGCGACACGGGTGAGTTGAGAGTTAAGAGTTATGAGTTAAGAGTTAACAATACCAAGAAGGAGAACGGCCTCATCGTCCACATCGTCGATGAGTTGCCCGAAGACCTGACGGCGACATTCCACGCCTCCGTGGATGCCGACAAGCGTCAGGCCACAGCCTGCAACCACTCGGCCACCCACCTGATGCACTACGCCCTGCGCCAGGTGCTGGGCGAGCATGTGGAGCAGAAAGGCTCGAGTGTCGACCCGCAGCGTCTGCGCTTCGACTTCAGCCACTACGAGAAGATGAGCCCCGAGCAGATACGCGACGTCGAGCGCCGCGTCAATGAGATGATACGTGCCTGCCTGCCTCTCGAGGAGCACCGCGCCATGCCTATAGCCGAAGCCCAGAAGCTCGGCGCAATGGCCCTCTTCGGCGAGAAATACGGCGACAAGGTGCGTGTGGTGAAATACGGCCCCAGCACCGAGTTCTGCGGTGGCACCCACGTGCAGAACACCGGCATGATAGGCTCGTTCCGCATAGTGAGCGAAGGCGCCATCGCCGCCGGCATGCGCCGCATCGAGGCCATCACCGCCAAGGCCGCCACCGACTATGCCGACGCACAGCAGGATCAGCTGGCCGCGCTGGCGGAGATGTTCAAGGGCACCAAGGACCTCACGGCATCCATCGCCAAGCTGCAGGAAGACAACGCCGCGCTGAAAGCCTCGGTGGAGCAGCTGCAGAAAGAGAAAGCCCAGAGCGTAGCACAAGGCCTTGCCTCGCGCCTGAAGGCTTCACCGGTCATCATCGAACGTATGGACGCCGATGTCAACACGCTGAAAGACGCCGTTATGGTGCTCCGCAACGAGTGCCCCGATATGGCCGTAGTGCTCGGCAGCGTCAAAGACGGCAAGCCCGCCTTGCTCATAGTGCTCGGCCAGAACCGCGTGGACGCCGGCCTCAACGCAGGCCAGATGGTGCGCACCCTCGGCAAGGAGATACAGGGCGGCGGCGGCGGTCAGCCCCACTTCGCCACCGCCGGCGGCAAGAACCCCGACGGTCTCGACAAGGCCCTCAGCGTTGCCAAAGAACTGATTGGATAGCAATTATTAACCCAATAAACACCCAATACCATGGATTTACAGAACATCACAGCCCTGATGCTTTCGAGCGACTACAAGGACCGCATGAAAGGCGAATACTACCACCTGCTCAACCGCAAGGAGAACCTCGAGGCCGTCCTCAAGCTGTGGGACAACGGCAAACTGACCTTCACCCCCGACTGCCCCCGTAGCATCTACGACCTGCAGCTGCGCGCCATGAACGACTACAAAGCCGTGCTCGAGGCCCGCGCCAAGATTGAGAAGATTGAGCTGTAAGCCTGATGCCTCTCACCTTTGACCTCAACGCCGTCTGTGGCGACGCGCGTGCCGGTGTCATCCACACCGACCACGGCGACATACAGACACCTATATTCATGCCTGTCGGCACCGCCGGCAGCGTGAAGGCTGTGCATCAGCAAGAACTTAAGGACGAGGTAAAAGCACAGATTATCCTCGGCAACACCTACCACCTCTACCTGCGGCCGGGATGCGACATACTGCGTCAGGCTGGAGGCCTGCACCGTTTCAACGCGTGGGACCGTCCGTTGCTCACCGACAGCGGTGGCTTCCAGGTCTTCTCGCTGGCCGACAATCGCAAGATAAAAGAGGAAGGCTGCACCTTCCGCAGCCATATCGACGGCAGCAAACACCTCTTCACGCCGGAGAACGTGATGGACATACAGCGCGTCATCGGCGCCGACATCATGATGGCCTTCGACGAGTGCGCCCCCGGCGACAGCGACCACCGTTATGCGCAGAAGTCCATGGAGTTGACACACCGGTGGCTCGACCGCTGCATAGCTCGTTTCAGCGAGACTGAGCCGCTCTACGGCCACCATCAGGCGCTGTTCCCCATCGTGCAGGGATGCCAGTATGCCGACCTACGCAGAGTATCGGCTGAATACATAGCCTCAAAAGACCCAGAAGGCTGCGCCATCGGAGGCTTGGCTGTCGGCGAACCGACGGAAAAGATGTACGAGATGATAGAGGTGGTCAATGCCATCCTGCCCAAGAATAGACCGCGCTACCTTATGGGTGTAGGCACGCCGCAGAACCTGTTGGAAGCCATAGAGCGAGGCGTGGACATGTTCGACTGCGTCATGCCCACCCGCAACGGTCGCAACGGCCTGCTCTTCACCGCCGAAGGAACCATCAACATCAAGAACAAGAAGTGGGAGACCTGCTTCGAGCCCATCTATAAGGGCTACACCCTCGCCTACCTGCACCACCTCATACGTGCCGAAGAGATACTGGGCCTGCAGATATGCTCAATAGTGAACCTGAGGTTCTACCTGTGGCTTGTCGGCGAAGCTCGCAGCCACATCGTTGCCGGCGACTATGCGACATGGAAAGCCGGCATGGTCGGCAAGTTGGGCCGCAGACTATAGCCTGTTGGCAGAGTGTTGATTACTTGTTGATATTTTGCACGTCATACTATGACGCCATTGCTCTTTATTATGTATTTTTGTACCCTAAAATAATAGTGTATAAATGATAGACTTTCACGCTTTTGTATCTGATACTTACGCTATTGCGCTGGCGGCAGTACTGCTTGCAGCACTCATATACCTGAGCCTTTACTACGGACTCTACCACTTCCGCATAGGCCGCTACGGGCTCAAGAAGAAACACTCGGCCGACGACCCGGCCGAGGGCAAGGCTCTGCCCAAGGTGTCTGTGGTGCTCACCGCCCACAACGATGCCGCCTGGCTCCGTGAAAACCTCGTCTACCTGCTTGAACAGGACTACCCCGACTTTGAGGTCGTGGTGGTAGACTACCTCAGTCAGGACGACACTCAGTTTGTGCTCAAGCTCCTCAAGGACTACTACAAGCACCTGAAGATAGTGCCTTTCAAGGAGGATGTGAACCTCTTCCAGGGCAAGAAATACCCGCTTAGCATCGGCATCAAGTCGGCAGCCAACGACATCCTGATGCTCGCCGACCCCGACTGCACCCCCAAAAACCTCAACTGGCTGCGTGGCATAGTGCGTGGCTACGGCAACAAAGAGACGCAGATAGTGCTCGGCTACTGTGGCGTCAAACGCACCAAGACCTTGCTGGGTTGCCTGCAGCAGTATGACACACTCTCTTACGGCGCCCAGTATCTCGGCAGCGCCCTCCTCGGCCACCCCTACACAGGCTCCGGCCGCAACCTCAGCTACCGCCGTTCCTTCTTCTTCAAGCAGGGGGCCTTCATCAGCCACTACGACGTCGCCGACGGCAGCGACGACCTCTTCGTCTACCAGAACGCCGAGCGCCACAACACAGCCATCTGCATCGACGCCGACGCATGTCTCACGGCCGAGCCCAAGAAGACCTTCGCCCAGTGGCGCGACGAACGCCGCCACCGCGTGGCCACACGCAACCGCCACTCCCTTGCCAGCCGTCTCGGCGAGCAGATGCTTCCTGCCGCGAACCTCGTCTTCTACGCCGCTGTAGCGGCACTCATGGTCAGACATACCGAGATATGGCCCGTTGTGGCCGCCGCCGCAATCATCAAATGGGCTTGGCAAATCGTCTGCTTCTCCCGTCTCACAAAGCGTTTCGACGGTGGTCACATCCACTTCGCCGCACCTCTGCTCGAAATATATTTTATCATCGCAAATACTATTTTGATACTTTTGCCGTTACATAACAACAGAAAGTTTAAAAAATAACCCCACCAAGGGCAATGGACAACACAGCGACGATGAACGAACGCATGCGGCACGACTATGAATTGGTCTGTGCTGCCCGCGACCGCGGCAACAGTCAGGCCTACGCCGACCTCATGGCCGCCTATCGCGCGCCGCTATACTCATTGCTGCTCCGCATGACACGCAACACCACCACTGCCGACGACCTCACCATAGAGACCTTCGCAAAGGCCTTCCTCCAACTCAACCGCTACTCCCCTACCGGTACATTCAGTTCCTGGCTCTACACCATAGGCACCAACACCTACATAGACCACCTGCGCCGCCAGCGGCTGCAGACCATCCCCCTCAGCGACGCAACACGCACTCCCGAAGGCGAGACCATAGAGCTGCAGATACCCTCCGGCCAGCCCAACCCCGAAGAAGCTCTCATACGTGTGGAACGTGACGAAGCCCTCAAGGCCATCGTCGACCAACTCAAGGAGCCCTACCGCCAGATTGTCAGCCTCCGCTACTATGAAGACCTCAGCTACGAGGAGATAGCCTCGCGCCTCCACATACCCATGGGTACCGTCAAAATCAGGCTCCTGCGAGCCAAAGAGCTCCTTGCCGCCACCGTCAAAGAAAAAGGAGGCATAGTGTGAAGCACACGGCCGCTATATTAACCGCACTGCTGCTTGCCGTATCGGCCAACGCCGACGACGGCAAGCCCCCCAGTAGCACGCAGCGCAACACCGGCCTCGCCGTCTTCGCAGAGGCCAACGCCTACTGGGCTTCCGACGTCACAGCCAACTTCTATTCCGGCACACCCACAGCCACCGACAACACCGGCGGCATCTACCGCATACTCCACAGCAACACCTACGGCCGCCAGATATGGCAGGATCTGCGCACCAACCGTCTCATCACCGACGCTGTCGGCGACTACACCATGCTCACCGTCGCAGAATTCCCGCAGATGCACTATCGCATCTCCTACCAGATAGGCTTGGGCATACGCTACGACTACGATAACGGCTTCGGCTGGCTTCTGCGCTTCGACCTTGCCAAGCTGCGCGCCCAAGGCCAGTGGAACCTCGACGCCACCAACGGCACAGGCCAGCTCGGCTACAACCGCTACGTGCCCTGCGGCATCACAGGCCAGGAGGACCGCATCAACATAGACCTCGCCGTCACACGCACCGTGCCGCTCACCCGGGCCTTAGACCTCGAACTCAATATCGGCGCCAGTCTCGTCAACACCAAAGTCAAGGACAACATCATAGAAGTCAACGGCCACCCCTACTCCATCCTCGACCGCTGGGACGGCCGCACCCCCGACGACGGCGTTGCCGCCTACGAATACATCAACCAGGGCGGCGTAGGCTATGGCTTCTTCGCCACCCTCCTCCTCGGCTACCAGATTCACGGCATCGGCGCCATAAAAGCCGGCTACACCTGCGCCCAGACCAAGACTGTACTGCAGAACTACACCGCCTGGGGCTGGCAGCACACTCTCGGCATAAGAATAGAAATGAACAATTTTAGTTTTTTACAGTAAATGATAACATTCACAAACCTCGCAGACAGCGACCATTCGCACTTTGCGCAAAACCTCTTCGAAGAGGCGTTTCCCGAACAGGAACGCCCGCCCTTCTCTATCATCCGGCAGCGTGATGCCGGCAAATTCCATTTTCTCGTAGCCGAAAACGGCGACGAACCCGTAGGCATACTCACCTACTGGACCTTCGACGGCCTCGTCTACGTAGAGCACTTCGCCATCGACGAAGAGCTCCGCAACCAGGGACTCGGCAAAGCCGTCTTCCTCAACTTCCTCTCGCAGCAGCACGACCAGGTAGTCCTTGAGATTGAGCTGCCCAACACCGAGGAAGCCGACCACAGGCTGGAATTCTACCAGAGCATGGGCTTCTTTCAGAACCCGCAGCCTTACATCCAGCCGTCCTACCACAACGACGGCCGCACAGTACCCATGATACTCATGTCGAAATACGAACTCGACGACGACGAATTTTCCGAAATTCAGACACTCCTCTACCGCGAAGTGTACGGTGTAGAGTGAACGCCACAAGGCTGCCGGTGAAAAATTTTGCTTAAACAACCCACTGAAACACAACCCATAACCACACGCACACAACTCGAGAGCGAAAAAAAATTTGGCCAGTATCCAAAAAGTTTGTACTTTTGCACCCGCTTTCAAGGAAAAGAAACCTTGTAAACAGCAGATGGCTCCTTAGCTCAACTGAATAGAGCATCTGACTACGGATCAGAAGGTTGCAGGTTTGAATCCTGCAGGAGTCACCAAAAGAGGACATCAGTCCTCTTTTTTTATTCCCCACACAATAATTACCTACCCCTTTCGTTATAGGTTTATCGCGCGCGCGAAGAGGACCGCCGCCGCGCGACTACGGTGCACAAAGCACACAAAAAGCCGCCTTATGACAAAAAAAATCGCCATAATAACACTGCTGATGCTGGTGGCCCTGCAGGCCATGGGGCGCAACGAGCGCGACACCCTCGGCGTCGGCACGCAGGTGGTCTTTGTGCGCAACGACGGCCAGTGGGACAGCCGTGTGCGATATGAGGCGCAACTCCACGATGCCGCCCTCTTCCTCGAGGACGACGGCCTCACGGTGGCCCTGCGTGCGCCCCAGCGCCACCCCGCTCCGGGCACAGGACGCCGCCTGCCCATGCACGCCTACAAGATGCTCTTCGTGGGAGCTTCGGCGGTGCCCATGGGCGAAGCGCAGCAGCCTGGCTACAGCAACTATTTCCTCGGCAGCAACCCGGCACACTGGCGCTCGCGGGTGCCAAACTACGCCGTAGCCCGATACAGCAACCTGTACCCCGGTATCGACCTTGAACTCTACACCGCCTCCAATGCGCTGAAGTACAACTTCATCGTCCACCCCGGAGCCGACCCGTCGACCATCGCAGTCGAATATCTCGGCACCGACGGCGTCAGCATCGGCGGCGACGGCAGCCTCCGCATACGCACCTCGGTGCGCGACATCGTGGAGCTGAAGCCCTACGTCTACCAAGACGGGAAAGACAAAGGGCGCGTGGAACGCGAGGTGAAGAGCCGCTGGCGGCTGAGCAAGACCGACGACGGCTACCGCGCCACTGTCGAAGTCGGCGACTACGACCGCACGAGCGACCTTGTGATAGACCCCGTGGTGCAGCTTCGCTTCTCCACCTACACAGGCTCGCGTGCCGACAACTGGGGCACCACCGGCACCTACGACTCACACAAGAACACCTACACCGCAGGCCTTGTCTTCGGCATTGGCTACCCCGTCTCGCTCGGTGCCTACGACACCACCTTCAGCAGCAACGCAGGCATCGCCGACATAGGCATCTTCAAGTTCGACTCCACCGGTAGCCAGCGTCTCTACGCCACCTACCTCGGCGGCGCGCAGGCCGATATGCCGCACAGCCTCTATGTAAACAACTTCGACGAGCTGCTCATACTCGGCACCACCGGCAGCAGCGACTTCCCCACCACCGCCGGCGCCTACCGGCGCGGACATGCTGGCGGCACCAACGTCAACTATGAGAACGCACAGACCATTCCCTTTCCCAACGGCAGCGACATCTTCGTGGCGCGCCTCAGCGCCGACGGTACCGCGCTGCAGGCCTCCACGCTCATAGGCGGCAACGGCAACGACGGTCTCAACTACAAACGCAACTACAACAGAAACCAACAGATTATTATGCAGGGCAACGACACCCTGTATCACAACTACGGCGATGGTGCCCGCGGCGAGCTGATCACCGACATCTTCGGCAACACCTACGTCAGCAGCACCACCACAAGCACCAACTTCCCCACCACCGAGGGGGCCGCACGGCAGCACTACGTGTACAAGCAGGACGCCATAGTCTTTAAGTTCGACTACGCCCTCCACACCCTCCTGTGGAGCACCTACCTCGGCGGTAGCGACGACGACGCGGCCTACTCCATAGACCTCGACGAGGACAACAACCCCGTGGTATGTGGCGGTACCGCCAGCGCCGACTTTCCCGTCACAGCAGGCGCCCTGCAGACCACCTATAGTGGCGGCACCGCCGACGGCTTCGTGACAAAGCTCTCCACCGCCGACGGCAGCCTGATGGCCTCCACCTTCATAGGCTCGTCGGCCTACGACCAGGCCTACTTCGTACGCGTGGGCAACGACGGCGAGACCTTCCTCTTCGGCCAGACCAAGGCGCAGGGGTCCACCATGATATACAATGCAGGCTACAGCGTCCCCTCGTCGGGCATGCTCCTGCAACGCCTCTCGCCCGACCTCGGCACACTGCGGTGGAGCACCGTCTTCGGCACCCCGGGGCGCATCAACCTCTCTCCCACGGCTTTCGCCGCCGACATCTGCAACCGCGTCTACGCCGCCGGCTGGGGGCGCGACTTCGTAGGCTACAACAGCGTGCCGTGGTATACCTTGGGTACCACGGGCATGCAGACCACCGCTGGGGCCTACTCTGACTCCACCGACGGACAGGATTTCTACATCATAGCCCTTGATGCCGACGCCAACCAGCTCGATTATGCCTCGTTCTTCGGCGAGCTGCACAGCACCAGCGGCTACAGCCTCAACGGCGCCGACCACGTGGACGGAGGCACCTCGCGCTTCGACCGTCTGGCCACGCTCTACCAGTCGGTGTGCGCCTCCTGCGGCGGCACACAGAACTTCCCCACCACCGCCGGTGCCTGGAGCGACACCAACCGCTCCTCCAACTGCAACAACGCCATCTTCCGCTTCAACGTGAGGGACGACTTTCCTGTGGCCGAGTTCTTGGCGCCACAGGCCGGCTGCGCCCCATACACCGTCAACTTCCGCCATACGGGACGCGGCACCTCCTTCTTCTGGGACTTCGGCGACGGCACCACCTCGACCGCCCCCAACCCGACACACACCTACACCACCGCCGGCACCTACACCGTCACCCTCACGGCCTACATGGCGGGCGGATGCAGCGGCGCCGACATACAGAGCCGCCAGCTGCTCGTCCTCGAGCCGTCGGAGGGCTTCACGCACCCTGTAATCATAGCCTGCAACGGAGAAGCGGTGCCGATAGGTGTCGCCCCGCAGCCGGGAGCCACCTACACATGGGTCGGCGACGAGATAGAGACACCCAACGTTGCCAATCCCTCTGTGTCACAAGCGGGTACATACATCCTCCGCACACAGGCGCAGGGATGCACACAGACCGATACCTTCAGGGTCAGCGTGCAGCACGTCATCATGGCCGACAGCCTGGTGGGCAACAGCTGTCACGACAGCGCCGACGGGCACCTGATACTCAGCATTGAGCCTGACATCAGCCCCACGTCTCTCACCTTCCACTCCTCGCCGGCGCTACCGTCTCACACCACAGACTCCACGATAGTCTTCGACAGCCTGGCGCCGGAGGTTGAATACACAGTCACCGTCGACGGTCCCAACTGCACCTACACACACCGTTACACCCTTGCCAACAAGCCCCGTCCCAGCATCGAGCGGGATGCGTCGCAGCCCTTGTGCAACGACACGTGCGCCGGATGGTACCGCATAACCATTGACGGTCACGACACCCTCTTCAGCGGCCTCTGCGAAGGCACCTACAATGTCACCCTAATGGACGGCGACGGGTGCCCTGTGGCCCTCACCACACATATACTGCGCAACCACACCCTCGACAGCCTCCGCGCATGGGCCGACGACAGCCTGCTGTGGGACGGCGAGAGCACCACCCTGCATGCCTCTGTCGGCAACGAGGCGGCAGTGAGCTACCTCTGGAGCCCCGCGGCGACCCTCGAGAACCCCGATGCCGCCGACCCTGTGGCCACCCCGACCGACAGTGTGACAGTATACAGTGTCACAGTCACCAGCGAGGGGTGCTCACGCACGGCGAAGGTGACGGTACGCTGCAACCAGGTCGTCTGCGGCGCACCGCTTTTCACCATTCCCAACGCCTTCACTCCCAACGGCGACGGCATGAACGACGCCGTATGCTTCAATAGCGACCAGCTTTCGGAGTTCACCATCGCCATCTTCAACCGGTGGGGCGAAGCCGTCTACCGCTCCGACGACCCGACGCAATGCTGGGACGGCACCTATCGAGGCACCCCCTGCCCGCCGGGAGTCTACACCTACACCTGCCATATCACCTGCTTCGGCAACCACACCAACGACCTGAAAGGCAACATCACACTCATACGCTAAGTCCATGAAGCACATCAACAAAGGAGACCAGTTCGTGGTGGCATGCGTCGAGAGCCCCGACACAGCTCCTTCCGTCATCGCCGCCGCCCGGCTTTTCGCCGCAAAGCTGCGCCACAAGAGCCTCATGTTACTAAATGTATCGAGCGACAACTCCGACAGCGGATGGCTGAAGCAGTACGAGATACCTTACGCGGCGCTGCGTGGCGACTGGGCCACAGCCATAGAGGGGCTCCCGACGGTATTCAACGCGGTGTTGGCAGTGACCGCCGTCGACCCGACGGCACCACGCAGCTCCATCGCCAACCCACGCTCACTGCTGCGCGCCTTCCGCAAGTGCAAGATAGCCTACCTGGTGGTCGACAAAAGCTTCCCGACCGATGCCTCCTACAAGCCCGAACATACCGCACTGACAGTGGACTTTCACCGCGAGAGCAAAGAAAAGCTGATATGGGCATCATACCTCGCCCGATTCCTCGGAGCGGACCTGACCATAGCCCTACCGCAATACAAAGACTCGGGGCTACGGACATTGCAGGACAACAATCTGCGTTACATCGACAAGGTATTTCCCCCGCTCAACATCAAATACCACAAGACATCGCTCGAGGCATCGCACGCGCCTGACCTTAAAGCCATAGAAAGCCTGCACCCGGACCTGCTCATAGCCCTCACCACCGACCCACGGGCCACCGACCCCCTCGACTGGATTATCGGCACACCTGACCGGCGGCTTATCACACACCCGTCGGCCACCCCCATCCTCTTCCTCAACCCCCGCGACGACCTCTATGTCCTCTGCGACTGAGAACGCCATTCCTTGAAACACATAATGTTCCGCTGATACCGATTGAAAAGGAATCACTATATCACTTGATTACCTGTTCGAACGATTAGCTGAAAAAAAGGCGGCTGTTTTGTGGCTGTTTAGTGGCCGTCTTGTAGCCGTCTTGTAGCCGTCTTGTAGCCGTCTTGTAGCCGTCTAGAGGGTGTTTTGTCAGTAAAAAATAGGCAAAGATGGGGGGCATATAATTAAATAGGTTGACACATTCAGGAACAATCAATGTATTAAAAGTATGTGTTTGCTAATTAATCACTTTCTTTGCAATCAAAAGAATGTGCGGTTGTCAACCTTTTCAGGAATTCTGTCAACGATGTCAGGAAATTGTCGACTTGTTTGGGAAAACAAGTGACTGCTGCGACCACCGCCTTCAGGGAGATAACCATCTCAGGGAGAGAGCAAAGACCATCAACCAAAATCAGTAAAAGACACACGTCTGCTACAGTGCTACAGTGCTACAGTTCGAAAATGGGCATCACCAAACCCAAAAAAAATTCTATATCTATATATCTATATATATAAATATATATAGATATATAGATATAGAGGTTAAAATTGGGGTGTGGAGTCATAAAAAGTAACTGTAGCACTGTAGCACTGTAGCGCAGATTGGGACTCAAAGGAAAATTTTCGGAATCATTCGTAGACCGCAATTCCGCCGTCGTACTTTTGCATTCGGATTGGGAAGCGACCTGGCCAGCGCCGACCTCTCCAAAACACTATAAGCGAGTTCTTTGACATATTGAGCGCCCATTCAAATATGAGCCCCATTAACGCTAAGCAGCTATTTCCCAGCCATTAGCACACCTAAACGGCATCAACACTCCATCAACCCCATCCGCCCCTCACCTTTTCTCCAAGACTCTAAAACTAAAAAAGCTATGGCAAATATTTTCGGGGCCGTCCTTGGCAAACCATCAGGCCGCATCGGCCCCAAGCCATGCGGTCCCATTCTCCCCCAATTCGAGTAATCCACAAGGAATTGAGCGCCAAATTCGCCAAATTCGCAGTTTAAACTTAAAGCCAACAACTCCCATTAAAAAAATATTCTTATATTTGCATTTTGCGCACGTGAGCGCGCACGAGAATTAACAACCTGTCATTCAAAAGCTTCAACGCGCTGCGAGGACAGTAATACTGAACAAAAACCACTTTCTGCAATGGAAGAAATGACCCCCAACAACGAGACTCTGGAGCAGAATCTCGAAAACACCGTCGCCACCGAGACCAACACAGTGGCAGAAAACGAAAACAATGCAACAGCCTCCATCGAAGAGACTCCTGTAGCGGAAACACCCCAGGCCGAGGAGAAAGCCGTCGAACCCCAGGTGGATTACTCCAACTACAGCCGTGAGGAACTGGTGGATGCGCTGCGTGCACTACTCGATGAGGACGTCACGACAATACGTAGCCGCGTGGCTGACATCCGCAACCGTTTTGCGGAGCTTACCGCCACAATGCAGCAACAGCCTGCCGAACAACCCGAGGAACAGCCCACCGCCGAAAACGAGGAAACAGCCGCCGACGAACAGCCCGAACAGGTTGTTGACGCTGTGGCCGACGCATTCCGCACTCTCTATGGCCGCTATCGTGCTCTGCGCCAGCAGCACCACGAAGCCATGGAGGCTCAGAAACGCAAGAACCTAGAAGCCAAGCAGGCCTTGATAGAAGAGATGCGCACCCTGGCCGACAGCGGCGAGGAGCAGGTGAAGCAGGCCATGGACCGTTTCAACGACATACAGGAGCGTTGGAAAGCCATCGGCGAGGTGCCCCGTGAGGAGATGAACAACCTCTGGCAGAGCTACCACTTCCAGATAGAGCAGTTCTTCAACAAGCTGAAGATAAACCGCGAGCTTCGCGCGTTGGACCAGAAGAAGAACCTTGAGCAGAAGATAGAGCTGTGCGAGAAAGCCGAAGAGCTTATCGTGGAGCCGTCGGTCACCAAGGCTTTCAAAGCCCTGCAGGATCTGCGTGCCCGGTGGAAAGAGACGGGACCGGTGCCTGCCGAGCAGAACGAGGAGATATGGCAGCGCTTCTGCGCAGCAGCCAACCAGATCGACCAGCGCCGTCGCGAATACTACGACCAGCGGAAGGAAGAGATGGACAACAACCTGCTGGCCAAGCAGGCCTTGATAGCCAAAGCCGAGGAGCTGACGGCCAAGGAGCCTGAGACCACCAAGGAGTGGAACGACCTCACCTCTGCACTCGACGAGCTGCTGAAGGTGTGGAAGACCATAGGCACCGTGCCGCGCGAGGTGAACGAAGAGATATGGACAAAGTTCAAAGGCATCATCGACCGTCACTACGAGGCCAAGAAAGAGCATTTCGGCACTATAAGGGACGAGCAGAACGCCAACTACCAGAAGAAGGTGGAACTCTGTCTGAAGGCGGAGGCCATTGCCAAGCGCGAAGACTGGAAGAAAGCCACCGAGGAACTGCTGCAGCTGCAGAAAGAATGGAAAGAGACCGGCGCCACCAACCGCAAGGTCAGCGAGAAGATATGGCAGCGCTTCCGTGCCGCCTGCGACGAGTTCTTTGCCAAGAAGGGCGAGTTCTTCAAGGAGCGCCGCACCTCCGAGGCCGAGAACCTCGCCAAGAAGGAAGCCATCCTTGCAGAGCTGAAAGCGCACACCTTCGGCGACAACCGTGAGGAGAACATCGAGACAATAAAGGACTTCCAGCGCCGCTGGGCAGAGGCGGGCTTTGTGCCGATGGCTGACAAAGAACGGCTGCACAAGGAGTTCAGGGCCGTGATAGACGGTATCTTCGAACACCTCAAAATCTCAGCACGCGAAGCCGAGGAGACAGCCTACCGCGAGCGGCTGCACAACATAGGCGGCGACGCAAAGAAGTTCGTCAGCAACGAACGTCAGGAGCTGACCGAGCGCATAGAGAAGCTGCGCAGCGACCTGGCACTATGGGAGAACAACCTGGGCTTCCTCGCCTCGTCCAAGCAGGCCGACCTGCTGAAGGCGGAGTTTGAGAAGAAGATGCAGGGCGCACGACAGCAGATAGCGCTGCTGCAAGCCAAGCTGCGCATCCTCAAAGAGACCGAAGAGGGCGAGAAAAAAGAAGAGTAAGTGAACACCACCCTGCAATACAAGCTGCACAGCGGCAAGAACTCCAAGGCGGCCTACTATATGCAGGCCGCCCTGCGTGACATGCTGCCCGACAAGCTCTTCAGACAACGGCTTGAAGGGGAACTCGGCCGCTGTGCAGAACTCTATGACGCCGGCTACATACAGGACCGCGTCGACTACTACTGCAAATTGAAGACACCAACGACCCTCTGTGCCGACGCCGAACAGATAGGACAGTTGCAGCGCAAAGGGAACCCCAGCACCTACTACTACGACAGCCGCGAGGCGTTGCAGTGGTTCAACCCTCAACTACTGTGGCACTACCTTTTCGGCGACGTGCGCGAGATACCGGCGGAGCCCACGGTGGTAAAGAGCCGCTCCACGGAGACCGACAACACCAACAGCGTACTGCTGAAGCTCGACCGCTGCCGCCACTTCGTCTACATACACGACCATCTGCAGCCCGAAGAGAAAGAGGACCGCGCCATATTCCGCGGCCATATAGGCACGCGCGAGAACCGTGCACTTTTCTGCCGCATGTTTGCCGACAACCCTCGTGTGGATGCCGCCGACACTATACCCGGAAGCACCGAAGGCCGTAAGCACACAAGCCAGTCGAAACCCATGATGTCGTTCTACGAGCACCTGCGCTTCCGCTACATCATGGCCCTCGAGGGTAACGACGTGGCCTCCAACCTGAAGTGGATAATGTCGTCGCATTCCGTGGCCGTGATGCCCAAACCCACCTGCGAGACATGGTTCATGGAAGGCCGTCTGCAGGCCGGCGTGCACTATGTGGAGATACGGGCAGACTTTGCCGACCTGGAGGAGAAGATGGACTACTACAGCAGCCACATGGAAGAGCTGAAAGCAATAGTGGACAACGCCAACAGATATGTCGCACAGTTCCGCGACTGGCGCCGCGAGCGCTACATAGCCCTGCTGGTGATGCAGAAATACTTCAAGATGACCAACCAATGAAACACATCAAGAACATATTGTCATACGTCTCTACGCCTCTACGACTTACTGCCGCACTATTGCTGCTCACCGCCTGCAGCGGCGGCAGCTCCACCGTGCAGTTCCACCGCTTCGAGCGCCTGCTGTTCAACTCTCCGGTAGAGAACCTTCAAGCCGTCCTTGTCGACAGCCTGCAGGTCTACGACACCCCGCTGCTGAACGTCGAACCGCACAACCCGCAATACATGCAGGCCCTCGGGGCTTTCGTCGGCGACCCAACAGTGCGCCGCATCTATGCTGTCACCGACAGCCTCTACAGCGACCTCGGCTGGCTTGAAGATGAGTTGGGTGGGGCTCTGGAGCGTTCGCGCCGCTTGTATCCGGAGATGAAATACGACAAGTTCTACACCCTCGTCACAGCCGACTTCGACGACTACCGCAACCGCGTCTTCTGCAGCGACCACGAGCTGGCACTCTCCATAGACCGCTATGCCGTAGGCTGCCTCCCTGGAGCTGTCCCTGCCTACATCGAGCGAATGAGCCGCAAGGAATATATCGCCGCCGACTGCATGGAAGCCATTGCGCGCGCCAACATCGTGCTGCCCGACGGCGACATGACCCTGCTCGACTACGCCATCGCCGAAGGCAAAGCCATTTACTATGCACAACAGACGCTCCCAAAGGCACACGACACCATCCTCCTGCGCTACACCGCCGACCAGCTTGCCTGGATGAAAGCCAACACCGAACAGGTATGGGGCTGGCTGATACAGAACAAGATGCTCTACACCACAGACATCAGCCAGCTGCGCAACATCATCGACGAAGCACCCCACACCAACGCCTTCGGCCAAAGTTCTGCACCACGCACAACAGCCTATATCGGCCTGCAGATAGTGAACCGCTACATGAAGAAAAGCGGCGCCACTATGCAGCAACTCTTCGACAACAGCGACAGCCGCGAGATACTCTCCACCTCAGGCTGGCGTCCCTAAACATTAAAACATGAACCAAAAGACAACAAATATCTACACCCACCTGTTGCAGAAAGTACTGCTTGCCTTCGGCGCCCTCATCGCCGCACAGGCGGCATTCCACCTCTGCAACCTGCACATCTTCCACCTCGACGGAGACGAATGGAAAGGCCTTATACTGGGCAATGTGCGTTTTGGTCTGGCCACCGTGACCACGTTCCTCCTCCCCTACCTGACCCTCATGATACTGCCTCTGCCGGCACGCAACCGACGCTGGTACCGCATCCTGACAGAGGTGCTGTACATCACCGCAGTTCTGCTCATGGTGATACCACGCGGATGCAACAGCGCCTACTACCAGTATACCTACCGTCTGCTCTCAGACGAGATATTCTCATACCTCGGCATCAGCGGCCAGATGGGCTCCCTCGCGCCCCACTTCGCCGTCGACTACTGGTTCGCATGGGCCTGCCCGCTGGCGATAACGCTGCTGTTCCTCTTCATCAACAGCCGCATAGGCCGCTATGAGGCTCCCGACAAAGCACGTGCCGACTGGCGTCTGCTGCTGTCGGTGCTGCTGGTGGTGTTCCTCGTTCGCGGCGGCATCGGACATGCGCTGAAGCCCAGCGACGCAGCACACTATGTGCAACCCAAGAACACGGCGCTCGTCAGCAACGACGCCTACAACATACTGCGCACCCTCTTCACCCCCGACCTCGAGGAGAAAGACTACATGCCCATGGAGGAAGCAAGCGCCGTCTGTCCGACGGTGCTGACGCCCGACACCGCGGTGGCCGACACCGCGAGACGCAAGAACGTGATGTTCATCATCCTTGAGAGCTTCGGTCAGGAGTTCATGGGTTGCTACAACACTCAGGAAGATGCCGAGACACGCACACCGTTCCTCGACTCGCTGGCGCAGCACAGCACCCTCTACGACGGTCGCGCCAACGGCAAGAAGAGCATCGAGGGCATCATGGCCATCTGCTCGGGTATCCCCAACCTTATGAGCCGTCCCTTCACCAACTCGGCCTACGGCGAACAGGACACCTACACAGGTCTGCCCGCCACCCTGCGCCGCAACGGCTACCACACAGCCTTCTTCCACGGTTCCTACAACGGCGTCATGGACTTCGACGTCACCTGCAGCAAGCTCGGCTTCGACGAATACCTCGGCATGGACGAATACAACGCCTGGAAGCCCGGCAACGACGACTACGACGGCACCTGGGGCATCTACGACGCGCCCTTCCTGCAGTACACCGCCGCACATATCGGCACCTTCAGCCAGCCCTTCTTCGCTGCCGTCTTCACCGTCACCTCGCACCACCCCTTCCCCATCCCCGAACAGGACAAAGACCGCTATGTCGAAGGTCGCCACCCCATACTCAAGTGCGTGGAGTACACCGACAACGCCCTGCGCCAGTTCTTCGCCGCCGCCAAACAGCATCCGTGGTACGACAACACCCTCTTCGTCATCTGCGGCGACCACAGCGGCCACGGCCTCACGCGCGAATACAACGACTATGACGGCTGGTACCGCATACCCATGATATTCTTCGACCCCGCGGACGACACCGCCGTGCGTAGCCAGCGCATCGTGCAGCAGACCGACCTCTACCCCACCCTCGTAGACATGCTGGGGCTGCCGGACACCATAGCCGCCTACGGCACCTCGCTGCTCCGCGAGCCGCAGGGCCGTTATGTCTATTACGCCAACGGCTACCACTGCCTCGTCAGCAACAACCGTCAAGAGCCCGCCCTGCACGACATCACCCTCATCATGGGCGACCACGAGAGCGGCACACCCGACAACCTGCGCCTGCTCAAAGCCATCATACAGCAATACAACCACAATATAATAACAGATAACCTGCTGCCATAATGAAAACCAAGACCCTCATCATCGTAAACCCCATCTCTGGCGTCGGACGCCAACGCCGCATAGAGACCCTGCTCAAGCAGAACCTCAACCAAGACCTCTTCGACTACTCGGTGCGCTACACCGAGCACATACACCACGGCACCGAGATAGCCCGCGAGGCTGCCGACAAAGGCTACGATTGTGTGGTGGCCGTGGGCGGCGACGGCTCCGTCAACGACGTCGTGCAGGGCATCAAGGACACCGACACCCGTCTCGGCATCATACCCTGCGGCTCTGGCAACGGTCTTGCGCGCACCCTCAAGCTGCCGCTGCAGCCCTGGCTCGCCATCCGCGTCCTCAACCAGCAATGCGAGCAGACCATCGACTCCATCGTCGTCAACGACCGCTGGGTCGTCGTCAATGCCGCCGGCTGCGGCTTCGACGCCTACATAGCGCGCCTTATGCATTCCGCCAAGACCCGCGGCCTCGCTGCCTACACAAATCTCGTGCTGCGCGAATACACGCGCTACAAGAACTCCGACTACCGCATCACCGTCGACGGCCACGAATACTACCGCAACGCGTGGTTCATCGCCGTCGCCAACAGCCGCCAGTTCGGCTACAACCTCGCCGTAGCCCCCAAGGCCAAGCTCGACGACGGCCTGCTGGATGTCTCCATCCTCGACAAGGTGCCCATCGACCACCTCGGCATCACAGCCCCTCTCGCCTTCACCAACCACCTCGACCTCTCGCAGCATGTCGAGATGTTCCGCGCCAAAGAGGTGCTCATCGAAGGTAACGCCGACCGCTGGGTCAACCTCGACGGCGAAGGCGAGAACATAGGCAAGAGCGTCAACTTCGTCGTGCACCCCAAGTCGGTGAAGATCTACGCCCGCGACATGAAACAACTGCTGCTGCCCCGCATACGATGAGCAAGAAGAACATCATAGGAGTCGTCTATTCCACCAACCCCGACTACCAGTACCAGTACGCCGACGAGCCCGAGGCCGAGACCCTGCCGCCCGCCAAGCAGCGACTGCGTGTCACCCTTGACCGCCACCACCGCGGCGGCAAGACCGTCACCCTCGTCACAGGCTTCGTGGGCACCGACGACGACCTCCAGGCCCTCGGCAAGACCCTCAAGAGCCGCTGCGGCGTAGGAGGCGCCGCCAAAGACTGCGAGATAATCATCCAGGGCGACCATCTCGACAAAGTGCGCCAACTTCTCGCCGCCGACGGCTACAACGTCCGCTGACAAAACAAAAGGCCTGTCCTTCCGGCAGACCTTGTTTTTTTTCATTATCCTTTCATCTCTCACTCCACCGCCAGTTTGCGCGTAGCGCAGCCCTACGGTGTGGCGATGCATAATGCTATTGTTTAAAAAAGAACATTAAAATATACACGCCATCCTCCTACCGCGTCATGCGGCGCAGGAAGAACAGCAGGACAACGGACATCACCAGCAGAGCGCCGAGGATGACCCAGAAGGCAACGGTGTTCGCCGTGAAGGGGAAGTCCACGTTCATGCCGAAGAATCCTGTGACCAGCGTCAGCGGCAGCAGGATGGTGTTGATGTAGGTCAGCACGCGCATAATCTCGTTGGTGCGGTTGGTCAGCAACGAGTCAAATGTATGCGACAGACCCTCGACCAATTCGCCGTAGTCCTCGATGGAGTCGTACATCTTCTGGTACTGGTCCAGTATGTTGCCCCAGTAGTCCTCCATGTCGAGCACCTCGGGGTCCACGAAGCCCTTGATGCCGCCGCTCTCGAACATGTGGAGCACGCGCAGCTGCGGGCGGAAGGTGGTGTTCAGCAGGATGGTGTTGCGCCGCGTCTCTGATATCTGCTCGATGATGGAGCGCGCACGGCGGTTGAAAATGTCGTAGTTGATGAGGTCCACCTCGGCACCCACGCGCTGCACCAGCGTGTTGGTCTCCAGCATCAGGCGGTTCAGGATGTGGTAGAGCAGCTGGTCGCTGGTGGCCATCATCTCCTGCGTGTCCTCATCGCCCTCGGCCAGGTCTTCGCGCACCTCGTCGAAGAACTTCTTCACCACCCAATGGGCCTTGCCGAGGGTGATGATGTAGTCGCGACCCCAGAAGATCTTCACCTCGCGGATGCGGATGAACTTGTTGCCCTTGTCGAAATAGGGGAAATGAAGGATGAGGAAATAATAGTCGTCGTACTCGTCGATTTTCGGACGCTGGGTGGTACCGCGGCAGTCTTCGATGTCGAGGGGATGGAACCGATAGTCGTCCAACAACATGTTGTAATCATCCTCGCTTGGATTCGTGATGTCGAGCCACTTGAGCGACTTGTACTGGATCGTTTCTATCATTTTACACCTCCTTCGGGTTTGTGTGACTACCTGGTGGTCAGCATTCTACATTCGCGTTACGGTATTGGTTCGTTTGCAAAAGTAACAATATTTTCCGACAGCGCCAAATTAATTTTCACTCATTCTCAACGCCATAAACATAAACCGCTGACAATCAGACACAAAGATATAGTCCCTTCGGCCCCTCCTCGGTCCCTTCTCGGCCGCAGTACTGAAAATCATCGACTTACGGCCATTGAAAAGCCGTAGGAAGGCCATAGGAAAGTCGAAGGGACCCCGTAGCAAGACCGTAGTAAACCCGTAGTAGCCCCCATGGCCCACCCAGTCGAACCCGAGCCATCGTCGCTTCAGAGCGCCAGTACACGTTTCTTCAAAAGAAAAAAACTGTTGATAGCGCCTACTGTTTTCAACCGTTTTAGGTGGATAACATCATAACAAAACACAAAAACAAAGAGTTAAAAAAAGGATGCAAAATAATGGCTTTTGAAAATCAAACAATTATTGCAACATACTGAGCCACAGATACTGGCAACGGTTTTCAACTCGCAACAGACTAATTAACAACCACGTGTCGGGTTATCAACAAATCGTGGGGCGGATGGTGGAAAAAAGTAAAAAAAAATTCAAACAATGGAAAAAAAATCGTATATTAAAAGCCGACGCAAAAACGTAATTTAACAGAACGGCTTTTGAAAATTAGTGTGTTGTGGTGAAAGTGGTCGGAAAGGGGGCCTTGCTGGGCGGCAAAACTTTACAAAATAAAAATGAACTTGACAAATTTTTTTTTGAATTTCTGTACACAAAAAAAGGGAGAACTTTGCAAACAGAGAAAACGGGGCGTTATGCCCGTAAGTGATTGAAAAAAGCGAAAAAGACCGAAGTTATGATAGAGGAAGACTACAAAAGAGTGTGGGCTGAGTGCCTGAACATGATAAAAGACACGCTGGGTCCCGAGAACCACACGGCGTTCGAGACGTGGTTCCGTCCGATAGTGCCGCTGCAGCTCGACGGCGCCACCCTGATAGTGCAGGTGCCCAGCCAGTTTTTCTATGAATATTTAGAAGAACATTATATAGATTTATTAAAGAGGGTCATAAAACTGCAGCTCGGCGTCAGCGGCATGCTGAAATACAGCGTAGTGATGGACCAGAGCATCCGCACCTCTCCCATAGTCACCACCCTGCCGTCGGTGGGGCGCCAGAACACGCGCAACCCGCTCACCGACCTGCCCATAGCCATCGGCAAGGAAAAGAACCAGGCCATCCCCGACCCCTTCGTCATACCGGGCATCAACAAGCAGCGCATCAACTCGCAGCTCTCGCCCAACTACACCCTTGACAACTTCGTCGAAGGCGACTGCAACCGTCTGGCACGCTCGGCCGGCTATGCTGTGGCAGAGAAACCAGGCACCACCTCGTTCAACCCCCTGCTCCTCCACTCCGGCGTAGGTCTCGGCAAGACACACCTCGCCAACGCCATTGGCCTCAAGACCAAAGAGCTTAACCCCGACAAGAAAGTGCTCTACGTCACCAGCGAGCAGTTCATGCAGCAGTATGCCGAAGCCGGTCGCACAGGCACCACGAACGACTTCATTCACTTCTACGAAATCATCGACGTCCTCATCATCGACGACATACAGTTCTGGGCCGGCAAGGCACCCAAGACACAGGAAGCCTTCTTCCACATCTTCAACTACCTGCACCAACACGGCTGCCAGATAATCATCACCTCCGACAAAGCCCCCGGCGAACTCCAGGGCCTCGAACCACGCCTCCTCAGCCGCCTCAAATGGGGTCTCAACGCCGACCTGCAGGCACCCGACGTGGAGACACGCAAGCGCATCCTCGTGCAGAAAGCGCAGCTCGAAGGCATCGAGCTGGCCGACGACGTGGTGGAATACATAGCCTACAACATCAACACCAACGTCCGCGAACTTGAGGGCGCACTCATATCCTTAATCGCGCAAAGCACGCTTAACCGCAAGGAAATCAACCTTGAGCTCAGCAAGCAGATGATAGACAAATACGTGCAGAGCTCGGCCCGCGAGATTACCATCGACTACATACAGAAGGTGGTGTGCGACTACCTGGAGCTGCCCGTCGACGCCATACAGAACACCTCGCGCAAACGCGAGATAGTGCAGGCCCGCCAGCTGAGCATGTACTTCGCCAAGAAAATCACCAAGTCAAGCCTCGCCGTCATCGGCATGCAGTGCGGCAACAAGGACCACGCCACCGTGCTCCACGCCTGCAAGACCATAGAGAACCTGCGCCAGACCGACCGTCACATACGCGCTATGGTCGACGAGCTCGACAAGAAGCTCTCCGAATGAAGACTCCATTCAAGCCCGGGACAATGATCTACCCGCTGCCGGCCGTCATGGTAAGCTGCGGCGACAGCCCCGAGAACTACAACATCATCACAGTGGCATGGACGGGTACGCTCTGCAGCGACCCGCCCATGTGCTATATCAGCGTGCGCCCCGAGCGCCACAGCCACGCCATCATCTCACGCACAGGCGAGTTCGTCATCAACCTCACCACCGAGGCCCTGGCCCGCGCCACCGACTGGTGCGGCGTACGCTCCGGACGCGACTACAACAAGTTCCGCGAAATGGGCCTCCACGCCGAAGAGGCACAGCTCGTCAAAGCACCGCTCATCAAGGAAAGCCCCCTCAACATCGAATGCCGCGTGTTCGAGGTGCGCCACCTCGGCACACACGACATGTTCATGGCCAACGTGGTAGCCGTGGATGCCGAGGAAAGCCTCATCGACAAGACAACCGGACAGTTCCAACTAAACCATGCAGGCCCCCTCGCCTACTCACACGGCAAATACTACGGCCTCGGCGATAAACTGGGCGGTTTCGGCTTCAGCGTAAAAAAGAAAGGACACTAACCATGAATATCATCTGTGTAGAAAGCCTCGGCATCGGCCGTGAGCGCTTCGAAAGCCTTAAGGCACACTATGCCGCCATGGGGCACAACTTCACCTATTATATGGACCGCCGCGAAGACGAGGCAACCCTCGCCGACCGCATGCGCGACGCCGACGTGGCCGTCATCAGCAACATAAAGCTGCCGGCCACCGTGCTGTCCCAATGCCCAAAGCTGCGATACCTCAGTGTGGCCTTCACCGGCTTGGACCACATAGACCTCGCCTACTGCAATGATCATGACATAAAGGTGCAGAATGCCGCTGGCTACAGCACCACCGCCGTCAGCGAGCTGGCCGTGGGCATGATGCTCGACCTGCTGCGCAACATCGTAACACTGAACGAGAAGATACGACAAGGCGGCAGCCGAGGCACCTTCCTCGGACGTGAGCTGCGCGGCAAGACCGTCGGCATCGTGGGCACCGGCGCCATCGGTACCGCCACAGCTCGCCTACTTGTGGCCTTCGGAGCCAAGGTGATAGCATGGAGCCGCACCGAGCGCCCCGAAGTGAAGGCTATGGGTGTGGAATACATGTCGATGGAAGACCTGCTTCAGCAGAGCGACATAGTGTCGCTGCATGTACCGCTGTGCGACGAGACACGCGGCCTCATCGGGGAGAAAGAACTGGCCCTCATGAAGCCCACCGCCATGCTGGTCAACACCGCCCGCGGCCCCGTCTGCGACATCGCCGCCGTAGGCAAAGCCCTCATCGAGAGCCGCATCGCCGGCGCCGCCTTCGACGTCTTCGAACAAGAGCCGCCCCTGCCCATCGACCACCTGTTGCTCTCCACCAACCGCTGCCTCGTGACGCCCCACGTGGCCTTCGCCACAGAGGAGAGCTTCGCCGCCCGCGCCGACATTGTCTTCGGCCACGTCGACGAATGGCTGAAACAATAAAGAAGCCGTGAGCCTCGTCATCATAGCCGTCTGCCTCTTCACGCCGCTGCTGATACTGTGGCTCAACTACCGTTTCCCCATACTCAATAAGGTAGGCACCATCATCATTGCCTACGTCATAGGCTGTCTGCTAGGCCTCACAGGCTTGATACCAGACACCCCGGAGGTGCACAAAGTGCAGACCGACATAGCCACCTACACCATCCCCTTCGCCATACCGCTGCTGCTCTTCTCCTCCGACCTCAAGTCGTGGATGCGGCTGGCGCCTTCCTTCATCAAATCCACCCTGTTCGGCATCCTGGGTTGCTGCATCGCCATAGCTGTCGGTTTCCTCGTCTGCGCCGGTGACGACCGCGAGACCTTCGCCTCCATCGGCGGCATGCTCACGGGCCTCTACACCGGCGGCAACGCCAACCTCGCCTCCATCAAGATGGCCTTGGGCGTCGACGACACCACCTACATCATCACCTCGGCCTACAGCACCATGCTTAGCGCCGTATACCTCTTCTTCGTCATCATCTTCGGCAAGCGCGTGCTGCGCCTCCTGCTGCCCGACTTCCCCAAGGGCAAGATGGCTCCGGACGGCAGCATAGACGTCAAAAACCACGACAACGAACTCTTTTACGGCCTCTTCCGCCGCAACAACCTGCGCACCCTGGCGCAGGCCCTGGTGCTGACCGTCATCATCATTGCCGTGGGTGCAGGCATAGCCCTGCTGTGTCCAAAGCGCATGTTCCAGACGGTCTTCATCCTCGCCATCAGCACCTTGGCCATCATAGCCTCCACCTTCAAGCGGGTACGCACGATGGAGCGTACCTTCGAGGCCGGTACCTACCTGATACTGGTCTTCTCCATCGCCGTTGCCTCGCAGGTAACGACAGGCACCCTCGGCAACATCGACCCGCACATCTTCCTCTTCATCACCATAGCCACCTTGGGCTCGCTGCTGATGCACGTGCTGCTTAGCGCCCTCTTCCGCATCGACACCGACACCACGCTGGCCACCAGCATCTCGCTCATCTGCTCGCCGTCCTTCGTGCCCGTCGTGGCCGGGGCCGTGAAGAACAAAGCCATCATAGGGCCTGGCATCGCCGTAGGCCTCTTCGGCTACGCCGTAGGCACCTACGTGGGTTTCCTGTTGGCACAGCTGCTGTTGCTGATATAAAAAAAGGCTGGCGCCGTCCATCTGCGCCAGCCAAACTCTTAACTCTTAATTCTTAACCCTTACCTCACTTCACCGGATGGTCCTTGTGGAAGGCCTCGAGGCGTGCCTTGAGGTCGGGGAACTGGTCGCGCTGCACGAGGGCCACGCAGGCGCGGATGCCCTGCTTGTGGGAGCCCGTGATGTCGAGGGCGATGGCGCTGATGCCGTAGCGTATCAGCTCATTGAGCAGCTCGACGCCCTTGTAGCCGGGATAGCAGAAGGTGAAGTAGAAACCGTCGCCGATGTCCTCGCCCATATCCTTGTCGTAGACAATATAGAAGCCGTTGTCGGTGAAGAGTTTCTTCATGATGCCGGCCTTCTCGCCGTATTCCTTGATGTCCTTCACGAAGTTGAAGGTGCCGTCGTTGGCGCCTTTGAGCATGGCGGCCATAGCGTACTGCACGCTGTGGGCGGTGCCGCTGGAGAGGCAGTAGAGGGTGCCGAAGATGAGGGCGCGGCCGAGCTGCGTCTGGCTGTAGTAGCGGCTCAGGTCGGGGCACTCCATGTTGAACAGCTTGGGCGAGCAAACCATCATGGCGATACGCTCACCGGCATAGCTGAAGCTCTTCGAGCCGGAGATCATAATGACATACAGGTCGGTATACTTGGCCACGGTGGGCTGGAAGGGAGCCTTGCCGGGAACGCTGTAGTCCTTGCGGAAGTCCATAAGGAAGTAGGCAGAGTCCTCCATGACGACGACGCCGTACTTGTTGGCCATCTCGCCGATGATCTGCAGCTCGTGCTCGGTAAAGCAGAACCACGCGGGGTTATTGGGGCTGCTGAAGATCATGCATGCCACATCGCCGTCCTTCAGCTCCTCTTCGAGTTTGTCGCGCAGCTTGTCGCCACGATACTCGTAGACGTCGAAGGCCTTCATGGGGATGCCGAGGACGCGGCATTGCTGCTTCTGCACGGGGAAGCCCGGGTCGATG
>ONJY01000040.1 GCA_900318275.1 uncultured Bacteroidales bacterium | reverse complement strand
ACGCTCTGGGCGGCGATACCCAGACGGGCACCGTTCATCAGGGCCATCACGTATTTGATGAGGCCCAGCTTGCGGTCGCCGCAGAGCTCGGCTTTAGCGTTCTTGTATGTCAGTTCGCAGGTGGGCGAGCCGTGGATGCCGAGCTTATGCTCAATGTGGCGCACGTCGACGCCGCCGTTGCGCTTGTCGTAGATGAACATTGAGAGGCCGCGGCCGTCCTTGGTGCCCTCCTCACTGCGGGCCAGCACCAGATGGATGTCTGAGTCGCCGTTGGTGATGAAGCGCTTCACGCCGTTGAGGCGCCAGCACTGCTCCTTCTCGTCGTAGGTGGCCTTGAGCATCACGCGCTGCAAGTCGCTGCCGGCATCGGGCTCGGTGAGGTCCATGCTCATGGTCTCGCCCTTGCAGATGCGCGGTATGTACTTCTCGCGCTGCTCATCGCTGCCGAACTCATAGAGGGTGTCGATGCAGCTCTGGAGGCTCCAGATGTTCTGGAAGCCAGCGTCGGCGGCGCTGATGACCTCGCTCATCATACTGAATACCGTCGACGGCAGGTTGAGTCCGCCGTAGCGGCGCGGCATGGAGACGCCGTAGAGGCCGGCCTTGCGTGTAACGTCGAGGTTCTCGAACGTCTTGCTGGCGTAAATCATGCGGCCGTTCTCCAGATGCGGCCCTTCGAGGTCGACGCTCTCAGAGTTGGGCTCTATGGTGTTGGCGGCTACGTCGCCCGTGATGTCGAGGATGCGACGGTAGTTCTCTATCGCGTCCTCGTGGTCCACGGGGGCGTAGTCACACTCCTTGGCGTCCTTGAAGCCGTCTTCTTTTAGCTCCACAAGGCGTTTCATCAGTGGGTGGGAGAGATGGAAATCAATCTCCGGATGGTCGGTATAGTAGTTTGCCATGATTATTTACTGTTTTGTTTGTAGTACTTTATCATCTTTGGTACGACCTCTTCAACGGTGCCGGTGATGACGTAGTCGGCAATCTTGTTGATGGGGGCCTCGGGGTCGCTGTTGATGCTTATGATGATGCCTGAGTCCTGCATGCCGGCTATGTGCTGTATCTGGCCGCTGATGCCGCAGGCTATGTACACCTTGGGGTGCACGGTGACGCCCGTCTGGCCAATCTGACGGTCGTTGTCAATCCATCCGGCGTCTACGGCGGCGCGGCTGCCGCCCACTTCGCCGTGCAGCACTTTGGCGAGCTCAAAGAGGCTGTCGAAGCCCTCCTTGCTGCCCACACCGTAGCCGCCGGCCACGACGATTGGTGCGCCTTTGAGGTTGTGCTTGGCGGCCTCCACGTGGTGGTCAAGTACCTTCACTACAAAGGCCTCGGGGCTCACATATTTGCCCACTTCTGGATACACCACCTCTTTCTTGCAGCTGCCTTCGTAGAGGGCTTTTTGCATGACGCCACTGCGCACCGTGGCCATCTGCGGACGGTGGTCGGGGTTGACGATGGTGGCCACGATGTTGCCGCCGAAGGCAGGACGTATCTGGTACAGCAGGTTGTCGTAGGTCTTGCCGCTCTTCTTGTCCTCGAAGGGGCCAATCTCCAGCTGTGTGCAGTCGGCAGTGAGACCGCTGGTCAGCGAAGAGGAGACGCGCGGACCCAGGTCGCGGCCGATGACCGTGGCACCCATCAGGCATATCTGCGGCTGCTCCTCCTTGAAGAGGTTGACCACGATGTCGGTGTGCGGTGCCGAGGTGTAGGGGAAGAGTTCGGGCGCGTCGAAGACGAAGAGCTTGTCGATGCCGTATGGCAGCACCTGTTCCTCGACTTTGCCTTTGATGCCGGTGCCTATCACGACGGCGTGCAGCTCCACGCCAAGCTCGTTGGCCAGCTTGCGGCCCTTGGTCAGAAGTTCCTGCGAGACTTCGCGCACCTCGGTGCCTTCAATCTCGATATATACAAATACGTTGTTCATGTTAGCCAATGATTTTGTCGTTGAGTAATTCTTTGATGAGACCGTCGATGTCGGCGTCGGCACCCGTGAGGGTCTTGCTCTCCTTGGCCTGGAAGGCGATGCTCTGCACCTCCTTCACTTTCGTCGGCGAGCCGCTCATGCCGCACTGCGCGGGGTCGCCGTCCACATCGGCCACGCTCCACTGCGTGAGGTTCAGGTACTCGCGCTCGGCGCGCAGTCCCTTGCGGCTGTCGTCCTCGGCCACCTCCAGCGGGCAGGCGGCATACTTGTATTTCATCACCAGCTTGGCGTTGGCGGGACGGCACTCGGCGGCCGAGCCGTTGACGGTGACCACCAGCGGCAGCGGGGCCTCGACGACCTCCACGCCGCCGTCTATCATGCGGCGGATGGTGGCCTTGCCGTTCTCTATCTTGAGTATCTCCTCGGCGTAGGTTACTTGGTTCAAGCCAAGCTTCTGCGCCACCTGCGGCCCCACCTGGGCGGTGTCGCCGTCGATGGCCTGGCGGCCGCCGATGACGAGGTCAACGTCGCCGATCTTCTTGATGGCCGTGGCCAGGGCGTAGCTCGTGGCCAGCGTGTCTGCTCCGGCGAAGAGGCGGTCGGTGAGCAGCCAGCCGGTGTCGGCGCCGCGGTAGAGGCCTTCACGTATGATTTCACCGGCACGCGGTGGACCCATGGTCAGCAGTCCCACCGTGGTGCCGGGGTTCTGCTCTTTGATGCGGAGCGCCTGCTCCAGGGCATTTAAGTCTTCGGGGTTAAAAATGGCGGGCAGCGCGGCACGGTTCACCGTACCCTCGGCTGTCATAGCATCCTTGCCAACGTTGCGAGTGTCAGGCACTTGCTTGGCAAGTACAACAATCTTCAAACTCATATATCTTTTATTAGTTATTGTTTTCAAGTTATTGTCAGAAGTCCCACATGCCGCTATCCTTGAGGAACTGGAGCAGGTCGTTGGAGACGGCGGTGTTCATCGCCTGTGGGTAGCGTTTGGTGGTGAATATCTCGCAGTAGTTGCGAGTGCCGTTCTCGGCCACCATCTGGCGGTTGAAGGGGTCGTCGTCACGCACGCGGTGACTCTCGACCAGTTCGGCATCGGTGGGCACATGGTAGGTCTCGTGGTGCAGCACGGCGTCCTGTCCGAGGCGTTCGCTGCGGCGCGGCTCTTCGTCGGGGTAGCCCATGGCGATGGCTATGACGGGCACCACACCCTTGGGGCACTGTAGCAGGTCGGCTATCTGGCGCGTGTTGTAGTTGACGGTGCCGAGGTAGCAGAAACCCAGCCCTCTGGCTTCGGCGGCGATGCAAATGTTCTGTGCGCAGAGCGAGGCGTCGACCAGCGCAGAGATGAACCACAGCAGGTTGCCGTAAGGCTCGTCGCAGCCGTTGACGCGGCAGTACTGGTGGTAGCGGGCCACGTCGGTGCAGACGGTGAGCCACAGGGGTGCTGTGGCGCACTGGCCGAAGTGCAGCTTGCAGAGCTCACCGCGCAGGGACTCGTTCTGTGTGGCTATGACACTGTAGAGCTGCATGTTGCCTGTGTTTGAAGCACGGAGGCCGCACTCGACGAGGTCTGCGAGCAGTTCAGGGTTGACGGCTTGTGACTTGAAGCGACGCACGGAGCGGTGCGCGAGGAGGGTGTCTATGGTCGGGTTCTGCATATATGTCATTGGTTTTATAGGTTGCTGTGTATCGTCACGCCGCCATCGTCGTGTGTCACTGTGGCTTTGCCTAGCTTGCTGTTGGCGGCGGGGGCATATGATATGTATCCGATATCGAAGCCGCAGGCCTGCTCGCCGTCGGGAATAGCGGGGTGGAAGGGCAGCTGCGGTGTGATGACGGTGGTGCTGTTGGCACGCAGGGTGTCGGTGAGCAGCACGGAGGCTTCGGCTGCGGTGTTCTGTCCCCACTGGAAGAAGAGTGCCACCTTAATGGGCCGCTCCTCGCTGGAGCAGATGTCGTAGGGGTAAGGGTTGGTGACGGCCAGCGGCAGCTCTATGTAGGGATGCTCGTTGGTGAGGCGTAGGTCTACGGGCTTGAGGTTCTCCACCTGCAGTTCGCGCATGGGGAGGAAGTCATTGGCGATGAGGTAGTGCAGCGTGCCGTTGCCTATCTCCATCTCTTCGCCGTGGATATTGCCGAAGTCGGCTACCAGCACCTCGCGTCCAGTGAAGGTGCGGTCGGTGGTGTCGTACTGCCACTGGCTGCTGCGGGCGTAATAGTATGAGGTGCAGTGCGTGGGGTTGCCCGTGTAGTAGGCATATTTCGCCGCTACGGCGTAGCATCCGATGAACTGTACGGGACGTCCGTCGGCCAATGCGGCAATCTTCTGGTAAGGCTCTTTCCCTTCCCAGAGCTCGCCTTTGAAATGCAACGGGTTGAATGCTGCAATGATGCGCACGGCGCAGAAGAGCATGGCGCAGACGATGGCGGCGGTGTAGACGTAGCGCGAGCGGCGTGCGGCATGGAACACCAATGCCACCACGGGCAATACGGTTGGCAGTAGCCATTGCGGCTGTACGCGGCCACGCAGCGTGGCCAGCAGGAAGAAGGCCCAGAAGCCTATACATAGCAGCAGCGATGCGCGGCGCATCAAGGGTTCTTCGCCGTCGGCCGGTCGGCGTATGCCACGCCATAGGTGGCAGAACCACAAAGGGTTGAAGAGCAGCAGCAGGATGCCGAGGTATTCGAGTGTGTAGCTGATGTTGTAGCCCCATGCGTTGCGGCCGGCGAGGTGGTAGCGGAACGACACCCAGTCGTGGGTGTACTGCCACCACAGGTGCGGCACCATGAGCAGCAGGGCCGTGAGACCTGCCACGTACAACTGCCAGCGTGTGAATACTTTGGGGCGTGCCAGCAGTACCAGCAGCACTACCAGAGCACCGTGGTATTTGCTGTAAGCCAGCAGCGCCACCGTCAGGCCGAGCAGCAGGGCGTTGGCGAGGGTTGTCTTGGCGTCGAAACGCTTGAAAGCCCAGAGGAACAGCACGCTGAACATCATCAGCGGTGCGTCGGGCAGCGCCATGAAGCCGTAGAGTTGCAACAGGGGTTGCGAGAAGCACAGCAGCACATAGAGCAGTGCGTCGCGGCGCGTGGCGTCGGCGGGCTTTATCAGATGCCAGAAGATGAGCAGGTAAAGGGGTTGTAGCAGGGTGGCGAAGAAGCGTATGCCGAGGGTGCCGGGCATCCATGACGACAGCCACACCAGCAGCGCCACCATGGGCGGGTGGTCGAAGTAACCCCAGTCGAGGTGCTGTGCAAAATACCAATAATAGGCCTCGTCGTTGGCAAGACCAGTGAAGGCCGCCTGCAGCAGGTTTATAACCCACCATGCCGCAAGCAGCAATAAAACAAGAGTGTCGGGCTTTAGTTGCCTGACACCCTCGTGATTCTTAGAGCGATACGCCTCCATCGACGCAGATTACTTGTCCGGTGATATACTCGCTGAGGTCGGAGGCGAGGAAGAGCGACGTGCGGGCGATGTCGAGGTCGGTGCCGCCGCGACGCAGCGGTATCTCACTGAGCCACTTGTCGTGGGCTTCCTTGGGCATGGCCTGTGTCATTGCCGACTCGATGAGGCCGGGGGCTATGGCGTTGCAGCGTATGCCGCGCGAGCCCACCTCCTTGGCGAGACTCTTGCTGAAGCCTATGATACCGGCTTTAGAGGCCGAGTAGTTGCACTGGCCGGCGTTGCCGTTGACGCCTACCACCGAGGCGGTGTTGATGATGGAGCCACTGCGCTGCTTGAGCATCATGGGTACGAAGGCCTTGCAGTAGTTGAACACGGAGCGCAGGTTCACCTCCATGACGAGGTCCCAGTCCTTGGGCTGCATGCGGAGCAGCAGGTTGTCGCGTGTGATGCCGGCGTTGTTGACGAGGGCGTCGAGACGGCCGTACTCTTTCTGCACCTGCTCGGCGACGGCCATGGTCTGGTCGTAGTCGGCGGCGTTGCTGGCTATGAAGCAGCTCTTGGGGCTGTGTTTACGCAGCTCGGCGAGGAGTTCGGCGCTGGCCTCGTTCTCCTGCAGGTCGGTGAAAATCACTGTGGCACCCTCTTCGGCGAAGAGGAGGGCGGTGCGGCGACCGATACCGCGCGAACCGCCGGTCACCAAAGCTATTTTATCTTTTAATATGTTCATCTTATTGTTTTTCTGTTGGATTATCAATTAGTGCAAATGTCAGTTCGCCGGAACAGCAGGCTTTGCCGTTCACTAAGGCTTTGGCGTCGACGAAGAATATCATGCCGCGGCGGCTGGTGATGCGGGCGCGTATCTCCATAGTGTCGCCGGGACGCACGGGCTGGCGGAAGCGCACGTTGTTGATGCCGCTGTAGAGCGGTGTGCGGCCCACAAGTTCGTCGCGCACCAGTATGCAGCTCGACTGAGCCATTATCTCACACTGTATCACGCCGGGAACCACGGGGTTGCCGGGGAAGTGACCCTGCAGGAAGAACTCGTCGCCACGCACATGGTAGTGGGCTATTGCTGTGTCGCCATCCATCGTCACGTCGTCGATGAGCAGCATAGGCTCGCGATGTGGCAGGAAGGTTTTGATGTCGTCTCTGTTAAGTACGTTCATTGTATTGTGCTTTAGTGTTAAACTTTGCGAAGTGCCACCGTAGCGTTGTTTCCGCCGAAGCCGAAGGTGTTGCTGATGGCTATGTCGGCCTGCCACTGGCGGGCGGTGTGCGGCGTGTAGTCGAGGTCGCACTCTGGGTCGGGCTGGTCGAGGTGAATGGTGGGCGGAATGATGCCGTTCTTCAGGGCCAGAGCGCTGATGATGAGTTCAACAGCGCCGGTGGCGCCGAGCATGTGTCCGTGCATGGACTTGGTGCTGCTAATCATGGCCTTGCGTGCACCCTCTTCGCCGAGGGCAGTCTTGATACCCTTGGTCTCGCCCTTGTCGTTGAGGGGTGTGCCAGTGCCGTGAGCGTTGATATACAGTTTCTCGTCAGTCTTGAAGCCCGATTCCTCCAGAGCCAGACGCATCGACTGGGCGCCTCCGCGGCACTCGGGGTGCGGGGCGGTGTAGTGGTGGGCGTCGCAGGTGTTGCCGTAGCCGCTCACTTCGGCGTAGATCTTGGCGCCGCGACGACGGGCGCATTCCTCGCTCTCCAGCACCATGATGCCGGAGCCTTCGCCGAGCACGAAGCCCTTGCGGCGTGCGTCGAAAGGCAACGAGGCGGCCATAGGGTCTTCGCTGGTACTCAGGGCTTTCATGTTGTTGAAACCACCGATAGCCATCTCGCAGATGGCAGCTTCGGCACCGCCGGTGATGACGGCGTCGGCGCGACCCTCGTGGATGAGACGGTAGGCCTCACCTACGCTGTGGGTACCTGTGGCACAAGCCGTTACCACGGGTATGTTGGGGCCTTGTGCGTTATAGGTGATGGCGACATTGCCGCCAGCGATGTTCGATATCATCTCGGGGATGAAGAGCGGCGAGATGCGGCGCAGGCCGTACTGCAGCTTGTTGGCATGCTCACGCTCAAAGACTTGTATGCCGCCGATGCCGCTACCGATGGCGGTACCGAAGCGGGTGGGGTCGACATCCTCGCCCACGCGCAGGCCGCTGTCCTGCATGGCCTGTGCGGCTGCTGCCAGGGCGTAGAGTGCGTAAGTGTCGTTGTGGCGTATCATCGTCTTGTCGATGCCGTAGTCTTCAGGGTGGAAGTCCTTGACTTCGGCAGCTACCTTGACGGGCATGGCCTCGCGGTCGAGCTTGGTGATGAGTCCGATGCCGCACACGCCGTTGATGAGGTTGTTCCACAGCGTCTCGACGTTGTTTCCCAGAGGGGTTATACAACCCACACCTGTAATATATACTTTACTCATGTTGTCTTAATTGTTTAATTTTTAATATAACGCGTATTTACCGCTTTTATTGTGTCCTGTGGTTAGTAGCGCATCACGGCGGCGCTGGTGACGAAGCCGGCACCGAAACCGTTGAAAACCATTAGGTCGCCGCGTTTTACCTTGCCTTCGCGCACTATCTCGTCGAGCAGCACGGGGATGCTGGCCGAGCTGGTGTTGCCGCGGCGCTCGATGTTGTGGTGGAAGCGTTCCTGCGGCAGGTCGAAGTTCTGCTTGATGGCGTCGACGATGCGCATGTTGGCCTGGTGCAGCAGGAAGTGGTCGATGTCTTCGAGCTGAAGGCCCGCTTTGGCCACCACGTCTTTGATGTCGCGCTGGGCCGACATGACGGCCATGCGAAACACCTCGCGCCCCTTGAGCTGCATGGCCATGTGGGTGTCGATGCCCTCGCCGGTCTCGAAGGGAGTGGGCTCGCAGGGGAGGCGGTAATAGATTACTTCGGGCATGGGTGTCGATGTCAGCTTACTAGCTATGTAGTTATCACCCTTTCCGAGCACCAGGGCTCCGGCGCCGTCGCCGAAGAGCACGCAGGTCTCGCGCTGTGTCCAGTCGACCATGCGCGTCACTTCCTCGGCACATATATATAATATATGTTGTGCGCGACCTGTTTCGATGAAAGCGTCGCAGATGTCGAGGCCGTAGGTGAAGCCGGCGCATGCCGAGTTGATGTCCATCGTGGGACAGTTGGGTCCTTTGATGCCGAGGATGTGCTGCACCATCGCCGCCAGCGAGGGGGTGACGTATACGTTGCAGACATTGTGGCAGATGATGTAGTCGATGTCGTCGGGCACCAATCCGGCGGCTTCTATGGCACGTTGGCCAGCTAGGGCGGCGAGCTCTTCGAACCTCTCGGTGGTGATAATTTGTCTTGACTTGATTCCGGTGCGCGTCGTGATCCACTCGTCACTCGTGTCTACGTAGTCCGACAGCATGTCGTTGGTGACGGTGTGCTTTGGTAGCGCACTTCCTGTTCCTAATATTTTCATGCTATAGTTTTTGTGGGCAGGGTGTGCTTTCGATGTGTTATGCCCTTGTTAATTATCTTAAATTTTATTAAAATCGGGTTGCAAAGAAACGACATCCTAAATAAATAGAAATGTTAAAATCCGCTAAAAAGACAATATGATTGGCAAAAGAGCGTTATTTTGGGTGAAATTTTACTATTTTGGGTGAAAAATGAACAGTGATTATATTGACCAACCGCTTAATCTCACCTCGATAAGGCGTTTTCTGACCCGTCACGAGTCTATTTTGCTCTTTTTGTCGCTGACGCTCGTAGTCGCCGTTTTGCTGGTCGTCTTCGGCCAGCCGACCTCCATCCTGAACTATTTCGACCAGAAGTCGTCCCTCACACCTTTGGGACAGATAACTATCTCGTTTATCTCAGGTTTCGGGGTTCTGTTGCTCAGCCGCCTCGTTCTTTTCCTTGTCGGGCGCAAACGTGACCTCGCACCTGCGGCAATGGTGATATGGATTGTCGCCGAACTGATACTTTGTGTGTCGGTAATGGCCTTGGTCCTCTGGGGGTTGTGTGGCGGCGGCGCCGTCAATCTGACGCCTCTGGTGGGGGCTTTGGTGCTTGGGACGATAGGGGTTCTATTGGTGCCCACCGTCGTCACTTACCTCATACGTCGTCTCCGCGAGGCACAGGGCGAGGTGATGCGCATGCGTCAACTCCTTGGCCATCAGGACGGCCAGGCGAAGCAGGCCGCCGATGCCAGCGTCAACTTTTTTGCCAAGGGCGGCCGTCTGGCGTTCTCCACACGCATGGGCAACATATTGTACATCGAGGCTGCTGACAACTACGTCAACATCCACTATGTCAACGGCGAAAAGGAGGAGACCTTCATCCTGTTCAACTCCATGAAGAACATCGAGAAGAGCTTCACCGGCACCAGCCTCATGCGCTGCCATCGCGGCTACATGGTCAACGCCGACAACGTGCGCCTCATGCGCAAGGAGGCTCTCGGTTTGGTGCTGGAGATCAACCACTGCGCCAAGACGATACCCGTCTCCAAGAGCTTCGCCGAGCCTGTCACGCAGTATTTTGCCTACAACACCAATATGACCCTCCCCAACGAATAGAACCAACACATTGTTATGGAGTTACGACTTACTTTCGCTGAAATCAGCGAGATGATTGAGAAAAAGGCCGGGCGTGCTCTGCCGCTCTCCTACGGCGGCCCACACACCGTGCGTGTCAACTACGACGTCAACGTCCTCTTCAAGACCGCATCGGTGGGCATAGACCTTACCGTCGACCAGGTTGTCGACAGCGATATATACCTCAGTTTCAACGGTGGTGCCGGCATCGACTTCATGGTGCGGCAGGCTGTGGGTATGGCCAAGAGCCGTCCCGGTGGCGAGTTCATAGAGCAGCTCGACGGCAACCGCATACTGCTGGCGCTGAGCCGCACCAAGCAGGCGGGCTCGCTGCTGGAGCATGTGTCGCTGCGCGACATACGCTTTGACGAGCAGTACGCCATCATCGACTTCGTTCCCAAGGCCTTATAGCATCGCCTCGGAGCCTGTACGGCCCCTCTTCGGTATTCCTACAGCCTTTCAATGGCTTTCCACTGAAGAAATGCCGAAGAGGGTCCGTAGGGGCTCCGTACCGGCTCCATGTAAAAACGGTGTCCAAAATGATGCTTTTTTTGTCTTTTTTTTTGTTGGGCTTGTTTTTGTTCAGAAAGTTTCCTATCTTTGTAAAGTGAAGGATTCGCTGTGTGCTTGTGTAAAAAATTTTTTTGTTTCATTGTTGATTGCTTTGATTATTGCCCCAAGTGCTGTTGCTGGCCAGAGTGTCGTCTATGATCTTTCGCCTCAGGCGTCAGAATTCTCCATTGTGCGGCACTATGTTAATGATGTTGATATAACATACAGCTGGTATCTGAGCGATGAGAATTGTTTCTGTTATGTCGACCGTCAAAACAATATATACTACAAGGCTTATGTCGGTATGAATTTGAAGGTCTATGATTTCCGGATATTTAATGACGTGATTTACTTTTGTGGGGAATATGGCAATAGCTCTGCAATAGGATGGTTTGATATTGCGGGATTGTTCTTTAATAGTGACTATATCAATATTGTGAATACTCCAATATATGAGTCTACAAGTGACACAACTGGCATTGGCGGGTATGATGTAGGGATTCGTGGTACTAGACTGAAGGTTTTTAAGCAAAACGGAGATTTGCATCTTGTAATGGTAGGCGCAGGACAGCATTTGTATTATGACAAGCAGTATGTTGATACGTTGGGTAGGGTATGGGCAAGCAATTATTCAGCAATAATTGACATGTGGACGGCTGACCATTTAGATTGGTATATGCGCTATACTATGGATTATTATGACGAAATGTCGTATGATGATATTGCCGTAACAAGTAAGTATGTTGTGGTAACAGCACATTCAATAGACACAAACAATAATTACCTCTCGCCGCAGATCCTCTACTATTCGAAGCCGGTCATGGCAGGACAAAGTTTTTTGGGTTATCCTTATGCAAATCCGATATATGCCCCAGGGTACTGCTCATATAGTAATGTAATTCATTGTCGTATGGGCGCGCCGTTGTTGGTGGCGGAGATGGTGGACGACACTTTTGCCACCGCATGTGATGCTGTCGTTTTAAACGATATACCAGTAACGGCTGTTACATATTATGAGGACCCTGTTTCGGTGCCAATACAAAGATTTTTGTATCACTTTAATGATTCATATGGAGACTTTAAAGAAATAAGATATAACGTAATTGACAGGTTTTTGTACCTGTTTAGGTTCCATACGAGATTGTTGGAGAGGATTGGACCGCCTTTCTCTTATGCCTATCGCTATAAAGGTGCTGAGGTCGTGTATTGTGGCATGTCAATGGATGTCATAGATAAAAATGGCATGGCCGTAATTACAAGCTCTGATGCGTATACCATGAAAAAACTTTGGTGGTTTAATGCAAATCATGTCAATGACTGTGTAAACCAAGAAAGTGCAGAAATATCAAAAAAACAAGATGTACGGGACTCCTATTCGAAACGACAATATTGGTTAGAAAAACATTACCAGCCTGTGTCGCTCCGATGTGTAGTGTCCGTGCATGAAATGGACATTATATGTGAATAATAAAACTAAGGGCTATGAAAAAGATACTTTTTGTTTTATTGGCTGTTGCAGTTTTCTCCAATGTGCAGGCGCAATATGATACTATATGGAAGTGTCCGTACCTTTACCATTACAACTGGCCGGAGACGGGTATTTATTATGACGACTCGGTATATTGTACTTTTTGTTTTGTGAATAGAGGTTTTGGCTTAGGTATTTCAGGGCCTAACCCATATTACGATTCGGCATTGTTTTATTCTTTTTTGGATACTAATCATGCGGATGGTTATGCGCTGTATCAGCATACGGATGATTCTCTTGAAATTATAGGGTTGGCAGCGGGATATGCTATGGGAGGACCTTGCGGGCCCTTAGGTGATACTATGAGGATGCTCAGGACTACGCTTTATGATTCGTCCATGAATGCGCTTGAGGCGGTTCATGGAATCTATGGTCC
>ONJY01000049.1 GCA_900318275.1 uncultured Bacteroidales bacterium | reverse complement strand
GCTTCTTGAGCTGCAGGGCGTGCTGGCTGAAATAGACATAGCGCACGTCGGCCTCGTCCATCGAGTGGGCGTACTGCTGCAGGAACTCCTGCGTCAGCGAACTGAAGGTGTGCAGCTCCATGCAGGCCACCAGCCGGCGGTCGGGGTACTGCTCACGCATGGCGTGGATGGTGGCGCGCAGCTTTGAGGGCGCATGGGCGAAGTCCTTATACACCGCGCAGCTGTCGTTCTTCTTCACCAGCTCCAGCCGCTTGCTGGCTCCCTCAAAGGTACTGATGGCCTCGTCGAACTGCTCGTCCGTCACACCCACCTGTCGGCAGGCCAGCCGTGCAGCGGTGAGGTTGAGCAGGTTGTGGTGGCCGAAGATGCGCAGCTTGGTGTGACCGAGCTCGGTCACACCGCCCACCACCCTATGCTCGGGGCAGACATACGGCAGCTTCTGTATGTCGGTGCGCTGGTTCTCCACCGCCACGCGGTGCACCTCCTTGTCCTCGTCGCAATAGATGAGCGCACCCTTGGGCTCGATGAGGTCTATGAACTTGCTGAACTGCTCGCGGTAGATGTCGAACGTCGGGAACACGTTGATGTGGTCCCACTCGATGCCGGTGATGATGGCCACGTTGGGCTTGTAGAGGTGGAACTTCGGGCGGCGGTCGATGGGCGAGGTCAGGTATTCGTCGCCTTCGATGACCATCACCTTGGCGGTGTGACTCAAGCGCACCATCACCTCGAAGCCCTTGAGCTGCGCGCCCACCATATAGTCGGCCTCGATGCCGCAATGCGCCAGCACATGCAGTATCATGGCCGTCGTCGTCGTCTTGCCGTGCGAGCCGCCCACCACGATGCGCAGCTTGTCTTTCGACTGTTCGTACAGATATTCGGGATAAGAGTATATCTTCAGCCCCAGCTCCTGCGCCCGCAGCAGTTCGGGATTGTCTATGCGTGCATGCATGCCCAGCACCACAGCGTCCAAGTCCTTGGTTATCCTCTCCGGATGCCAGCCGAAACTCTCCGGCAGCAAGCCGTACTTCTCCAGCCGACCGCGCGCCGGGTCGAATATCTCGTCGTCACTCCCCGTGACGGTAATCCCTTTCTGGCACAGCGCGATGGCCAGATTGTGCATCGCCGAGCCGCCTATGGCAATAAAATGAACCTTCATATTTCGGTAGTTTTTGCCATCTTTAACGCCAAAACGACTGATTTATTATGTACGCACGCGAGAAATTAAGAACAATGACAGCCTTCTCGCCCGTTCCCATAACTATCCTCAACCCTGCATTTTAGTCGTCATTTCAACGATACTTCAACGATACTTCAACGATATTTCGACGATAGCTATCGTTGAAGTATCGTAGATGTATCGTTATACTATTGTCGAAAACTCGGGGTAAGGAGCATAAAAAAAGCGTGCCAGGCACGCTTTAGGGCGGTCATGCAACACGCTGCGAGCTATACGTTCTCCTTGGGGAAGAAGTGGAAATACTTGGTAACCTGCTTCTCGAGGAAGTGGCGGTCGAGCTGGTCGCTGGCCTCGCTGATGGGCAGACAGCGGCCGTCTTTGTAGAGCACCTTAATCTCCTGGTCGTTGAAGTCATAGGAGCGGTTGTGCAGCTCGCCGGTACCATTGAAGTAGTCGCACTCGACATCCCGGAACGGCGTGTTGCTGATGCGGATGGCCGGCAGGCGACGGTTGACGAGGTTGCGGCAGAGGGTGCTGAGCGTCTCATCGTCAGAGTGTTGCCAATGCTTCACGGCCACCATGATGTCGTCGTCGTCGACCTCGGCGAAGCGGTCGAGCTCGAAAGGCGAAAGGCTGAAGGTGAAGGGCGAGAGATCAAGTTCGCGGGCACGGCGCAATATGTTGAGCATCAGCTGGTCGGCGGCAATGACGGTCTTGTGCATATACACCTGCCAGTACATCAGGCGGCGGCTGATGATGAACTTCTCCACGCTGTAGATGCCCTTCTCGTCGACCACCAGCTCGTCGTCGTGCACGTTGAGCATCGAGATGATGCGGTCGGTGCCCACGATGCCCTCGCTGACGCCGGTGAAGAAGGAGTCGCGCCCCAGGTAGTCGAGACGGTCCATATCCAGCTGGCTGCTCACCAGCTGATGCAGGAAATGCTTGTGGTAAGTGTTTGAGAATATGGCGATGGCGGTATCCAGCGCGCCTCCCATCTCTTCGTTGATGCGTTGCATCATCAGCAGCGTTATCTCCTCGTGCGGCACATCCACCAGCACCCTTTCGCTCGTGTGCGAGAAAGGTCCGTGACCGATGTCATGCAGCAGGATGGCCAGCTTGGCTCCGCGACACTCGTCGTCGGTTATCTCCACACCCTTCAGTTTCAGCACGTCCAGCGCCCGCTTCATAAGGTTCAGCGCCCCCAGCATGTGGCTGAAGCGCGTATGCATGGCGCCGGGGTACACCAAGTAGGTCAAGCCCAGCTGCTTGATGCGGCGTTGGCGCTGGAAGTAAGGGTGCTCGATGACCCGCAGTATCACGGGGTCTTCCACCGAGAGGAAGCCGTCATACACGGGGTCGTTGATTATCTTGCGTTTAGTCATAATATGTCTGATAAAATGCCGGCAGCGTCGGCCACCATCTCGCCGCAGGGCTTCTTGCCGGCGGCCAGTAGGCGTCCGCAGACGATGTCGCCCTCTTCGGTGCGGAACTTCTCTATCAGGGGGCGCACGTCGGCGTTGTGACCCGTGAGGCCGCACACCATAGCCATACCGCTGACGCAGCCGCATACCTCGCGGGTGCCGGCAAGGCCGCGACCGAAGGGAGCGGCCACATTCATAGCGTCTTCAGGCTTTATAGGCAGCTTGTCGGCGTATGCCATCACCACCGACTGGCAGCAGTTGCAGCCCTGCTTGTGCAGCGCGCGCGCCTTCTCCATCCTCTCTTCTTTGGTCATAACTCTTAACTCCTAACTTTTAACTGCTTGTACATCTCCCATATCACGATGGCGGCGGCACAGCTGACGTTGAGCGAGTGCTTGGTGCCACCCTGCGGTATCTCAAGGAACCCGTCGCAGAGCTCCATCACCGTTTCTTGTACACCGTCTATCTCGTTGCCGAAAACGATAGCCACCGGCTTGTCGGTGGCAACCTCGTCAGCGCCGAGCTTCAGGCTTTCGTGCGCTATCTCGACGGCATACACCATGTAGCCGCGAGCCTTCAATTCCTGCACACACGCGACGGTGTCCTCGTGGTAGCTCCACTCCACGCTCTCTTCGGCACCGAGGGCGGTTTTGTGAATCTCGCGGTGCGGCGGTGTCGCCGTGATGCCGCAGAGGGCAATGTGCTCCACACGGAAGGCGTCGCTGGTACGGAACACCGAGCCTATATTGTTAAGACTCCGCACATTGTCCAGCACCACGGTGAGCGGCAGCTTCTCGCTCGCGCGAAACTCCTCCACCGTCAAGCGGTGCATCTCCTCGGTCGTCAGCTTCTTCATCCTACGCTTCCTTCGAGTGAGATACTAAGCAGTTTCTGCGCTTCGACGGCGAACTCCATAGGCAACTTCTTAAGAACATCTTTGGCGTAGCCGTTGACGATGAGACCCACGGCGCTCTCGGGGCTGATGCCGCGCTGCTGGCAGTAGAAGAGCTGATCCTCGCTGATTTTGCTCGTCGTGGCCTCGTGCTCCAGTATAGCCGTGTGGTTGTCGGCCTTGATGTAGGGCCATGTGTGGGCGCCGCATTGGTCGCCAAGCAGCAGGCTGTCGCATTGCGAATAGTTGCGGGCGTTGTCGGCCCCCTTGCCTATCTGTACCAGGCCTCGATAGCTGTTGTGGCTCTTGCCGGCCGAGATACCCTTGCTCATGATGGTCGAGCGGGTGTTCTTGCCCACATGTATCATCTTGGTGCCGGTGTCGGCCTGCTGGTAGTTGTTGGTAACGGCCACGCTGTAGAACTCGGCCGTCGAGTCGTCGCCCTGCAGTATGCAGCTGGGGTACTTCCAGGTGACGGCTGAGCCGGTCTCCACCTGCGTCCACGAAAGCTTGCTGCGCGACCCCTTACAGATGCCGCGCTTGGTGACGAAGTTATATATGCCTCCCTTGCCATCCTTGTCGCCTGGATACCAGTTCTGTACGGTGCTGTATTTCACCTCGGCGTCTTTCATGACGACAATCTCCACGATGGCGGCATGCAACTGGTTCTCATCGCGTTGCGGCGCGGTGCAGCCCTCCATGTAAGAGACGTATGCACCTTCGTCGGCCACTATCAGCGTGCGCTCAAACTGACCGGTGCCTTTGGCGTTGATGCGGAAATAGCTGCTCAGCTCCATCGGGCAGCGCACCCCCTTGGGGATGTAGCAGAACGAACCGTCGCTGAAGACGGCGCTGTTGAGGGCGGCGAAGAAATTGTCCGTCGACGGCACCACCGAGCCTAAATATTTCTTTACCAAGTCGGGGTGTTTCTGCACAGCCTCGCTGATGGGCATGAAGATGATGCCCTTCTCTTCGAGGGCTTTCTGGCTGGTGGTCTTCACACTGACGGAGTCCATGATGGCGTCATAGGCCACACCAACCGACGACTCAACGCCTGCCAACGCCTCGCGTTCACGCAACGGTATGCCGAGCTTGTCGAAGGTGGCCAGCAGTTCGGGGTCAACCTCATCCATGCTCTTCTTTTTCTCCTGCTTGGGTGCGGCGAAATAAATGATGTCCTGATAGTTGGGCGTCTCGTATTCCAGATGTGCCCAGTCGGGTTCCTTCATCTTCTGCCAGCGGCGGAAAGCCTCAAGACGGAACTTCAGCAACCACTCCGGTTCATTCTTTTTCTTCGAAATCAGTCGCACAATATCCTCGTCGAGGCCTTTGCGGATAGTCTCGGTGTCAATATCGGTAGTGAAGCCCCATTTGTATTCTTCGCTGGTAACTTCCTGAATAATATCTTTCTCTGTATCTTCCATTGCTTTTTTATATACAATTTGGCAATGCAAAGATACGAAAAAAGTCCGACATGCGGACTTCTTATTTCATATCATTTTTCAACTTGCGGTTAATCCACACCGAATAGGGTACCGCGAGGAGGAAGGTGAGAAGGTCAGCCACAGCCTGCGCCATCTGCACTTGCGACAGATACTTAGCAACGTGGCGGGGAAGGTCATGCGTATGTTCTGGAAGAGCATGCCGGTAGCTGTGAAGAGGGCCACCAACGGGAATGCCACACACTGCCACCGCAAGGTGGCGGCACCTATCTCAATGAGGACACTGTCTTCGGCGCGGAACAGTGCAACGGTCTGTGGGGCAAAGACATAACCCAACGCGGAGATTACCAGCAGAAAGGCTGTACCTACACTCGATGTGAAAAGCCACGCCTCACGCACACGGCCGTACAGCTTCGCCCCATAGTTGTAGCCGCACACCGGTTGGAATCCCTGACAGAAACCCAGTACCACACTGAAAGCGAACATCATAATGCGCGTAACGACGGCAAAGGCGGCCACAGCGCTGGCCTCCTGTCCGGGTACGGCATAGAGGACGGCGCAGTAGTTGAGACTCACGGCGGCGGCACAGTTGAAAACCTGTCGGAAAAGCGACGGCAACCCACCGCGGAAAATCTCGTAATACACTCGCCACGAGGGCTTGAAGTCGCGCAGCCGGATATGGACGCACTCAGGCCTGAAGGTGCCGGCCAGCAGCAGACACCACGCAAAGAGCTGGCTGACAGCTGTGGCCAGCGAGGCACCGCTTACGCCC
>ONJY01000047.1 GCA_900318275.1 uncultured Bacteroidales bacterium | reverse complement strand
CAATGGCAGAGAAGTGACACAAGTTGTCGATACCAACCATTGGGAGTACTGTGGGCTGTCGTCCAACCAGAGCTATACTTTCTATTTGAGGTCGCTGTGTGACGATGCCAATGGCGACTACTCCTGGTCGGACTGGGGTAATGCATTAATAGTCGTCAGACCGGCATCGCATGGGATTACAAGTGTGGACGGTATGTTGGTAGACTTGATGCTGCGGCCTAACCCCGCCACCGACGAGGTGACGGTGGACGCCAAAAGCGTGGTAGATCTGGTGTCTATTAGCGTGACGGATATGGCTGGTGTCGAGATACTGCGCCGCGAAGGTGTGCGTCTGCCGCTGACGGTGGGCACGGCATCGCTCGCCGCCGGGACCTACATGGTGCGTGTCGTCACGCCGCAAGGCACCGCGGTGCAGAAACTGATGGTGATGCACAAGTAAGGCTCGTTTGAAAAGGACGCGAATTGCCGCGAATTAATTTACGGTAAATTCATGATAATTCGCGTTTAATGAAAAACTTTTCGGGTGTCTTTGTGTATGTCAAGAAATTCATGTAATTTTGCACCGCGATTGTTATAGGGATTTTAAATGGAAAACAGAGACAGTGCTACCGCTCAAGAGTATGTTGTAGATCTTGAGAATGTGGTGATTAGCTATGACGAAGACCCTGTGCTCAAGGAGGTGAACCTACGCCTTGGGGCGGGCGATTTCGTCTATTTAATAGGTAAAAGCGGTGCCGGCAAGACGTCGTTGCTGCGTTCGCTCTATGCCGACCAGCCCATCGAGAGCGGTGTGGCGCGGGTGTGTGGCTTCGATGTGGTGAACATGCGCCGCCGTCATGTGCCGCAACTGCGCCGCAAGATAGGCATCGTGTTCCAGAACTTCCGTCTGCTGAAGGATCGCAGCGTGAGTTCGAACCTTGAGTTTGTGCTGCGTGCCACGGGGTGGAAGAAGCGCAACGAGATACAGAATCAGATAGCCAAGACCCTTGAGGCTGTGGGTATTGCCGACAAGGCCGATGTGTTGCCGACACGTCTGTCGGAGGGTGAGCAGCAGCGTGTGGGTATTGCGCGTGCGCTGATTAACAATCCGCAGCTCATTTTGGCCGACGAGCCGACGGGCAACCTCGACCCGGTGACGTCGGCGGAGATTATGCAGCTGTTGATGGATATCAACAAGAACATGGGCACGACGATGCTCATCTCGACGCATGACTTCATGATGATCGACCGTTTCCCGGCGCGCGTGGTGGTGTGCGAGAACGGTACGGTGAGGGACACGGAGAGTTGAAATTTAAGAGTTATGAGTTGGATGGTGAAATAATTTACTGGAAAGAAGTACGAAATAGAAAAAAACATACATTACGGATATGAAGAAGATATTGCTGATAGTTATGGCTTGCCTGGTGGCGTTGGGCGGCGCCGAGGCGCAGAAGAAGCCGTCAAAGGGCAAGAAGAAGGATAGCCCCGTCATCGAGGGCCGTCAGAAGGTGCGTGAGAGCGACTACCAGACCTACGACCGCTTCACGCAGTTCACTACCAAGGATATGGGTCGCTACTACACGCCGTTCGACTACTCGAAGATGTGCAGCGAGACGCAGGCGAAGGCTCCTAACTGGGGTACGCTGCAGCCGGTGATGAACTACATTGAGAAGGTCTCGCGCGCCACGCTGACGATGTGTGCCATCTATGCAGTCAACCCCTCGGTGGAGAGCACCAAGGAGCACGACCGTATTGCCGCGCAGGGACGCCAGGAGGCGCTGAAGGCCTTGGAGTGCTTCGACGCATGGAAGGTGCAGCAGGGCTGGCGCAACAAGATACAGTACAAGGTGGCTGAGGTCGACTACCGCTACTTCAAGGGTGCCAACTACTTTGACGGTGCATATACCGACGAGCTGATACCCGTGGGCTTGATACTCTATTTCGGCACTAAGAAGAAGGCTGTCTTTGACCCCGATACTACGACGCGTACCTTCCAGGACATCAAGTTCTTCCCCAACGATGCCACCATCGTGGAGTCGTGGAACACGCTGCTCGATGAGCTGAGCGAGTACCTGAAGGAGAACGACCGCAAGGGGGTGCTGCTCACCGGCCACTGTGACAATCAGGGCACCGGGGCCTATGTCAAGGGCCTCTCGCGCCAGCGTGCCGTCGAGGTGAAGAAGGCTCTTGTGGCACGTGGCATCGACGCCACGCGCATCGAGGTGGAGGCCAAGGGCGACGAGCAACCCGTGGGCGACAACTCGACCTACGAGGGCCGTGTGCAGAACAACCGCGTGAGTGTCAAGATACAGTAGGGCTAAGAGTTGGGAATTGAGAGTTCGTGAATGGGTGATAGTAGGGTTAGGACGGGTTTAGGACGGGTAAAGAGACGGGATAAGTATTGAACGATAAAGAAAAATATAGACAGTTGTGTGAGACAGAGGGAGCTGGTATCCCTCTGTTTCAGCAATGGTGGTGGATGGAGAGCGTCTGCTGTGGCAAACGGTGGGATGTGCTCCTCGCTGAACGCGACGGGCGCATCTGCGGTGCTCTGCCGTTCCTCTGTGGCAGCAAGTTTGGCATGCGCTATGTGCTGCAGCCGCAGTTGACGATGTTCACGGGCCCTTGGCTCGCCGCCGATGCCGACAGCGGTGTGCTCGCCGAGCTGATGGAACGTATGGCTGCCCGGCGCGACGCTGTGGCGCTGCTGCGCTGCGCGCCGTCGATTATAGAGAGTGATGTGTTTGAACGTGCCGGATGGCAGGTCGGGCAGCGCTACACATGGCGCTTCGACGCCTTGCGCCCGCTGCCGCAGATGATGGCCGACGCCTCGCAGTTGCGCAGGCGCGACTTTGCACGCAACGCCGAGCTGCTGACGGTCGACTACTGTGTGTCGCCTGCCGAGCTGGCGTCGCTGCATGATGGTCAGTATCGCCGGCAGGGGAAACGTGACGTGGTGGATGCTGCCTTCATGGCCCGTGTCGCTGCCACTGCCGTGGAGCACGGCAACGGCGTGGTGGCTGGGGTAAGTGATGCGGCTGGAACCTTGCAGGCGGCGGTCTTCGTGGCATACGATAGCAACTGTGCTTACCTGCTGCTGCTGGCGCGTGGTGCTGAGGCGCCGCGCAACGCTATGGCTTACCTCGTGTGGCGTATCGTGGAGTGGCTCACTTCGCGCACACGTATGTTCGACTTCGAGGGCGGCGCCGAACCCGGTGTGGGTGAGTACTACCGCTCCTTCGGTGCCTGTCAGGTGCCCTATCTGCAGCTGACGCGCTGTCGCATGCCGCTGATAGGTAAAATGTTGGGATTATGAAGGTAATGCTTGTTGTGGTGTCTAAGACCGACGTGCCGTATATACAGACAGGCATCGACGAGTATGTGGGGCGGTTGCGCCACTACTGTGACTTTGAGATGGTAGTCGTGCCGGCATTGAAAGGTTTGGGCAAGGCTACCCCCGACGAGGTGAAGGAACGCGAAGGCGAGCTGATACTGAAACAACTGGCCAAGGCCGATGCAGTGGTGCTGCTCGACGAGCACGGCAAAGAGTACACCTCGGTGGGGTTTTCCGAGATGCTGCAAGGCCACATGAACCGTGGTACACGCATCCTGGCCTTCGTCATTGGCGGTGCCTACGGTTTCTCCAAGGAGGTATATGCTGCTGCCACGCAGAAGATGTCGCTCTCACAGTTGACCTTCAACCACCAGATGGTACGCCTCTTCTTCCTTGAGCAGTTATATCGCGCCCACACTATACTGCGACACGAAAAATACCACAATGAATAGGGTTTTATGGAGGGTGTAAGTGTTATAGATTTAAGAATATTTAACACTAAAAAACATACCTTTGGGCAATAATATAATGTTGCGGGCGTTATAAGAGCAGCCATTAGGGATAATGGTGGATTGTTGAAATTGAAGTATAATAAATAAAGTATAGCAAAGAAAATGAAGAAAATCTTTTTGGCTTTAGGCCTGATGATGTTCACCGTGGCTTTCACGGCATGCAACCAGAAAGAGCTTGACGCTCAGAAAGCTACTATTGACTCGCTGCAGGGTGTGGTCGACGGCAAGGACGCCGAGATTGACGACCTTTTCCAGATGCTCAACGAGATTGAGGGTAACCTCTCTATGATCAACTCCAAGTACAGCAGTGTGCAGGAGATGCGTCGCAACAATACCGAAGGCACCTACAACCACAAGAAAGAAATCGCCGACCAGATGAGCTCCATCGAGAGCATCATGGCCGACAATAAGGCCAAGATAGCCCAGCTCAACTCGCGCGTGAGCTCGTTGAACAAGAAGAACAGCGACCTCCAGGCTTACATCACCAAGCTTGAGGAGCGCAGTGCCGCCCAGGAGCAGCAGATCGCCGAGCTCCTCACCGAGCTTGAGAACAACAAGGTCGTCATCAAAGGCCTCAACAAGAACGTCAGCGAGCTGACCGCTTCGAACCAGCAGAAAGACGATTACATCGCCCAGCAGATGGCTGATGCCAACCGCGCTTGGTTCATCGTTGGCAGCTACAGCGACCTCAAGGAGGCAGGCATCGTCAACAAGACCGGCGGCTTTATCGGCATCGGTCGCCGTCAGGGCACCATGGCCGACATGCCCACGGAGCTTTTCACCGAGATTGACCGCACCAAGGTGACCACCATCACTATCAACATGAAGAAGGCCCAGGTCATCTCCAAGCACCCCGAAAACAGCTACGAGCTCGTGGCAGACGAGGAAGAGAGCGGCGTCACCGCCTACCTCCGCATCCTCAACCCCACGCTCTTCTGGAAGTACACTTTTATTAACCAAAAACACAAAATCATGAAAAAAGTTTTATTAACCCTCGCACTCGCTGCTTTCGCATTTGCAGCAAACGCACAGTTTGTGGTCAGCGGCCAGCTTGGCTTTAACACCAACGGTGGTAGCACCTACACCAAGACTGAAGTTGGAGTCACTAATGAAACAAAGATCCCCAACAACATTCTTAACACTATCACTTTTGCTCCCTCGTTTGGCTACATGTTGAACGACAACATGCAGGTTGGCTTGAGCTTCGGTTTAGGCTACAGATACACCAAGACTTTCAACACTGTTCCTCCTATTGGCGAGGCTTACACTACCCCCAACCTCAATGCCGAAAACTGGACCTCCGTTTCTCAGATGAACTTCAACATCGCCCCCTACTTCCGTTATTATTTCGCGGAAGCCGCTAATTTCAAGTTCTTCTGTGAGGCAAGTATTTTCTGGACAATAAACGGTAGGCCGACCACACATCTCTTCGCCACCAAGATTGATGCCGATCCCGCAAGTGCTGTTGTTGGACGTCCCGCTGTTGACACCACTTATAGAGGCACCTATGTCGCCCCTGCCGCTAATACTACCATCAACAAACACACTGAGACTGATATGGCCCTTGGTATTAACATTGTTCCTGGTGTGAACTACAAGTTCAATGACCACTTCTCTGCCGACCTCTACCTCAACCTCGTTGCCATCAACTTCACTCACAGTTGGCAGAAGGAATATCTTGAAACCACCACAAACACTCCTGCAGGTACTGTCAACGCTAAGTTTAACGATCGTTCCCGTAGCAACTCCTTCAACTTCGGCGCCAACTTCAACAACCTTTCCATTAACGATTTCCTGGCCTTCCGCCTTGGCTTCAACTATCACTTCTAAACCATTCATTTTGGTATAGAATACCCAATAGGGTGCTCCATCAAGAGCACCCTTTTTTGTTCTTTTTCTGTCGCTTGCCTGTGGCAGATGTGTTAAAGTTTAGTTTAAAAACGTGCTTCCGCTCAAATGGGTCTTATATTTTATATGCGTCATTTTGAGCAGTGGCATTTGGTCGCGAGAGTTCATTGACATGTTGAGTATATTGGTCTATAGGATTATTTTTATGTCAGTGTGTATTATTTCGGGAAAAAGTCGTATCTTTGCAGTCGCAAATAGAACATAAAACATCTATATATGAAAGTAAGAGAACTTGTAGAGAGGTTGAACCTCAAGGTACTCAGCGGTGAGAGCGGTCTCGACCGCGACATTGACGGCTGCTATGTCAGCGACCTGTTGAGCGACGTTATGGGCAACGCCGAGATGGGCAACGTGTGGGTCACCCTGCAGACGCACAAGAATGTGATGGCCATTGCCTCGCTGAAAGAGCTTGCTTGCGTCATCCTCGTCAAGGGTCTCACCGCCAGCGACGACACCGTGGAGCAGAGCAATGAGGAGGGCATTCCCTTCCTCAGTACCGACATGCAGACCTATGAGACCGTCGGCAAGATATACCAGCTTTTGAATGCGTGAGTGTGTTAATGTGTTAGTGTGTAAGAGGCTGATGCATTCAACTGCTCACACAATAACACATTAGCGCAATAGCATATTAGATATGCTGACTCCTTACAAAGCCGACTTGCACATACACACTGTGCTGTCGCCTTGTGGTGACCTCGAGATGTCGCCTACGGCGATAGTGGAGCGTGCCCTCTCGCGTGGCCTTGACATGATAGCCATCAGCGACCACAACACTACCCGTCAGGTGAAGGTGGCGCAGAAGGTCGGCAAGGAGAAGGGTTTGTTCGTGCTGGGCGGTGTGGAGGTGACCTCGCAGGAGGAGACCCACTGCCTCTGCTACTTCCGTGACGACGCGCAGCTTGACGCGTTCCAGGAGTTCCTTGACGCGCACCTGCCGCCCATCCCCAACGATGAGGACCGCTTCGGCTACCAGCTCATCGTCGACGAGAACGAGGAGATTGTGGGCGAAGAACCCTACCACTTGCTCAACGCCATAGATGTGGACATCGACGGCATCTACGATGAGGTGCACCGCATCGGTGGCCTCTTTGTGCCGGCGCACATCAACAAGGGCACCACCAGCCTGATGAGCCAGTTGGGTTTTGTGCCGCCCGACCTCAGGGCCGATGGCCTTGAGATCAACGCACGCACTACACGCGACGAGATGGTGAAAAAATTCGCCTACCTTAAGCGCTTTACCTTCATCACCGACAGCGACGCCCACTTCATCGACAACGTCGGCGACGTATACAACCACGTCTACATGGAGCACCGCACCTTCGACGAGTTTGCCATGGCTCTGCACGGCGAAGAGGGTCGCTATGTGGACAGCATGTACTTCCGCGACCATAGACTTAGGTAGTTAAGAGTTATGAAACGAATACTATTCAGCCTTCTATTATCTCTGCTGTGCGGCGTTAGCGTGGCGCAGCAGCCCCAGCCCGGCGTTCCGGCGCCACAACGCTTCACCGTGCGTTTCGAGAGTCAGCATGGCGAGGCATTCTCGGTCTTCATCGACGGCGAATTGCAGAACCGTATGCCGCAGACGCGTGTCATGGTGAGCAACGTCAGCGACCAGACCCACGAGGTCATCGTGGTGCTCAAGCGTCCCACCGAGAAGGCTGCCGTCATGAGCCTGCGCCCCGGCGAGCCCAATGTGCTGGTGAACATCAACTACGACCGTCGCCTCGACCGACTCTACCTCTACACCCCTGCACACAACCGCGGTGATGTCGAGGAGAAGCTGCCCGATCTGCAGGTGCCTAAGACCTATGCCGCCCAGCGGGCTGCTGAAGGTAACACCGTCGCCGCTGTCGAGACGTCCGACACCGTCGTGAGGTACACCGAGGAGCAGGTGGACTCTATGGTGGTGCGCCTCAAGGCGCAGTCCTTCGACAGCGACCGCCTGGCTCTGGCCAAAGTCATTGTGGCTTCTGCCGCCACCCTCACCGCCGAGCAGATAGCGCGTCTGGCGCGTGTCATAGACTTCAGCAATTCGCAGGTCGACTTCCTCAAGTACGCCTTCCACTACTGCGCCGACCCTGTCAACTACACCGTTGCCGTTGATGTCCTGACCTTCACCAGCGACAAACGTAAAGTGCTCGACTATGTCGCCGCGCAGCGGTGATTGTAGTCAAGCGTTAGAATGACTACGTCGCCGCGCAGCGGTGAGTTAGTAGAAAACTATCTTTGATGGGTACACCCCCACCTGGTTGCGCCAGCGACGTGTACCGTTGGACGAGAAGCAGTAGACATCTCCTTCAGTGTTGGAATATGTGCCGCCGTCAGTGGTGATATATATGTCTCCATTGTCGGGATGCACGGCTATTGAGTAGGGGTTGTTTGTTACGTTGTCGTCAAGCCTGATAGGGAGGGACGAGGTCTCGAGTGTCGTGGGATTGAACGTTAGGTACTCTATGTGCTGAGTCCAGCTCTGGTCGTAGGTGCTGGCGATTCCGTATACCATGCCGTTCCTCACGGCCATGAACGATATCAGTTGCGGCGACGTTGTGACAGCAAGCGTCTGAGCGTCGACTACGGCTGTCCCGTGGTCAAATGTAGCACCGGTATTCATATCCCATTCGCCCCAACCGTTGACGACAACATGATTGTTGTCTACAGGAAGTACTTTTTGCGGGTTTGTCGGTATTGTAAGGGTCGATATGACGTTGAATCCGTTGATGTCAATGACATATAACTTATTGTCGTAGGTCAAGTTTCCTGTGCCGTCGTCAACGTATGAACTTGCCACAAAGAGCCTGCCGTTCAGGGCTGCTATGCCTTCGGGGTTATAGTCGCCGAGGAGGCATTCGGCTTCTTTTGTACCAGGCGCAGTGGTGTCTATGCGTATCACGCTACGGGGGTTATGGCATGTGATGTAGATTTTGCCGCCGTGTGCGGTCAGGCGGTTGGGGTAGCAGTTGTTGAGGTTATACTGCTGCGATGCTCCCGTGGCGGTGTCGATAACCTCGAGGGTGCCAGACATTGATACAGTCACGTAGGCTTTTGACCCGTATACCACTACATCGCCACCAAGCACACCTAGGTTGCGCTCGTTGTTGGCGAGGAACCAGTCGTTGTTCAGCGTACCTGTGGCGAGGTTGAGATACGACAACGAGGCGATGCCATTTCTGTCGCCTTCGTTGAGGATTATGGCATGGTTTTTGGGGGCTTGCTGCACCTCTATTGCTTCAGTTGTCCCTTCGGGCTGTGGCTCCTTTTCGCAGGCGACGACGACAGCCGTCATGGCGATGAGTGCTGCTATGCGTAATGTCTTCTTCATTATTGTGAGTGTTTTATAATTCGTATGTCAATGACAGGCGGTAATTGCGTCCCATCATGGGGTAGGTGCGGACCACCTCGTATTGTGTGTCGAGCAGATTCTGCACCATTACCTGCACACGCAGAGTGCCCCAGCGCAGGTCAAACTTGCGGTCTGCGCTCAGCCCCAGGTCGCAGTAAGCAGGCATATAGCTGTTGAGGTTTGGCTGTTGGTAGGCGTAGCGATGCCCGACGAAGATGGCTGACGCCCCAAGGTTGACCCAGCGGCTCTCCCAGCGCGCCGTCGCACCGCCGCTGTGACGCGGCGTGTAGCGTATCTGGTAGCCGTAGGTTTTGGTGTCGTTGGGGTTGCTCAGGTCGACGGCATGGGCGAAGCTGTAGTTGAAGTGAATGGTGAAAGGAGTGAGGTTAAGGTCCGTCGTGGCATCAACCCCATAGATATGCACCAAGCCCAGGTTGTCCATGCTCCAATAGAACATGTTGGAGCTGGGCTTGGCAATTATTTTGTCTATCACGCGGTTGAAGTAGGCATCCACGGTGGCCTGCACATGTTCCGACATCCATGTAATGCCGACGTTGTGCTGTTTAGCCTTCTCTGGGCGCAGGTTGCGAGGTATTGAGTTGAAGAAATAGAGCTCGCTGAAGTTCGGCACGCGGTAGGTCTCCTTGTAGAAGTAGCGCAGCGAGAGGTTATCGCCGAGGCTCCAACGCAGCCCGATGTATGGTGACAGCTTCCGGTAGGTGGGCATGGTGTCGAGGTCGGCTACTCGGTCGGTGACGTAGGTTCCCAGCAGGTGTCCTGTGGCTTCGAGCGAGCGGTAGTGTGCGCGGAAGTTGAGCACTGCGGCTAGGTTGGTGCGGCTCACGTCGTTGCGGTAGGGCAGGTTGCTCACAAGACGGCTCATGCTGCCGTCGGCCGCAGCGCCTACATCGAGCCACTCTGTGGCTTGCCTCATCGCGCTGCCACTGATATATCCTTCGCGCTTGCGGTAGGTGTTGATGATGTAGTGGTCTATGGCTTGCAGATAGGCGCTATCTTCGTAGATGTCGTTGTTCGATGTATATTTGGCCAGCACCTGCCATTTCCATTTCTCGCGCTCCACGCGCCAGCGCATTTGTGCGAAGAGCTCCTCTTCGTGGGTACTCTGCGCCGAAGGTGTTTGGTTGTAGAGCACCACAGGCCCAGGCAGCTGATGCCATCCGCGCATATAGTGCAGTTTGGCGGTCAGTGTGTTGTCCTTGGCTATTGTGTAGAACAGCGAGCCGTCGGCCGTAAGCATGCGCAGGGCCGAATGCAGACGCCGCTCGCGGGTGGTCATCCCTTGGCGGTCGGTGGTATAGTAGAGGGTGAAGGGGTAGTCGCCGTCGCTGCGCAGGTAGTTGACCCACAGGCTACTCTTCAGCCATCGGTTCCACTTCTGCTCCCACAGCAACTGCGGGCTCAGCAAACCGAACGAGCCGGCATCCATGCCAAGTTTGAGGTTGGTGCGCTGGGTGAGGAAGAATCGTGGCTCGCTGCTCACCAGCGACAGCACGTTGCCCGACGCATAGGCACGTGCTGATAGCAGGTCATCTTGCTGCTGCCCTTGGCTGAAGCTCACGTAGGCTGCGTTGCCCAGAAGGTAACGCCCTAAGTCCACCTGGCCGTTCTGGCTATTGTCCACAGCTACACCGTCGATGGTCAGCGTCGAGAACTGGCTGCCGAGGCCGCGCGCCGACACCGTCTTGATGCCTCCCACGCCGCCGTAGTCCTTCAGTGTTACGCCGGCCATCTGCTTTACAGCGTCGCTCAGCTGCAGGGCTCCCTGCGCCTCGATTTTTTCTACGTCCATCACTTGTGTCGGCGCCGCCGTGTTCACCGTCGAGGGGGCACGCTGCGTGCTCACCTCCACCTCGTCGAGGGTGCGCACCGTGTCCTGCGCCGTCAGGCCTAAAGGTGCCAATCCGGCGGCAAGCAGCAAAGCCCGGAGGAAGGGACGTACCGTAAGCAGGAGTCGCGCCGATGGCCTGAGCCGTTGGCGTAC
>ONJY01000051.1:4470-4864 GCA_900318275.1 uncultured Bacteroidales bacterium | reverse complement strand
TATGGCAAAAACTTTCGGAGCCGTCCTCGGCAAACAGTCAGGCCGCATCGGCCAAATCGTCGGTCGCGTCACCCGCGGCAAACAGTACTTCGCAGCACTCCCCACCGTCGCCAAAGACCGCAAGGTCTCCTCGCGCGAGCAGGACGTGCGTCTCAAATTCAAGACCCTCACCCAGCTCGCCAAAGGCTTCAAGCAGGGCATCAAGGTCTCCCTCGAGCGCTACGCCAAGTACGCACCCTACATCACCCCCTACAACCACTTCGTCAAGATCAACAAAGACGCCGTCCACGTCGAAGGCGGCGTAGCCGAAATCGAGTACGGCGCCATCCTCCTCGCCCCCGAGGGCGGCGACATCCCCGCCGTAGGCTTCAGCGCAGCCTCCTTCGACGAGCCC
>ONJY01000051.1:0-4444 GCA_900318275.1 uncultured Bacteroidales bacterium | reverse complement strand
GACAACGTCTACCTCTTCGTCTACGAGCCCGAGAGCGGCCAGGGCATCCTCTCCGCACCCGTCAAGCGCAGCTCCGCAGCCGTCGAGATGCGTCTCCCCTCCACCTGGAGCGGCCTCACCGTCCACGTCTACGGCTTCACCATCGGCGCCGGCCGCGACAACCTCGGCCTCGGCTCCCCCTCCGCCTACGTGGGAACCGGAAATGTGGGATGAGTGGCCAGTGGTCAGTGGTCAGTGATTAGTGGTCAGTGGACAGTGATTAGTGGTCAGTGGACAGTGATTAGTGGTCAGTGAACTACTGTCGGCTAACTAAAAACTTAAAACTTAAAACTAAAAGAACGGCTCCTTCGGGGGCCGTTCTTTGTTCTATTTATCTCGGTGATGAGCTTCTTGGTGCTGAGGGGGAAGTCGGACTTCATCATCCAGTCGTAGTAGGAGGGCTCCTGCTCGAAGACTTCGACGACGGTCTTGCCCTTGTGCTTGCCGAAGTTGAAGACCTCGCGGCGCTTGGCGTCATAGCCTATATGGCCCACGAGGTCGGCCCACTGGCTGTTGGAGGTGAAGCGGCTGAGGGCGTCGATGTCGTTGACGACGGGCTGGTAGACGCGGCCGGAGCGGTCCTTGTAGTCGACACCCTGGTAGCGGTCGAGCTGTGCCTTGAGCACCTCGTAGGTGGCTATGGTGTCGGCGGCGGCGGAGTGTGCGTTCTCGAGGTCTTTGTGGCAGTAGAACTTATAGGCGGCCACGAGGGTGCGCTGCTCCATCTGGTGGAAGATATTCTGCACGTCGACGAGGCGACGGCTGCGGAGGTCGAAGTCGATGCCTGCGCGGAGGAACTCCTCGACGAGCAGGGGTACGTCGAACTTGTTGCTGTTGTAGCCCGCGAGGTCGGCGTCGCCGATATAGTCGAGCAGCGAGGGTGCCAGCTCGCGGAAGGTGGGCTTGTCGGCCACGTCGGCATCGGAGATGCCGTGAATGGCGGTGGTCACCTCGGGGATATGGATGGTGCGGCCGTCGGCATCGGCGGGGCGCACGCGCTCGACGCGCGTGTCGGTGGTGCCGTCGGGCATCACCTTGTGGAGGCATATCTCCACGATGTGGTCGTGACCTACCTGCACGCCGGTGGTCTCGAGGTCGAAGAAGATGATGGGTTTGGTGAGGTTGAGGTTCATGGTAAGGTGAAAGGTGAAAGGTGAAAAGTGAAAAATTGTGGAGTGAGAGGGAGTGAAAGGGAGTGAAAGGGAGTGAGAGGACGATAGCGATTGAAAAGTGAAAAGTGGAATGTTTTTTTAAGACAGATGCATTATCGTCTGGCGGATGGCTACGAGGTGTTCGAGGAGGGGTTCGGCGAGGTCGAGGCGCAGCATGTTGGCGCCGTCGCTCTTGGCATGGGCGGGGTCGGGGTGCGTCTCCATGAAGATGCCGTCGGCGCCCACGGCGATGGCGGCGCGGGCGATGGTCTCTATCATGTCGGGACGGCCGCCGGTGACGCCTGCCGCCTGGTTGGGCTGCTGCAGCGAGTGGGTGATGTCGACGACGACGGGCACGCCGTTGCGCTGCATGGTGGGCACGCCGCGGAAGTCGACCACGAGGTCCTGATAGCCGAAGGTGGTGCCGCGCTCGGTGAGCATGAAGTTGCTGCTGCCGAAGGCGCGCATCTTGCCGGCCACCTGCTCCATGGCCTCGGGCGAGAGGAACTGGCCCTTCTTGACGTTCACCACGCGTCCTGTCTCGGCGGCGGCCTTCAGCAGCTCCGTCTGGCGGCAGAGGAAGGCAGGTATCTGCAGCACGTCGGCATAGTCGGCGGCGAGGCGGGCCTCCTCGTTGGTGTGTATGTCGGTAACCACGGGCACGCCGTAGCGCTCCCCCACCTCGCGCAGCACGCGCAGCGCCTCGAGGTCGCCGATGCCCGTGAAGGAGGTGACGGACGAGCGGTTGGCCTTGCGGTAGCTGGCCTTGAAGAGGAAAGGTATGTGGAGGCGGTCGGTGACGGCCTTAAGCCTCTGGCACACCACGAAGGGGTTCTCGTGGTCCTCAACAACACAAGGACCGGCAATCAGGAAGAAATTGCCGGTCGATGTGTGGTTAATGTTCTTTATTTGTGGGTACATTAGTATGACATTTCGTCGTTGCTGCTGTAGTCGTCGGCTTCGGCGTCGCCGCGCACCTGATGGCGCTCGGCGGCGCGTTGCAGGCTGATGATGAGGGCGCCGATCATGCGTGTGAGCTCCATGAGGAACTCGCGCGACTGCTCTTTCACCTCGGCGCTGAAGATGCCCAGGTTGGCGGCCACCTCGGTGTAGACGACGCACTCGCGGATTGCCGTCTTGGCGATCTTGAGGTAGTGGTCGAACTGGCTCTTGCTGCGGCTCGAGCCCTCGGCGATGTTGAGGGCGATGTCGTAGGCAGAGTGGCAGAAAGCACCCACGAGCGACTTGTGTCCGTCGTGGCCGGCGGTGTTCGTGGTCACCCACGTGGCATAATCCGTGGCCTTGGTATAGACGCGCAGATCCTCAAAACGGAAGAAACTGACTGTTCTCTCTTCTTGCTGTTCCATAGTAGGTAATGTTTAATGGTTATTGATTAAGGTTTAAGGTTTAAGGTTTAGGGTTTAAGGGTTAGGTTGTTTGTGGGTTTTAAGGAGTGAAAGGGAGTGAGAGGGAGTGAAAGGGAGTGAGAGGACAAATGCAATGTTGGCGCCAAACTGTCCACTAATCACTATCCACTGACCACTGTCTACTTTACTACTTGTTTTTCATTTTGGTTAAGGTTAACGTCAAAGTTAAGGTCAACGTTAAGGTTAATTATTACGAAATTTCAGCGAAATACTTCATGAACTGGGTGCGCATGGCCACCGAAGCCTTCTCGGCGGGCTGCACGGCGAGTTTGCCGCGGAAGGCGGCGATGTTGGCGTAGCCCTTCTTCTGCATCCAAGCCTGCAGGCCTTCGTTGAGCTCCTTCACGGCGCCGATGCCGTTCTTGTAGAGGCAGCTCACCACCTGCACGCTGTTGGCGCCGGCGAGGAGCATCTTGACGACATCGTCGGCGGAGTAGACGCCCGTCGAGGCGCTGATGTCGCAGCGCATCTTCTTGCTCATCAGGGCCACCCAGCGCAGGGTGCGGTACATGTCCTCGTGTACCGACAGGTAGGAGGCGTTCTTCAGGGTCTCGTTCTCGATGTCGATATCCACCTCGACGCTCTTGTTGAACATCGTCACCCCCTGGATGCCCATCCAGCTCAGCTGCTGCAGCTGCTTGGCCATATCGGTGAAATAAGCGCCCACCTTGATGCTTATCGGAATGTTCACCGACTTGCGCAGCGTGTTGATGATCTGGGTGTAGGTGCGCTCCACATCGTCGGCCGAGAGGCTCGTCTCGTAGGGCAGGATGGCCATATTGAGCTCCAGGGCGTCGCATCCGGCGTCCTCGAACTTCTTGGCATAGGTCAGCCAGTTCTCGTAGGAGAAGCAGTTGATGCTGCCTATCACGGGAATCGTCAGACGGCGTTTTGCCTCGCGGATCATGGCGAAATGCTTCTCGAGCGAATCGTCGGCCACATGCATGGCAATATACTCATAGCTGTCGCCGTAGTTGTCGGTAGGTGCGACAATATGTGTGTTCTTCTTGATATCATGGATAATCTGCTCCTCGAAGATGGACTTCAGCACCACGGCACCGGCACCGGCCTTCTCCATCTCAACCATCTTGTCAACGTCGGCCGTCAAGCCACAGCTTCCGACTATTACAGGGCTCTTCAATTCAAGGCCCAAATATTTGATTTTAGTATCCATAATTGCTCGTTTTTTGTCTGTCAATAATCTTTGCAAAAATATGTAAAATAAATTTACAAAAAAAAATTTTCTTTCCTTTTTTAACATTATTTTTTATATAATGCTGACATTCAACACATCTGTTCTCTCCATCTTTCTGCAAAAAAACGCTTTGTTGATGACTTTTTTTTATTTTCCACAGCCAATTCATAAAAAAGTTGTATCTTTGCACCCGTTTTCAAAACGGATAATACACACATACAAATATGGAAAAACAAGTTGAAGAAAAGAACACCGAGATGGGCAGCGTCATCACCCGCTCGGAGGAATTCATCCAGAAAAACCAGAAAAACATCATCATTTGCATCGTGGCCATATTGGTCGTAGTGCTCGCCGTCTTCGGCCTGCGCAAGTGGTACTTCCAGCCCCGCGAGGTGCGTGCCGCCGAAGAGATGTTCGCCGCCGAGCAGTGGTTCGCCCAGGGCGACTACGAGAAAGCCCTCAACGGTGACGACACCTTCCGTGGTTTCCTGAGCGTCATCGACAGCTACGGCTGCACCAAGGCCGGCAACCTTGCCAAATACTATGCCGGTATCGCCAACCTGCGCCTCGGCAACTACGACGAAGCCTCCAAGTGGCTCGGCAAATACAGCGGCAAGGACACCTTCACCAAA
>ONJY01000052.1 GCA_900318275.1 uncultured Bacteroidales bacterium | reverse complement strand
TTAGGGTCGTCCTCGGCGCGGTACAGTATGCATATCTTACCGTCTTTCTCTACAGCGGCAGGATTAAACGTGTCGGCACACTCCCAAGCTACACTTTGCCCACGCATGGGGCAAGAAAAAGAGGTTGACACATTAGGAGTGATAAGCGGATTTACGCCCTCAGGACGCTCGAAGCCACCAAAAGCCCAGGCAGGCAAATGGTTGTCGGCCTGTGCGGGTAGCACATTCAGCACCAGGGCTGTGGCTGCGTTCAGCAGCAATGAAAAAGGTTTATTTGTTATCATATAATATAATAGTAAAGGTTTATATCCATATAACAGTAAGTTATTTTTCTCTTTCTCCCATCCGGCAAGGGCGGGCCTTCCTTATTCCCCCGTCCCAGTACTTAGGCCGGAATACTCGAGTAATCAAGGCCGGATTACCCGAGTACTTCAGTGAACTACTGCAGTAATCCGGCCGTAGTACGGGAGCGTACCCACCCGCAAAGACAACAGGCAAGCTGGAACTTGCATCCCCACACGATTCGTTATAGGCCCTTGTTATCTTGCGCTGACGGGCCTGTCGGCCGTCTTTGCGCCAAAGCTCTTGTTGGGCTTGCTGCTCATGGTGAACGACAGGGTGCCGCCCCGCATGATGTCGTCGTAGGTGATGTACGACTTCGTGTAAGGCTTGCCGTTGAGCCGCACGCTCTTTATATAGACGTTCTTGTCGCTATTGTTGCTTGCCGTGACGGTGAACTTCCTGCCTCCCCTGAGCGTGATGGAAGCCCGCTTGTAGGCAGGACTGCCGAAGACGTACACGCCGTTTGACGGGTTGACCTGATAGAAGCCGAGCGCCGACGACACGAGCCATGCCGACATCTGGCCGCAGTCCTCGTTGCCCGCATAGCCGTCGGGCTCAGCCTTGTAGAACTGCCTGATGAGCGAGCGCACGCGCGCCGCGGTCTTATACTGCTCACCTGCGTAAACATACAGGTAAGGGATGTGGTGGTTAGGCTCGTTGCCCTGGGCATACTGTCCCACAAGGCCGTCCACGTCTGGTGGGGCGCCCTCACCAAGGTCGCCCTGGGCGACGAACAGCTCATCGAGGTTCTTTACGAAAGCCTTGTCGCCTCCGTGGGCAGCGATGAGTCCCTCAGGGTCTTGCGGCACCATGAAGGTGTATTGCCAGCCGTTGCCCTCGGTAAAGTCGCCTACCCCATCGCGGTGGTTGGCCAGGAACGGGTTGTAAGGCTCATACCAGCTTCCGTCGGCCATCTTCGGGTGTATCTTCTCTATCTTGCGGTCGAAGAGCGTCTGATAGGCGTTGCTCCTCTTGAGGAACGTGCTGTAGATGTCGTCCTTGCCGAGTCTCTTCGCCATCAGGGCTATGCCGCGGTCATCGGCGGCATACTCCAGGTTGATGGACGTGGCCTCTCCTTTCTTGTCGGCAGGGATATAGCCATACTTCATGAACTCCGGCACGCCGTTCTGTCTGGGATTGGTGGCCGTGGACACCATATAGCGCAGCGCGCGGTCGGCGTCGAAGCCCTTGAAGCCCTTGAGATAGGCGTCAGCGATTACCGGCACCGAGCTGTAGCCGGGCATGCAGTTGGTCTCGCCCGACATAAGGGGCCAGATGGGCAGCTTGCCGTTCTGGTCGTAGATGCTGAGCATGGAGTTCACCTCGTCGTCAATCATCTCAGGCTTCAGAACCGTCATCAGCGGCTGCAGCGTGCGGTAGGTGTCCCAGAGCGAGAATATGGTGTAGTTGGTGAACTTGTTGTTGCGGTATATCTTGTCGCCTATGCCGCGGAAGTCGCCGTTCACGTCGCAGTAGAGCGTTGGCGCGATGAACATGTGGTAGAGGGCCGTGTAGAAGATGGTCTTGTCTTTCTTCGTGCCGTCGATGTCGATAACGCTCAGCTCCTTGTTCCACTTGTCAACGGCAGCCTGATGCGTGGCGTCGAAGTCCCATCCGGGCAGTTCTTTCTCCATATTCATCCTGGCGTTGGTGCAGCTCACCGACGACGTTGCCACCTTGACGAGCACGTCGCGATCGGCATCGGCAAATGTCACCACACCCTTGGCGTCGCGGCACTGCAGCTCGTCGTCGCCCATGTAGTCGTTGTCGTCAAACACCTTCAGGCTCTTGATGGGCTTGCTGAATGTGGCGTAGAAGAATATCTTGTGCTGTGGGGCCCATCCGTGGCAGAAGCGGTAGCCCTCGACAGTATGGTCGTCGATACGCCGTATGTAGGTCTCATAGCTTCTCGTGCCAATGCCCGTCTTCAGGTCGATGAGCAGCCGCGGCGTGGCCGTTCCGGTGTAGGTGTAGTGATGGAAGCCGACACGCTGGGTGGCGGTGAGCTCCACGTTCACGCCATTGGCGAGCGCCACGCTGTAGTAGCCGGGGCTTACCCGCTCGTTCTTATGGCTGTAGAGCGACGAGGCGGCCCCTGAGATGTCGGTCTGCTTGCCCTGTGAGGTGCGCACCTTGCCGGTATAAGGCATGAGGCTGATGTCTCCCAGGTCAGAGCAGCCCGTGCCGCTGAGATGGTTGTGGCTGAAACCAACGACGACAGAGTCGCTGTAGTGGTAGCCCGACGACCAGTCCCATCCTTTGTATATATTCATGGGTCCGAGCTGCACTTGCCCGAAAGGCACGCTGGCACCCACGAACACGTGGCCATGGCCGTCTGAGCCTATGTAGGGGTCCACATACGAGGTGTAGTCAATGGCACTGGCAGATGCCATTCCACCTGCGAGAAACAATGCCGTAACAATAAATTTAATGTGCTTCATATTAATGTTTTGATAAAAAAAATAGTATATTATTTTCCGTCTCTCATCTTCTCTCATTATAGACACCGAACTCGGCTACCGACACCTGCCCGACCTGGCCGCTGAACGACACGCGTACGGCATCGCCCCAGACAGTGGGAAAACGGAGGATGCTCACACGGCCCGAGCGGGTCTCTTTACCGTCAGCCACCGGCACCCACTTGCCCTCACGGCGGCAGGACAGGGTATAGGAAGGGGCCGAAGTGTCCTCGGGTGCGGTGAGCGGCACCACGGCCGCCTGAGGCGCTGGCCACCATCGGCTGATGGGCAACTGATGTCAGCGAGAACAACAGCAAGCCCAGCAAATACGTAGCTTTTCTCATCATAGTGCTTGTTTGGTATATTATTTAAAAACTGTCAGTTAGTCTCTCAACGGAAGACACCCAAAGCCATCTCCTGGACGCATCTTGGCAACTCCATATATGTATTAAACTCAAAAGTCGCACAAAAAATGTCGTTTTTTGTCATATTGTTGCCGTGGCTGAATTTCAAATTAATCATCATTTATTTTAAATTGTCGCAAATTATTAATAACTTTGAACCGTAAAAAAAATCTTATCAGTATGGACCAGTTTCGGACTTTTCTTATCATCATTGCATCGTTTCTCTTTCTTCCCGCCGAGGCGGCAAACGGCCAAGACACGAAAGATATAAAGTATATCAACGACAGTCTGTTGCACGTACTCGACAAAGCCATTGCCGACAGCAAGGCGCTCAGAGAGCAGCGCGAGGAGCGCATAAGCACGCTGCAAGCCACCTACAACAGTGCCTCGTCGTGGAGCGTGCGCTACGACATCGCCCAGCAGCTCTACCAGCTAACCCGCACCTACAAGACCGACCTGGCCCTCCACTATCTGCACCTCAGCCTCAACGCCGCCGAGCGCCTAAGAGACAATGACAAGGCAGACAAGTGCAAATGCCAGCTCATGGAGCAATACGTCAGGACGGGGTTCTTCGGGGAGGCCGTGCTCACCATGAATGAGATTGACCCCAGCACCCTCAACGCCAACAACCGCATGGCCTATTACGACTGCACCTCGTACATGTACAACC
>ONJY01000054.1 GCA_900318275.1 uncultured Bacteroidales bacterium | reverse complement strand
GCCCAGTTCGGCGAGAAAATCATCAACTTCCCCGCCGTCTACGACATGCTCAGCCGCATGAAAGCCAAGCTCGACGCCGGCCGCTCGCTGCTCTACTGCACCAGCCGCTATGTGGACATCTACAAGAGCCTCGAGGACATCCAGCGCGACCGCAAGCTCACCCCCGAGGAGCGCAACGAGATGAAGCAGTACTCTAAGCTGGCCGACGCCTTCACGCCGCTGGCCAAGGGCATGAACAGCGAATACGCCTCGCAGAACGCTTACGATGCCATAAGCATACACGGCGGCTCGGGCTTCATAATGGAATACAAGAGCCAGCGCCTCTACCGCGACGCCCGCATCTTCAGCATCTACGAAGGTACGACCCAGCTTCAGGTGGTGGCGGCAATCCGCTATGTCACCAACGGCACCTACCTGCAGGTCATCAAGGACATGATGCAGAGCGAGGTGAGCGACGAGATGAAGCCGCTGAAGGCTCGCATAGCACCGCTGGTGGACCTCTACGAGAAGGCCGTCAACTATGTCAAGGAGCAGGGCAACGAGGACGTCCACGACTTCCTGGCGCGCCGACTCTACGACATGACCGCCGAAATCATCATGTCGCTCCTCATCATGGACGACGCCACCCGCAACGCCGAACTCTTCGCCAAGAGCGCCAACGTCTACGTGCGCATGACCGAGGAGGACGTCTGCGCAAAGGCCTACTACGTGATGCACTTCAGCGAGGCCGACCTCGCCTCCTTCCGCGCAGAATAGTTAAAGTGAAGGGTTATAGGTTATGGGTTATTGAGATAAAGTGAAAGGTGAAAGGTATAAGGTGAAAGGTATAGGGCGTGCCATTATCGTCGCCCTGCTTTTCACCTTTCACCTTTCACCTCTCACCTCTCACCTTTCACCTTTTACCTCCTCCGCCGTGGGGCAACCTACTCATTATTCCGTCAGCGGCACTGCGGGGACGGTGATAGCCACCAACGGCTCGCCCTTCGACGGACGGTCGCCGACGGGCGGAATCGATGTGGCGGCACTATGGAATCACGATGACACTTCGGTCTTCTGGCATCGGTTCTGGGACGAGCCGATGATAGGAGTGCGTATGAACTACGCACACATCTGGAACAGCGTGGCTGGCGACCGCCTGGGGCTGGCATGGACTCTCAACGGTCCGTTGATAGGACATCTGAGCTGGACCTATAGCGTGGGCCTGTCGATGTACACCAAGCCATACAGCGTCACCCACGACACCTCAAACAGCTTCATAGGGTCGCCGCTAAACTGCCTGATAGACCTCGGTTTCATGTATGAGCAGCCGCTATCTGAGCGCCTCACGCTGACGCTGACGGGCAAGCTGGTGCATTCCAGCAACGGCTACCTCTACAAGCCCAACCACGGTCTCAACTACCTGCAGGCGGAGCTGGGCTTGCGCTTCGGTCCCGCGCGCCGTTCCTATAGCCACCGACCATCGTTCTTCGGCGACAGCACCTTCCACGCCTACGGACGCACCTTTCTGCTTTTAGCTCCGGGAGCCGTCATGTCACGCTACGACGATATCGACGACATCATATTCTACCCCACCTACTTGCTACAGCTGGGCTACATAAGACAGGTGCATCCCTGCTTTGCCATAGGCGGTGCTCTGGACCTGAGCTATAACTTCTCCCACCGCCGTATGGCTCCCGAGGGCGAGCTGCCCGTATATCCTGCCGCCTTCGGCTTCTTCGACACACAGTGGGGTCCACTGACACTGCGTCTCGGTCTGGCACACTATCTGGCCTACTACCCCCTTAACTGGGAGCAGTACTATGAGCGCGTGGCGGTGTACTACAGAATAGGCGACGCCGGCCATCATCTGGTCGGCGCCGGCATGAAAGTGCACTATGACCACATAGATTTCATTGAGTGGTCGTACATCTATGAGTTTTAATTCCTACTGCAGCATGCTTATGCGTCGGCAAACACCTTGCCGTCAGACAGCGTGACTTGCAACTTGGTATACTCGCAATGGAAGTCGTTGCGCAGACGGTCGAGGTAGCGGCGTGACTCCCAATGGCACATAGGCAAGTCGTGTAGCAGGCAGTTGCCGCAGGTCTCTGGGGTGGTAGCGGGAACTTCTTTCTGGGTGAGTATCCATTCGAGGCACTGCATGGTGAGTTGGCGCATATCCTCTACGGAGTAATTGCCCGTCATGATGACATACATACCTGTGAGGCAACCCATGGGTCCCACATACACAACGTCGTCCTTGGCCGACGAGTTGCGGAACCACGTGGCCATCAGATGTTCAAGACTATGCATGGCCGACGGTGCCACCGCAGGCTCACGGTTAGGCTCGGTGATACGCAGGTCGAAGGTGGTGAAGCCTTTGTCGATACGCGACACATAGATACCTGGCTTCAGGTGGGTATGGTCGATGGTAAAGCTCTGTATTACTTCCATGTGTATATATTGTTAAATCGTGCTTAAATATGTTTTCACGAACCTGAACGAGCGGTCGCACATCGAGGCGAGGAAGTCCGCCCACTGCTGCTGGTGGTTATCGGTGTTACCAGGTGTATCGCTTATAATGCGAAGGCTCATAAATGGTATTCCTTCCAGATAGCATGTCTGCGCTATTGCAGCGCTCTCCATGTCGCAAGCCAGGCCGTCGACGAAGTTACGCTTAATGCTGTTGAGGGCTTCCCTGTCAGTGATGAACTGGTCTCCAGTACATATAAGACCTGTCATCAGGCGTTCGCCGTCAGCGAGCGGGATTGCGAGTGCATGGTCGAGCAGATGCTGGTCAGCGTCGAAGCGTACCGGAAGGCCTTGCACCTGACCGCGTACGCAGTCGAGACCGACACCGCAGTCCACATCATGGTAAACACTCTGTGTTGCAGCCAACACATCCATAACGTGCATCAGCGGATCGATGCCTCCGGCAAGACCAGTGGAGATGATGGCGTCGGGGTGGTGCTTCTGGATGAGGCGCATGGTACCAACGGCGGCGTTTACCTTTCCAATGCCACACTGCCACAATATAATCTCATTGTTGCCGAGGCGACCTGTGTCACCACCCAGAGCATCGTGCATCTGCCGATACTCGATATCCATGGCTATTATAACTCCTATCTTCATATCCTGTTTGTTTTTATTCTTTGCCGGCGTCCCCGATGCCGACAAAACAAGAACGCATTTCAGGGGGAAATATTATTCCTCGTAGAAGAAAAAAGGGGGATATGATAACATGATATTCAGTTTCTGCTTCTGAGAAAAAAGCACAGAGCCTCCCGGATGGAGGCCCTGTGCGGTGATGGAAGTTGTGGAAGATTATCCCACGTTGCCGGTTCCGACGTAGGCGGAGGGGGAGCCGAGGCCGAGGTTGTCGCGGCCGGCGCCGATGGTGAAGCCGTAGACGTGGACGGTGAGGCCGCTCCAGGTG
>ONJY01000055.1 GCA_900318275.1 uncultured Bacteroidales bacterium | reverse complement strand
AAACACTCATACGGAACGGCTTCATCATTACGCACATAAAACTCCACGCCGATATAAAATAGCTTTATCTTTTCGGTGATGTCCTGATTGACACGAAATGTGCGGTTGATCTTGTGGGGGGACATTCGCGTTATGCAGTAATATGGCATATATTCCCCCTCCATACTTCTATATTCCTCTTCGCGAGTACCTTTAAAATGCCTACTATAACTAGAAGTGATTTGGGGATCAACACAAGTCAAGAATTTACAGGCTTCCAAAGTGAGTTCGGTACACACCCCTTCTCCATTGTTGTCGGGATAATAGGTGATGTCAACATTTATCAAGTTCCCTGCGCCCAATCTATCACCCACGATGTTAGAATTTATCTGTCTGTTATACAGAAGATAATGATTCAGGTTGGATTCTTTTTCAACGGTCAGGGTGTCGCCCAGATTGGTGATGGTGTAAACAAGTTTGCCGATAGGTAGCTGTACTGTTCGTGTACTCGCTCCGGCACTGAACCAGCAGGTCAGCAGAGCCACCAGACACGCTGCAGTTTTATAGTAATGTGAACGTGATGTTGCCATAGAAGTTAATCTACAGGAAATTAGTTCCTTTACAATTTCTATACCTCCGGCTTTTGGTCTCATTATCTGTAATTTCAAGTTATTCGTTATTCTTATCGATTTTACCCAAGTTCTCAAGGTGCTCCTCTACGGCACGGTAGCCGCCCACGATGTCGTTGCCGGTCATGTGGGCCATTTTCTTGTCGTTGAACTTGTCAACCTGAGCCTGCTGCTCGGCGGCCCAGGCATCGCGCATGGCCTGGTCGCGCTGGGCTGTGGCGGTTTTCAAGTCGCTCTGGGCCTTCTGAGCGCCCATCTGAGCCTTCTGCAAGTCGTGCTCGGCATTCACCGCCGCACGCTGGGTCGCCGTGTTGACGCGATCAGCCGTCCTCAGTTCGCTGCTGGCCTTTTCGTACTTTTGCTGGGCCTTTGCGGCATTTTTTTGGGCAGCGGCCAACTGGGCTTCGGCACGGCTCTTCGCCTCGGGGGTCTTGGCCTGACTCAGCTGCTTCTGGGCGGCGTCCACCCTCTTGTTGGCATTGGTCAGATTCTTGCTCGCCGAGGAGGCCTTACTTTGGGCTCGGGTCAACTTTTGCTGCGAGCGTTGAGCGCTTTGTTGGGCGTTGGTGACACGCTGCTTCGCACTGCTCACCTGCTGCTGCGTGCGGGTGACGGCTTGCTGCCTCGTCGTCACCGTCTTGGCGGCAGTGTCGGCCTTCATCCTTGTGCTCTCAACGGCCGACGGCATCTTTGATTTTATATATTCCTTGCCCTTGTCGATGCCATATTCCATCGTCTTGTTGACAAGGTGCTTCTTGGCTTCTTCGGCCATGCCAGCCTTAGCCTTGTCGAGGGCCTTACTCAGGTCGCCGCTTTCGGCATATTCGTCTAATCCATCCGTGACGCCCTTGCCGCCTATCACCACCGCGGCCTCGGTGCCAAGCTCCACACCCTTCTTGACAAGCTCGCTCGACGCGCCGGCCAGTTTCCCGGCAGCCGCGCCGCCGATGTCACTGGCATAGTTCTGGGCCACTTTCACCAAGCCTTCGGTCACGCCATGCGCAGTGGCCTTGCCAATACTTTTACCCTCGACGTAGGCATCGCCCACTTTAGTAATCACCGAGTCGGCAAAAGAGAAACCACTCTGCACAAGTTTCGCATTGGCCATCGTGGCTGCCGAGACCGTGCCCACGCCGCTCAGCGCCATCGGTATCAGCACCAGCGATGTGGACGCCACGTTCTTCGTGCTCTCCAGGCCAACGACCACCACGTTGTTGTCGGCGGCGATGGACTCCTGCTTGGCCGACTCGATGCCGGCCTTGATCTGCTCTTCTTTGATAGCCCGCCTGACCGACTCTTCGTCGGCCGCGGTGAAATACTTGTCGGCGAGTTTGATGATCTGCTCCGTCTTTCGCTCCTCCTCTTCCCTCCACTTCTTGTAGTCGGCCGACTCGTCGCTGTAGCCGCGCTCGGCGTCGCGCAGCGAATGCTCTTCCCATTGCTGATGTTGTGCGGCCTGGTTCCGGGCTGCCGTGGCGGCGTCCTGCGACAAGGGGTATCTGTTGCGATCAAGGTACGACAGGTGCTCGAGCATGTCTTGCTCGCTCTGGAATCCGCCGCCAAGCGGGTTGTCATAGCCTCCATGCCCGTCGGGCAAGTATAGTTTTTGCTCGCCGGTGATGGGGTCGCGGATGGTGATGCTACCGTCGGGGTCGCGGGTCACATACTTGTCCTCTATTCCCTGATAGGGATTCTCCAGGGGAGGCGGCCCGCCGGCACCGCCCTCGATGGGGGGCGGGAAACTGCCACCGGCAGCGCCTCCGGCTCCACCCACGCCACCGCCGAAGGCTCCGCCTACACCACCGCCCAGCAGCAACGATATCAGCGCGCCAATCGCACCTATACCCAACGCCTCACCGGGCGTGGCCGCACGGTCAAGACCCAACGGGTCGCCTGAAAACCATTCATCGATGATGTGCTCAATTTCGTGCGACATGGAGCCGAAATCAATATCGGGCAGAGACCAGTCCTCGTCGTCGGCATTCTCATCAGCCTCAGTGTCACTCGGGTCGTCATATTCCTCATCGCTATCGTCATCATCACCCGGTGTTGAGGTGTCTTCTTCCTCATCCGGCTCGGCTTCGGCTCCGGGCTCCAATGGGGGAATGGAAGCCACTTCTTTTACCCCGGGCTCAAAAGGGTCAATGATACGGATTATCAGTTTCTTTCCATTGTTGGGAGCGGTAAAACTTAATGATGATGAACATGTTCGGTTTTTTTTCATAATAGCCGTTGTACT